>NZ_JBVHLX010000006.1:383318-402375 GCF_055558775.1 Streptomyces sp. NPDC025638 | reverse complement strand
GCGGTCGCCGAAGTGGCGGCGCGGGCGGGTGCGGGCGACTCCGGCATCCACCGCCGCCGAGGCACCATCGGGGCCTTGCCCACGGAGGTGACCCGGCGGCCCGGCGACGCCCGTGCCCGGGTGCGGGCGGCGGCGCACCGGGCCGTCGCCGAGCTGGTCGCCCGCGCGGTTACGGCGACTTCGCGGTCGCCGAAGTGGCGGCGCGGGCGGGTGCGGGCGACTCCGGCATCCACCGCCGCCGAGGCACCATCGGGGCCTTGCCCACGGAGGTGACCCGCACCCTGCCGACCGCCGGGTGCGGGTCACCCATCCCCGACACCGCACACTCGCGGGCGGCCTGCGGGCCCGCGCGGCAGGCGTGGCCCGCGACGTGAGCGGACCCGAAGGGCCCCGGTCCCCGGCCGAACGCGCCGGTCAGATCCGGGAGATGCTCGACCGTGCCGGCACCCGCGGCGCGAGTACCCGCCCGACGCCCGCGAGTTGGTCGGCCGCGTCCTCGCCCCGCTCCACGTCCGCACCCTCTTCGGCACGGGCTCGACCGGCTGTCGGCGCACAGCGGGGCGTGAGCGGGGGCGGCCGGAACCACCGGTCACCCCGCACCCGGTGGCGTCACTCCTCGATCGTGGGACGCGTGCGGCCCGGCTCCGGGAGTTCGCCCAGCTTCGCTCGGGCGTGCAGTACGTCGCTGATGAACAGGTCGTACACCAGGACCCCGATCACACCGCCGATCAGCGGCCCGACTATGGGGATCCAGAAGTAGTTGCTGAACCACGCCCCGTCCCCCGGGAAGGCGTAACCGTCCCATCCGGCGAACCAGGTGAGCAGACGCGGTCCGAAGTCACGGGCCGGGTTGATGGCGTATCCGGCGTTCGCCCCGTAGGACATGCCGACGGCGGCGACGGCGAAGCCGATCACCAGCGGGCCGAGATTCGCCTGCACCGCCGTGTTGCGCAGGTCGATGACCGCCACGACGAACATCACCAGGAAGGCGGTACCGACGATCTGGTCGATCAGCGGCCCCCAGACACCGCCGTGGAAGTACGGCGCCGGAAAGGTGGCGAAGATCGAGAACGTGGCGAGCGTCTTCCCGCCCACATGCGGATCCTTCGAGGCCGTGTCGTACGCGTTGATCGCGTCGTGGTAGACGCCCAGCACCAGCGCCGCCCCGGCGAGCGCGCCGAGGACCTGCGACAGCCAGTACGGGAGGACCTTGATCCAGGGGAACTTGCGGCGCACGGCGAACGCCAGCGTCACCGCCGGGTTGATGTGCGCTCCGCTGACGCCGCCGGCCACGTAGATGCCGAAGACCACGGCCAGGGCCCAGCCCCAGGTGATCAGCAGCCAGTCACCCGCCGCCAGGAAGATCGTCGTGGGTGTCGCGGCACGGCCCGAGCCGGGCAGCGCCGCGACCGCCATCGCCACGACACCGCAACCGAACGAAATGAGGACGAAGGTCCCCAGGAACTCTGCCAGGCACTCGCCCAGCAGGCCTCCGCGGCGCCTGAGCCGCGAGGGCTTTATCAGGGGAGGGATCTCAACAGCCATCTCGACCCCCTTCAGAGGGTGCGCTCCGGTGCGTTCCGGTGCATTCCGGATCTACCACCATCGTTGCGCACGAATTGATTTCCGACACTGCGGAGCAGTCCCCGACGGGTCGAACAAGTGATCGAGAAGGAAGGTGTCCGGGTCAGCTGTCGAGGTCGTCGGCGTAGTGCCGGAAGCCGTGCCGGTCCCGGTGCATGCCCCACAGGGTCTCCGCGAGCACGGCGGGGTCCTTGCGCGGATGCCCCGGCACGATCGAGCCGGGGACGACGAGTTGGGCGACGTGGATGCCCTCCGCGGCGAGCCGGTCGTGCAGCAGATGGCCGTAGGCGCTCTCGGCGGCGAACGCGATGGAGGTGCCCGCGCGCTCCGGGTGCGGGACGACCGCGCTGCCGCCGTTGACGAACAGGATCGTGCCGCGGCCCAGGGCCCGCATGCCGGGCAGCACCTGCTGGACGGCGACGACGGGGCCGTACACCGAGAACTCGACCGGCCCGAGCAGATCCTGGTGCGTGGTCTCCAGCACCGGCCGCATGAAGTCCCGCTGCGGCACCGGGCTGTACTGCAGCACCTCGACCGGCCCGACCTCCTCGCCCGCCGCGGCGAGGGCCGCCGCCAGCGCCTCCGGGTCGCGCACGTCGGCGACGAACCCGCGCGCGGTGATCCCCTCGGCGCCCAGTTCGCCGACGAGGGCGTCCAGCCGGGCCCGGTCGCGGGCGACGAGCGCGACGCCGTACCCCTCACGCCCGAACCGGCGCGCGACGGCCGCACCCAGTCCGGGACCGGCCCCGACAATGGCAATGGTGCTCATGACGCGTGACCGTACTGCCTTCCCGGGGACGCCGCACCCGTAGGCCGAGCCGGGGTCACGCCCCCGGACCCGTCTCAGGCGGCCGGTGCGGGTGCGACCGGCGCGGCGGTGTCCGCAGCCCCGCGCTCCACCTGTGCGGCGGTCACCGCGCGTACGACGAACACGGCGGCCACGGCCGCGCCCACCACCGCCGCGTCGGACGCCAGCAGGGGCCACGGCTCCGTGTACGCCCGCTCGATGACCTTGTCCTTCGAGTCCTCGTACACCAGCCCGACCCCGCTGAGCATGCCGACGAGCCACAGCACCCACCAGACGTTCAGGACCAGCGGCGCCGGCTTGCCCCCGGTGCTCCGCTCGTAGACGTCCGCGACCAGTCCGCGGGGCACCCAGAGGTTCACGATGGGCACGATCCAGCCCAGGTAGACCCAGATTCCGAGGTGGCGTGCCGGGCGGCCGGAGAGGATCCGGGCGTTGTCCCGGACCCGCCACAGCCACGACAGGAACGCGAAGGCGCAGATCAGCGCGGCAACCCCGCCGACCGAGACGACGAAGTGGTACGAGTCCTCCAGCGCCGTCAGCACGCGATGGTTGCCGTCGCCCTGGTCCGGCGGCCCGGAGGCGGGCTCCCCCGCCACGGCGAGCCGGATCTCCCACACCGCCCGGACCACCCAGGCGGCACCGGCGAGCAGAAGAGCGGCGACGGCGACCTGGGCGGCACCTCGGACCGGCCGCAGGACGGGGGGTTGCGGGGACTGCGCTATGTGGTCGTTCACCCGCGCATCCTGCCTCATGGAACGGGACCCGAGCCAGGCGACATGCCCATGACCGGCCGGCACGGTCGGACCGCCTTCGTACGACGCCGAACCACCCGTCGTGGGTGAGGCCGCCCCCCGTTCGGCCGAGGGACGCTGCCCCTGCGCGGCCCCGGTGTCGGCGGGTCCGCGCGGCTGCATGGCCTGCATGGCCTGCATGGCCTGCATGGCCTGCGTGGCGGAAGGGACGGTGGACGATGGCCGACGAGAGAGCCGAGCGCATCGCGGACTTCATAGAGCCCCTGCGGGTTCCGCCCGGCACCAAGGTGCATCTGGCGGAGGACTTCGACCCCGGCTACAAGACGGCGGGCGCCCGCAAGAACAAGGAGGGCGTCGAACTGCTCCGCAACGGCATCGAACTGCTCTCCGACTACCAGCAGCGGCTGGCCGCCCAGGACACCTACGGGGTCCTCATGTGTCTGCAGGCGCTGGACGCGGCCGGCAAGGACGGGACGATCCGCCATGTGATGAGCGGCGTCAATCCACAGGGTGTGCGCGTCACCAGTTTCAAGGTGCCCTCGGCCGAGGAGCTCGACCACGACTTCCTGTGGCGCTACAACCGGCATCTGCCGCGGCGCGGCGAGATCGGGATCTTCAACCGCTCCCACTACGAGGAGGTCCTCGTCGTACGGGTGCATCCCGAGAACCTCCACCGGCAGAAGCTGCCGGAGGCGGCCCGGCGCGGAGACGTGTGGGAGCGGCGGTACCGGGAGATCAACGACTGGGAGCGCTATCTCACCGACAACGGCTTCAGGGTCGTGAAGATGTTCCTGAACCTGTCGAAGGAGGAGCAGCGCATCCGCTTCCTCAAGCGCATCGACGTGCCCGAGCGGAACTGGAAGTTCTCGCCCGCCGACGCCCGGGAGAGGGCCCGCTGGGACGACTACCAGCGGGTGTTCTCCGAGATGCTGTCCGCCACCAGCACACGCTGGGCGCCCTGGTACGTCATACCGGCCGACCACAAGTGGTTCGCGCGCGTCTGCGCCGCCGCGGTGCTGGCGCACACCCTGATCGGCATCGATCCCCGGTACCCGCAGGTCAGCGATGAGACCCGGCACGAACTGGCCGTGGTGAAGCGGGAGCTGGAGCACGAGGCGCCCAAGGGTGCCGCCGACGACCCGTACGCCGCCTCGGTCTCGTCCGGGGGATCCGGCAAGAAGGGCTGAATGAGGCTGGAACAAGAAGGGCTGGAAGAGGCCGGAAGAGGCTGGAAGAAGGGCTGAGAGGAGGCCCGCGCCATGACCGCGCAGACGGATGCCCCGCACGATGGGGCGACGCAGGACCGGGCGTGGTACGCGCGCCCGCCGCAGGAGGTCGCCGCCGCGTTCGGGGTGGATCCGGCCGTGGGACTGTCCTCGGCGCGGGCGGCCGAACTCCTGGCGCAGAACGGCCCGAACGCGCTCCCGGAGGAGAAAACCCTGCCGGGCTGGCGCCGCTATCTGGCCCAGTACCGCAGCTACATGCAACTGGTCCTGGTCGCCGCCGCCGTGGTGTCCTTCCTGATCGCGGAGTGGAACACGGGCATCCTGCTGCTCGTGCTGACGGTCCTCAACGCGGTCGTCGGCATGCGGCAGGAGGGCAAGGCCGAGAGCGCCATGAACGCGCTCAAGTCGATGCTGCAGGCGACCGCACGGGTGCGCAGGGACGCGGCGGAATCGGAGATCCCGGCCGAGGAGGTCGTCGTCGGCGACGTCGTGCTCCTGGCCGCGGGGGACGAGGTCCCCGCCGACGGCCGGATCGTCGCGGCCAGCGCCCTGCAGATCGACGAGTCGGCACTGACGGGCGAGAGCGTGCCGGTCGCCAAGGACCCCTCGACCCTGGCCGGCGGCGATCTGGCACCGGGCGACCGCACGAACATGGCGTTCATGAACACGCCGGTCACGCACGGCAGCGCGACGGTGATCGTCACGGACACCGGCGCCGGCACCGAACTCGGCCGTATCTCCGGGATGCTGTCGGCGACGCCCCGCGAGGCCTCGCCGCTGGACCGGGAGCTCAACCGGCTCACCCTGTGGATCACCGGGGCGGCTGGACTGACGATGATCGTGATGTTCGTCCTGGGGCGCGGCCGCGGCGAGGCGTGGGACGCGCTCTTCGTGAGCGCCGTCTCGCTGGCCATCGCCGCCATTCCGGAGGCCCTGCCCACGGTGACCCAGACCATCCTGTCGATCGGCGGGGTCGACCTGGCCGAGCGTCAGGCGATCGTGAAGGACCTGCCGTCGGTGCAGTCGCTGGGGTTCACCTCGGCCATCAACTCCGACAAGACCGGCACCCTCACCATGAACCAGATGACGGTCGTCGAGGTCCTCGACCCCGGCGACCGCTACACCGTGTCCGGCACCGGGTACGGCCTGGAGGGCAGGATCCACCACGCCGTCGGCAGCAACCCGGGCCTGGAGGACGCGATCCTGCCGTATGTGCTGGCCAGCGACGCGGGGTTGGTGGACGGCGCGGTGGTCGGCGACCCCACCGAGGGTGCCCTGCTGGTGCTCGGGCACAAGGCCGGGCTGGACATCGACGCCACCCGGGACCGGCTGCCCCGGCTGGCCACGCTGCCGTTCGACCCCTCGTACAAGCTGATGGCCACCTTCCACTCGGCCACGGACGCGGCGGGCCGTCCGGTCGTGCGGTGCTTCGTGAAGGGGGCGGCACCCGCGGTCATGGACCGGGCCGCCACCGCGCTGCGGGACGGTACGAGCGTCCCCTGGGACGAGGAACTGCGGCAGCGGGCCCAGACGCATGTCGAGCGCATGGGCGGCGAGGGCCTGCGGGTGATGGCCGCCGCGCGCCGCGACCTCGACCCCGCCGCCTTCGATCCCGCCGGCGACCTGCTCGCCCATGTCACCGACCTGCAGATGACGAGCCTGGTCGGCATGGTCGACCCACCGCGCAAGGAGTCCCGGGCCGCGGTGGCCGACGCGCAGTCCGCGCACATCCGGGTGCGGATGGTGACCGGAGACGACGTCGTGACGGGTGCCGCCATCGCGCGGCAGCTGGGTATCGAGGGCGAGGCCGTGCTGGGCGCCGACTTCGCCGCGCTGCCGGAGAGCGAGCGGCTCGCCCGGATCGACGGGATCGGGGTGGTCGGCCGGGTCGCGCCCGAGCACAAGGTGCTGATCGCCGACACGCTCAAGAAGAAGGGCGATGTGGTGGCCATGACCGGGGACGGTGTCAACGACGCCCCGGCCATCAAGGCGGCCGACATCGGCATCGCCATGGGCTCCGGGACCGAGGTCGCCAAGAACGCCGGGCGGATGGTGCTGGCCGACGACAACTTCGCCACGATCGTCTTCGCGGTGGAGCAGGGCCGCAAGATCTACGACAACCTCACCAAGTACATCCGCTTCGTCCTGGTGCTCCTGGTCGTGTTCGTGCTGACGTTCCTCGGCGCGACCCTGTTCGACATCGCGGCGGGTGAGCCCTTCTCCCCGGCCCAGGTGCTGTGGATCCACTTCTTCGTCAACGCCGCCTTCGGCTTCGCGCTCGGCTTCGACCGGCAGAGCCCGGGGCTCATGGAGCGCCGGCCACGACCGCGCGGCGAGCCCGTGCTGACCCGGGGCGTGATGATCACGGTCGGGCTGTCCGGGCTGGTGATCACGATCGGCCTGCTGGCCCTGATCAAGCTGGGCGAGTCGCACTACGGCAGCACCGCCGTCGGCCAGTCGATCGCGTTCACCTCCTTCGCGCTCTGTCTGATCGTGGCCGCGCTGGAGTGCCGCAGCGAGACGGAGACCGTCCTGACCACCGCGAGCTTCGACAGCAAACAGATGAACTGGGCGATGCTCGTGGAACTCGCGCTCGCGGTGCTGGTCACGCAGATGGACGGGTTCCAGCGGCTCCTGGGTACGACTCAGATCACCGCGCGGCAGTTCGGCTGGGCCCTGGTACCGCCGCTGGTCCTGCTGATCCTGTGGGAACTGGGCAAGCTCACGGCCAGACACCTCACCAGAACCACCACACCGGCGTAGGCCCCGCTTCCCGCTCCTCCCTCGGGCACGGCACCCCGGCCGCAGGACCCGACGCCTGTCGGCGCTCCCGTCGACACCGGCCGGAACGGTGGGCGCGGCCGCCTCGACCACCACCTCCCACGGCGAGCGCGCACCGCTCACCAGCTCAGGCACGGCGCCCGGCCGCAGCGCCGGCCGCAGGACCCGCCGCCAGTCGGCGCTCCCCGTCGACACCGACCGGGACAGTGGGTGTGGCCGCCTCGACCACCACCTCCCTCGCGGTCAGCCGCGTCAGACCCGGCGGCCGCTCCCCCTCAGGCACGACACCCCGGCCGCAGCGCCAGTCGTAGCACCCGGCGCCAGTCGGCCGTCGGTCTGCTTGCCGGGGCACCGGGGCGACGGCGTGGTACCCGTACCCGCAGTGCCCCGGGGACGATGCGGCACACGACGGGTGCGGGCAGCATGGTGTGCTCCCCGTCCACGCCGACCGGGACGGTGGGTGTGGCCGCCTCGACCACCACCTCCCTCGCGGTCAGCCGCGTCAGGCCCGGCGAGCGCGCGCCGCTCACCAGCCGTGCCGCCTGAGCCGTACTGCCGATCCGCACGCACACCACGCCCAGCAGCCCGGAGTCCAGGGACTCCCTGCGGCCCGGGCGGGAGGCGTCGGCGGCGCGCCGGTAGGGGTTGTTGCTGACGAGCAGCGCCTGCAGCCCGTCGAGGTGCCGCTTTCCCGACCGCATCCCCAGCCGGGGCGCCTCATCGCCGGTGAGGAGGTCGGGCAGGGTGCGCAGGACCGTGCGCAGTTTCCGGTTCCGGTAGGCGGCCTCGCCCACCACGGCCGCGTACGTGCCGAACGAGGCGTTGTTGACGAACACCCGGTCGGCGGCGAACCCGAGGTCGACCCGGAGTTCCTCGCCGTCGGTCAGCGCCTCCAGGGAGGCAGCCGGGTCCTCTCGGTCGAGGCCGAGGTCGAGGGCGAAGTGGTTGCGGGTACCGGCCGGAATCACCACGAAGGGCAGGTCGTGGTCGGCCGCGACCTCCGCCACCAGGGCCTGTGTGCCGTCCCCGCCGGCCACGCCCAGCAGGTCCGCGCCCTCCGCCACCGCGCGCCGGGCCAGCTCCGCCACGTCCGGGTGCTGCGAGGGGTCCAGCAGGACGACCCGGGCGCCCGCCGCCCGGGCCCGCTCGGCCAGATGGAAGCGGGCCACCTTGCCGCCGCCGGCGTTCGGGTTCATCAGGAGCCACGCAGCGCGCGGCGGCTCGGCGGGGCCCGTGTCACAGTGGCGCCCGGAGGCCACTCCCGAGGGCGTCAGGGCGATCCGCGCGGCCGTGACCGCCAGTATCCACAGGCCCAGGGAGAGGGAGGCCTCCCAGATCAGCCCGTGTGCGGCGAACAGGACGAGGACCGCGAGCGGGGCGGCCACCGCCAGCAGCATCCCCACGGCCCGTACGACGCCGGTGTGCGCGAGGGCCCACCACAGCCCGACGGCGGTGAGGGCCAGCCCCGCGAGGCCGGCCAGCGCCCACAGCACGCTCTTCAGCCCGGCCGCCAGCAGCGGCACCAGTACGCCGGCCGCCAGGGCGAGCAGGGCCAGCCGAGCCCATCCGGTGTTCCGGCCGCCGCTCACGTTCGTTTCATCTCGGGGAACGGCCGCTCAGCACCATTTCCTTGGCCCGGCGGAACTCGTCCTCCGTAATGTCACCGTGGTTGCGCAGTTCGGACAGCTTGGCGAGCTCGTCCGAGCTGCTGGGCCGGCTCTGCGGGGCCGTCATCTCACGGACGTACGAGTCGAAGGCCTCCTGCCGCTCGCGCGCCTCGGCGAGTTCGCGCTGCCCCATGCCCTTGCCGCGGGCGATGACATAGACCAGGACGCCGACGAAGGGCAGCACGATGGCGAACACCAGCCAGCCCGCCTTAGCCCAGCCGCTCAGGGAGTCGTCCCGGAACACGTCCACGATCACCTTGAAGAGCAGGACGAACCACATCACCAGCAGGACGAACCACAGCATCGTCCAGAACGCGCTCAGCAGCGGATAGTCGTACGCGAGGTACACCGTGTCCACGTCTTCCCTCCGGGTTTCCCGCCGCCCCGGGCGGTCACCCGGCCGCGGCTGTCTGCTGCCCTCAGCCTGCGCACGGCAGGTGCGTCATGGCCTCACCCGAAGCGGGTGAGGACGGGGCAGCCGGGCGTTGCGCCGTACGGCTGACGTCGACATGCGGTGGCGCCGATCCGGATCTTGACTGGGAGGGACAGCCTGGCCGGGTGACACCGATGGAGGCGTACATGATGGCGGGTTATCGAACGGGGGCGGCGCTGGTGCTGGCGGCGGCGTTGGGCACGGCACTGAGCGGCTGCTCCGACGGCGGCAACGCGTCGTCCACCGCGAGCAAGGCCGCGTCGGCCGCCGTCAGCAAGGCGGCGTCGGCCGCGTCCTCCCTCGCCTCGAAGGGCCAGGACGTGGTCGCGTCGGCGTCCGCGGAGGCCCGGCGGCGGCTCGCCGAGGTGAAGAACGGTGTCAACGCCAAGGACGAGGTGAAGCTCGGCACGCCCGCCACCGCCTCCGACGGCCGCACCACGGTGGAGGTCACGGCGAACAACACGGCGGACTCCGCCAAGTCCTTCGCCGTCCAGGTCAGTTTCAAGGACACGGGCGGCAACCTCCTCGACACGGTGGTCGTCACCATCACGGACGTGGCGGCGGGCAGGACCGGGACGGGGACGGCCCGCAGCACGCACAACCTCTCGGGCGAGGTGAAGACGGAGGTGGGGACGGCCCTGCGCTACTGACCGCCCCCGACCCGGCTCAGGCCATCCGCTGAAGCCATCCGCTCAGGCCATCCAGAAGAAGACGGCCGTCATCCGCTTCTCCTCCAGCGTCCTGCCGGAGTAACCGGTCGCGCTGTGCACGAGGTTGGCGTTGTAGAGGAGCAGCCGGTTGTACTTGTGCGGAACCCGTACGTCCTCCTCGAACGCGCCGGGCGCCACGAACCGCGTCCCCAGGGCCTCGACGAGGTTGTTGTGCGGGGCCTGGACGACGTTGCCGCCGAGGCGTCCGCCGGGCATCGACTGCCGGTAGAAACTGGTCCCGCAGTCCTTGGGCACACCGGGGTTGAGATACAGCACGGCGGCATACCGGCACAGCGCACGCGAGTCGGTGTGCGGCCGGGGCTCGCTCTCGCCCTCGCCCACCACCTGCACGCAGTTGTGGTTGAGGGTCCCGCCGCCGGGCGCCTGCTGCACCCACAGTTCCTTGGCGCCGGTGGCCTTCTTCACCAGCCGCTCCACCCGGCCCAGTTCGGCGGGTTCGAGCCCGGGCATGGTGCGCAGTCCCGGCCAGGTCTCCGAGGTGTACGGATACCCCTTGACCCAGTCGTCCTTGCCGAGACACCGCTCCCGCACGGCGTCCACATCGGGCAGCACATCGTCCAGCACCCAGTAGTCACGGCCCTTGGTGGGCTTGCGATAGGGCAGGACGGGAAGAGAAGCGGGAACTCTCGGGGGAGGTTGTGGGGGCATGCCGCGAATCTAGGTCGGGGGCTCACCAGGACTCTCCCGCAAGCGGGTCAACATTCCGTCAACCGGGGCCGGTTCACACCCGGGCAGAGTTTTTGCCAAATCAAAAGACTCCCGGCCCTTCGTGATCCGTACTGCTGAAGGGATCCACGACCGGCAGGAGGCATGGTGCGCTTTTCGCGGAACGCGACGGGAACTCTCTTCGTGGGCGGTGCCCTGAGCCTGACCCTGGGGGCGCTCCTTTACCCGAGCATGCTGGGGGTGAGCAAGGTCTCCAGTTCGCCGGACCTCGTCATCGCCCAGACGCAGTGGGGGCCGTTGACCGAGGGCGACCGGGACTTCGTGGTCAAGGTGCGCGCGGCCGGTCTGTGGGAGTACCCGGTCGGTCAGATCGGGCTGCAGAAGGGCACCACGAAGGCGGTCATCACCGCGAGCCAGCACCTGGTCGACGGGCATGCCGCGCTGGACGCCACCTGCCGCAAGATCGCGCCCATGCTGAACATCACCCTGCCCAACATCGCGAGTCCGCAGCAGGAGGGCTTCGTCACCCAGCTGAAGTCCGAGAGCGGCAAGAAGTTCGACTCCGACTTCGCCAACATCCTGCGGATGACGCACGGTTCGATCTTCAACACGGTGGCGAAGATCCGGTCCACCACCAAGAACACGCTCGTGCGCGCCCTGGCCGACCAGGCCAACGACACCGTGCTCGACCACATCACGGTGATGGAGAAGACCGGCCTGGTCGACTTCGACCAGACCATCTTCCAGCAGACCACCCCGCCGAAGCTGCCCGACTCCGACATGACCCCGCCGCCCCCGCCCGCCGGGCAGCCGCAGGTCGTGCTCACCCCACCGCCGAACGCCACCTCCACCCCGGTGGACATCAACGGTCTCGCCGGTGGCGGCGGCGGTGCCGGTGCCGGCGGCGCCACCCCCAGTCCCAGCCCCACGGTGCGCTAGCCGGCGCCCAGCCAGACCGTCGTGTCCCGGTCCAGCCGCCCCTCGCGCAGGGGCGCGCTGGTCAGCAGCACCTCCCCGGGCGGAAGCGGGACCGGCGCGGCGGACAGATTGGTGACACAGCGCCAGGCCTCCGTGCGGGTGAAGTCCAGGACCCCGGCGGCAGCCTCGGGCGCCCAGGTCAGCGTCTCGCCCTCCTGCAGCTTCCGGCGCAGGCGCAGGGCCGTGCGGTAGAGCTCCAGGGTCGAGCCCTCCGTACCGGACTGCGCCTGCACGGCGTACGCGGAGAAGGACGCCGGCTGCGGCAGCCAGGCCCCGCCCGGCCCGAAGCCGTACGACGGCCCGGTCCTGGTCCACGGCAGCGGCACCCGGCAGCCGTCCCGGCCCTTGCGGACGCGGCCCGTCTGCTCCCAGACGGGGTCCTGGAGAACGGGCACGGGCAGGTCCGCCACCTCGGGCAGGCCCAGTTCCTCGCCCTGGTAGAGGTACGACGATCCGGGCAGCGCCAGCATGAGCAGCGCCGCCGCCCGGGCCCGGCGCAGGCCCGCCGCCTCGTCGGTCCGCGGTGCCCGGCCGCCGGAGAGCAGCCAGGCGTTCTCGTCCGTGCCGGGCGGCAGGATCAGCCGGGAGGCGTGGCGCACCACGTCGTGGTTGGACAGGACCCAGGTGGCGGAGGCCCCGACGGTGCGGGCCGTGGCCAGTGAGGCGCCGATCGCCTCGCGCAGCGCGTCCGCGTCCCAGCCCGTCTGCAGATACTCGAAGTTGAAGGCCTGGCCCAGTTCGTCCGGCCGGGCGTACAGCGCGCGCCGGGCGTCCGGCACCCAGGCCTCGGCGACCGCCGTGCGGGGCGGGGAGTAGGCGTCGAGGACCTTGCGCCAGTCCCGGTAGATCTCGTGGACCTCGTCGCGGTCCCAGTACGGGTGCGTGCCGGGCACCGCCCGGTCCAGGGCCTCCTCACCCGTCGCGCCCACGTCGCCGACGTCCCGCAGCGGGTCGGTGAGGTCCTTGGCCAGACCGTGCGCCACGTCGACGCGGAAGCCGTCGACGCCCCGGTCGCACCAGAAGCGCAGGGTCGTACGGAAGTCGGCGCGGACCTCCTCGTTGTCCCAGTCGAGGTCGGGCTGTTCGGGGGCGAAGAGGTGGAGGTACCAGTCGCCGTCGGAAACTCGGCGCCAGGCACTGCCGCCGAAGACCGACTGCCAGTCGGTGGGCGGGAGTTCGCCGTGCGTGCCGCGGCCGGGGCGGAAGACGTAGCGGTCGCGGGCCGGGGAGCCGGGGCCCGCGCGCAGGGCCTCCTGGAACCAGGGGTGCAGATGCGAGGTGTGGTTGGGCACGAGGTCGACGATCACCTTGAGGCCCAGGCGGTGGGCCTCGGCAACCATGGCGTCGAAGTCGTCCAGGGTGCCCAGGCGCGGGTCCACGTCGCGGTGGTCGGCGACGTCGTAGCCGCCGTCGGCAAGTTCGGAGGGGTAGAAGGGGCTGAGCCACAGGGCGTCGACGCCGAGGGCGGCCAGGTGGTTCAGGCGCTGGGTGACGCCCTTGATGTCGCCCAGCCCGTCGCCGTCCGCGTCGGCGAAGCTGCGTGGATAGACCTCCTTCCGGAAGGAGCCCGCGTGACCGACCCTTCCCCCAGGAACCCCGACTGGTGGCGGCAGGCCGTCATCTACCAGTGACGGGCGCGTCAACTCCCCCTGCATCGGCGCAGGTTGACAGGTCTAAACCGCGGGAACCACCATGTGCTCACGCTGTGCCGCATGTGACCAATGGGGCCGGTGTTTCCTTGCCGCTCTCTTCGAGCTCCTGAGATGGGATACGTATGTCCATAGCCAGACGTGTCACCGTGCGCCGCCTGCTGGGGACGGGCGCCGCGTCGCTCGCCCTGTGCGCGGCCTCCGTCGCCGCCGCATCCGGCGCCTGGGCCCAGGGCACGCCCGGCGGTGACGGCTGGAAGTCCGGCGGCACCTACCGGCCCGGCACGGGCGCGGGCACGGAAACGGGCACCGACCGCTGCCAGTTCTCGCTCGACGGCGGCGCCTTCTACGACTCGGTCAAGGTCGACGACCAGAACCTGAAGCCCACCGAGGACGGCAAGGTCCACATCAAGGTCCGTGCCGCCGGCGACGCCACCACCTGCACCGCGTCCCTGGCCTCCTATCTCGCCCACGGTTCCTCCTTCGCCACCTCCGGCGAGCAGGTCTTCGTGGACTTCGACTCAGTGACGGTCAAGCCCGGCCAGACCGACTCCCTCGACATCGCGGTGCCGGACGCGGGCTGCTTCGCCCAGATCGACCTCTACCGCGGCGCGGTGAAGTTCGACGGCAAGGCGGACGCGAACGACGGCTTCGAGCACGGCGATCTGCCCAAGGGCCCGGACCACCCGGTCATCAAGGACAAGCTGATCGCGGCCTGGAACGGCGGCACCAAGGACTGCACGACGACCGGGTCGCAGCCCCCGGCCACCCCCACCCCGTCCGCCCCGGAGTCCGGACAGCCCTCGACCCCGGCCGAGGAGTCGACACCGCCCGCGACGGACACCCCGTCGACCGAGCCCCCCACCCCGAGCGCCTCCGAGTCGACCCCCGCCCCGGCCCCCACGCCGAACGGCGGCGGCGGTGACCTCGCGAAGACCGGCGGCGGCAGCTCCAGCGGCATCATCGCGGGCAGCGCAGCGGTGCTCCTCACGGGCGGCGCCGCGATCGTCTTCGCAACGAAGCGCCGCCGCACGGCCCGCTCCTGAACCACCCCCGAAACGAACGCCCCGGAGACCCCCGCTCCGGGGCGTTCGGCCTTACGGTGGCCATATGACCGGCAGTCCGAAAGACGTCGTCGAGGCCGTGTTCCGGCACTATCTCGCCCAGGACCGCGCCGCGGCCCTGCCCCTCTACGCCGACGACTTCACCTTCACCAGCCCGCAGGACGACCACATCGACAGGGCCGCGTTCTTCGACCGGTGCTTCCCGACGGCCGGCCGGCTCAGGGAACAGCGGCTGCTGCGCGTCACCCCGGCCGACGACGAACTGGTCTTCGCCTACTACGAGTACGAGCTGGAGACCGGCGCCCGGTACCGCAACGTCGAGGCGATCACGGTGCGGGGCGGCCTCGTCCGGGAAGTGCAGGTGTTCTTCGGCGGCGAGGTGTGACCGTCCGCTAGGCCCGCTCCACGGTCTCCAGGTAGAGCTTCACATAGCGCTCCACGTCCACGTCCAACGCCACGTCCACCAAGGGCTGTTCGCGTACGCCGTGGTGGATCTCGGACTCCCCGGGACGTGGCCGGCGGTCGACGATCGTCTGGCCGCGGGCCGGGCCCGGGGCGAGGGAGACCTCGACCGGCAGCGGGCGGGTGGCGATGCCGGCCGGGTCGGCGACCGCGCACACGGCGCCCGCGTCACCGAGCCCGCCCGCCGGGTCGTCGCCGTCCGGGTCGGGGGCGGAGGGGCGGTGGGCCAGCAGCTCACCGGCGAGCCGGGTGCCCGGTTCCGCGCTCGCCCGCAGCCGCCGCACCTCGGCGCCCGGGACCACGACCCGGGTGAACACGTCGAGCCCGTACATGGTGATCGGCACCCCCGCGGTGAGCAGGATCGCGGCCGCTTCCGGGTCGTGCCAGACGTTGAACTCCGCGACCGGCGTGGCGTTCCCGGTGGCCACCGCGCCGCCCATGAACACGATCCGCTCGATGTTGCCGGTCACCTCCGGGTGGGTGCGCAGGAGCAGCGCGATGTTCGTCAGGGGCGCGGTCGGGATCAGGGTCACCGGGCGCGGCGAGGCGAGGATCTCGCGGCGCAGCAGGGTCACCGCGTCCACGTCGGCCGGGGCACGGGCGGGCGCGGGCAGCCCGAGGTCGCCCATCCCGTCCTCCCCGTGCACATGCCGGGCCGAGCGGGCCGGTTCGATCAGCGGCCGCGCGGCACCGCGGGCGACGGGGACGTCACGGGCGCCCGCCTGCTCCAGCACGGTCAGGGTGTTGCGGACCACCCCGTCCACGTTCGTGTTCCCGGCGACACAGGTGACGGCGCGCAGGTCCAGGCCGGGGTGGCGGACGGCGAACAGCAGGGCCAGGGCGTCGTCGACGCCGGTGTCGCAGTCGATGATCACGGGGATGGTCGTCCGGTCGGTCACGGCGGGGGCTCCTTCTCTGGTCCCTCGTGCCTCTTCCCTCGCCCCGACCCTATGCGCCCCTCAGTCCCACAGCGCGGTCCCGCGGGCCCCGACCCGGGCGGCGATCCGGTCCAGGAGTTCGGCGACGGGCAGGGTTCCCGGCCGGCGGCCGTCCCGCAGCCGCAGGGCCGCCGCGTCGCCGTCGGCCTCGCGCGCGCCGATCACGGCCTGGTACGGGACCAGGCGCGCCGCCCGGATCCGGGCGCCGAGGCTGCCCTGCCCGAAAGCGGCGAGCTCGGCCCGCAGCCCCCGCGCGACGGCTTCCCGCACCACGGCCTCCGCGCGCGCGGACTGCTCGTCCGCGACCGGCAGCACCACCAGTTGCACGGGCGCCAGCCAGGCCGGGAAGGCCCCGCCGTGCTCCTCGACGAGGTGCGCCACGGCCCGCTCCACGCTGCCGATGACGCTGCGGTGCACCATCACCGGCCGGTGCTTCGCCCCGTCGGGGCCGATGTAGTGCAGGTCGAAGCGCTCGGGCTGGTGGAAGTCGATCTGGACGGTGGAGAGGGTGGACTCACGGCCCGCGGGGTCGGCGATCTGCACGTCGATCTTAGGGCCGTAGAAGGCGGCCTCGCCCTCCGCCTCCTCGTAGTCCACGCCGGACTCGGCCAGGACCTCCTTCAGCAGCGCGGTGGCCCGCTGCCACAGCGCCGGGTCGGCGACGTACTTGCCGCCCTCGCCCGGGAGGGAGAGGCGGTACCGGGCGGCGCGGATGCCGAGGTCGGCGTAGGCGCGGGCGATCAGCTCCAGGGCGGCGCGGGCCTCCTGGACCGCCTGGTCCAGGGTGCAGAAGATGTGCGCGTCGTTGAGCTGGATCGCGCGGACCCGGGTGAGCCCGCCGAGCACACCGGACAGCTCGGAGCGGTACATGCCGCCCAGCTCGGCGATGCGCAGGGGCAGTTCGCGGTAGCTGTGGGAGCGGGAGCGGTAGATCAGGGCGTGGTGGGGACAGAGGCTCGGGCGCAGGACGACCTGCTCGGAACCCAGCTCCATCGGCGGGAACATGTCGTCGCTGTAGTGGTCCCAGTGCCCGGAGATCTCGTACAGCTCCCGCTTCCCGAGCACGGGCGAGTACACGTGCCGGTACCCGGCCGCGCGTTCCGCGTCCCGGACGTACTCCTCCAGGGTGTGGCGTACGACGGCGCCGTCGGGCAGCCAGTAGGGCAGCCCGGCGCCCATCAGCGGGTCGGTGTCGAACAGGTCGAGCTCTCGGCCGAGCCGGCGGTGGTCGTGCACGGTGGTCTCCTCGGTGCGGGAGGCGAAACCCCGTGAGCACGGCAAAGCCCCGGGGCACTCGCCCCGGGGCTTCGGACTGGGTCAGCTGTCAGCGCGCCGGGACACTCTCCGGCGTCGTCGTGCGGAAGGGGTACGACAGGGTGCGCTGCATGGGCCGAAGCTAACAGGGCGCGGACGCACGGTCGATCGGTTTTCCGTACCGGACGCCGCGCCTCACCCGGACGGCTCGTCGCGCTGGTGGCCGGGGCCGAGGGGTGGTGCCGTGAGATCAACACACGTACCCGGTCCCGGCACGCTCAGGAGGCCCCGCCATGTCCGTCCGCCCGGCCCCTCGCCTCGCCGCCTCCCTGTTCGCCGTCGGTGTGCTGGTCACGGCCTCCGGCTGTCTGGCAGGCCATCCGGAGAAGGCGGCCCGGCGGGCGGCCCCCGCCGCCTCCGCCGCCGGACAGCTCTCCCCGTCCGCCGGCCCCGCGCTCACGGCGGCCCAGGCGAGGTCGGCCCTGATCACGGAGGCGGATCTGGGGGTGCCGTGGGGGCCGACCCAGGGGGCCGCCACCTGGCGGGACACGCTGCTGAAGGCGGCCACCACGGCCCCTCAGTGCCAGCAGTTGCTCGACGCCCTGTACGCCGACGAGTTGCTCGGCCAGTCGGCGGGGGCGTACGCCGTGACGGCCCTCGACGACGGCGACGACCAGGCCCAGCTGCGGTACCAGGTGGCCGGCGACCGACGGGCCGACGTGGACCGCACGCTGGCCTGGCTGAGGACGCTGCCGCAGACGTGCGCGCAGTTCTCGGCGGCCACCACCGGCGCGGGGCACCAGACCGTCCAGGTGTACGAGGCCGAGTTGCCGCAGGTCGGGGACGCACGGCAGGGTCTGCGGGTGACGCTGACCGGGCAGACCGTCGACGACGAGGGCGAGGCGGTCACCCTCACCGTGGACGTCGCGGTCGTGCGCGTCGGCGACGACGCGATCGTCCTCACCGAGGGCTCTCTGGGCACCCCGCCCTCCGATGCCGTCGCCCAGGCCCTCGAACTCGGCAGCCGGCGTCTCGCCCAGGTCCGGGAACAGGGACGCGCGCAGGCCTGACCCGGCGCTCAGTCCGCGTACAGGCTTCCGCGGTGCCCGACCAGGTCGTGCGCCACGTCGAGCACCGTACGGCCGCGCGCGAACGCGTATCCGCGCAGCCGGTCGAGCGCCTCGTCCGCGGGGACCCGGAGCTGGGCCATGACCATGCCGACGGCCCGGTGGATCTGGTCGTGGTCCGCCGTCAGACCGCTCAGCCCGCCCCCTCCGGGCGGGTCGGCGCCCTCCTCCGCACCCTCCTGCGCGCGGGGCAGGGCAACGAGGGCGGAGGTCAGGACGCCCGCCAGAACCAGCGCGGTGTGCAGATCGCCGCCGTCCAGATCGCCGGGTTCGGCGCCGTACAGGTCGAGGGTGCCCACGCAGACCGGCTCGACGCCCAGGGGTATCGACGTGACCGCCCGTACCCCGGCGGCCGTCGCCTGATGGGCGAAGACCGGCCAGCGCAGCACGGCCGGGACGGCCGTGAGGTCGCGGGCGAGCACGGGCGCGGCGATCCCGGCGGCGTACAGGCACGGGCCGTCGCCCAGCGTGGTCTGCAGCTCGGCCATGCCCGCCGCCGCCTCGTCGCTCGCCCCGATCCGGAGGGGCAGCCCCCCGACGCACAGCGACACGCTCGCGCCGGTGACCGGCAGCAGTTCCACCGCCAGGGCGCACACCCGTCCGGGCGCGGCCCAGGGCGCCGTGCCCCGCAGCCGTTCGACGATCGCCTCGTCGACCCGCTGCACATGCACCGCCTCCTTCAGCATCGGCACAACCCGAACAGCCCGGGCGGGCGACGCTCCCGTCGGAAGGGGCCTACCGACTACCCCTCATACCGTGGCCGAAACGGCCCCAGCACCCTCACAAGGGCGGCTGCGCCGGCGCCGGGCCGAGGGTCGTGGTGCCCGGGGCCGTACGGTGCCCCAGTCCCGTCCGGTACGCGCCCAATGCGGCCTCCACCCGCCCGGTACGACGCAGCAGATCACCGAGCAGGCGGCACAACGCCATGGCCGCAAAC
>NZ_JBVHLX010000006.1:128246-383220 GCF_055558775.1 Streptomyces sp. NPDC025638 | reverse complement strand
ACAGCCCCCGCACCCTCACAAAGGCGGCTGCGCCGGCGCCGGGCCGAGCGTCGTGGTGCCCGGGGCCGTACGGTGCCCCAGTCCCGTCCGGTACGCGCCCAGCGCGGCCTCCACGCGGCCGGTACGACGCAGCAGATCACCGAGCAGGCGGCACAACGCCATGGCCGCAAACAGCCCCCGCACCCTCACAAAGGCGGCTGCGCCGGCGCCGGGCCGAGCGTCGTGGTGCCCGGGGCCGTACGGTGCCCCAGTCCCGTCCGGTACGCGTCCAGCGCGGCCTCCACGCGGCCGGTACGGCGCAGCAGGTCGCCGAGCAGGCGGCACAGGTCGGCGAGGTCGCCGGCGGCGCCCGCCCGCTCCAGGAGGCTCAGGGCGCGGACGTAGTGCTCCTCGGCCGCCTCCGTCTCGCGGGCGTCCTCGGCGATGATGCCGAGCAGCCGGTGCGCGGCGGCGGAGTGCACGGCACCGCGCTCGGAGGACAGGTCCCCCAGCACCCCGTGCAGCAGTTCGGCGGCCTCACCGGACTTTCCGCGCCGGTGCAGTACGTCGGCGAGTTCGACGGCGACCTGGCTGCTGTAGAGGGCGGCACGGGTGGCCGAGAGCATGGTCATGGCCTCCCGCAACTCGCCCTCGGCCCGCTCCAGTTCGCCGTCCTGGGCGTACACGTACCCGCGCATCCAGTGGCAGTTGGCGAGTTCGGTGCGCAGTTGCAGCTGGCGGTACAGCTCGGCCGCCTTGGCCAGCGAGGCGTCGGCCTCGGCGACCCGGCCCTCGGCGAGCAGGGTGCGGGCGACGGAGCGGTGCATCCGAGCGATCAGCGCGGGGTCGGCGACGTGCGGGGCGAGGGCCAGCGCGAACTCGGCGGCCTGGGCGGCGCGGGCATGGGCGCCCATGTCCATGTAGGGGCCGATGACGCTGGCGTACAGGAGCAGCAGGGCGTCTGGGTCGTGCAGACCGCCGCGGTTGAGCTCGTCGAGCGTGGACTCCAGCAGGTAGACGGCGTAGCGGAGTTCACCCGCGAGGTAGTGCGAGACGGCCCGCCCGCGCAGCGCGGGCACCCGGACCGGCAGCGGTTCCCCGGCCATCCGCTCCTCGGCCCGCTCGAAGTGCCCCCGGGCCCCGGCCAGGTCTCCGGTGTCCAGCGCACACTCACCGAGTCCGAGCAGCGCGGCGGCCTGCTCCAGCGGGAGCGCGTGCGTCTCCGCCTCCGCGAACAGGACGGCGTACTGCGCGGCCGCCTCCTCGGCCTCCCCGGTGGCCAGGGTGCGCTGTGCCTCGGTGAGCCGCAGCCGCAGATCGGTGGCGAGATGGGCGGGCCGCCCGATGGCCAGTTCCTCGAAGGCGACCCCGAGCCGCCCGGCGATGTGCCGCAGCGCGTCGTCGGAGGCGCGCACCCGCCCCGCCTCCAGGGTGGAGATATAGGCGGGCGTGTAAGCGGGCTCGGCCAACTGTCGCTGCGTCAGCCCCCGTTCCGTGCGCAGCTGCTGCACCCGTCGCCCGACGATCTCCGGATCATCCCGCTCCTGCACCGCAAACTCCCCCCAACTCCCCCAGTGCCCCTTGCCGTTGGGCTCCATCAGCCCCTAGGTTAAACCGCGCATTAAGCATGCTTAACACGTCGCTGTTGTTGCGAGGTTGCCGTGCACGAACGCTACGGACGCCCCTCCACGCTCCCCCCTTCCCGCATGCGCTCGATCGGGGCGACCCCCACCGCCAGGGGCCTGGCCGCCGCCGTGGTGGCGGTGGTCGCCCTGATCACGGCGGCGAACGCCGGCCCGGCCCGCGCGGCCGACTCCCCTCCGGTCCAGCAGACCGTACAGACAGCCGAGACGGCTCGATAGGCCCGCTCCATGACTGGTACAGCGCGCGTCTGCCCGGGCCGCCGGCCGGCCGCCCGGGGCCTACGCTGACCTCGTGACCTCTCCCGCCGCTCGTACCGCGCTGGACCTCACCGCCGATCTCCCGGTCCCGGACCTGGAGGGCTTCTACCGGGATCTGCACCGGCATCCCGAGCTGTCCCTGCGCGAGCACCGCACCGCCGGGAAGCTGGCCGGGCGGCTGCGGGCGGCCGGGTTCGAGACGGCCGAGGGGGTCGGCGGGACCGGTGTCGCCGGGGTGCTGCGCAACGGGGACGGGCCGGTGGTGCTGCTGCGCGCCGACATGGACGCGCTGCCGGTCAAGGAGGAGACCGGGCTGCCGTACGCCTCGCGCACGGACGGCCTGATGCACGCCTGCGGACACGATCTGCACGTCACCTGGCTCGCGGGGGCGGCCGCCGCGCTGGCCGCGGGCCGGGAGACCTGGTCGGGCACGCTACTGGCGGTCGGGCAGCCCGCCGAGGAGACCGGGCAGGGCGCGCGGCGCATGGTCGAGGACGGGCTGTACGAGCGGTTCCCGCGCCCCGATGTGCTGCTGGGACAGCACGCGGCGCCGGGACCGGCCGGGCTGTACCCGCACGCGCCGGGGCTGATCATGTCCGCCTCGACGGACGTCGACATCGTCGTGCACGGCAGGGGCGGACACGGTTCGCGGCCCGAGTCGACCGTGGACCCGGTGGTGACGGCGGCGTATCTGGTCACACGGCTGCAGAGCGTCGTCTCCCGTGAACTCGCCGCCCGTGAGCCGGCCGTGCTGACCGTGGGCCGTATCGAGGCGGGCACCCGGCACAACATCATCCCGTCCGAGGCACGCATCGCCCTGAATCTGCGCACCCAGTCCGAGGCGGTGCGGGAGCGGATGCTCACCGCGATCCGGCGTATCGCGCGGGGCGAGTGCCTGGCCGCCGGCTGCCCGCGCGAGCCGGAGGTGACGGTCGACGCCACCTTCCCGGTGATGGTCAACGACGCGGACACCGACCGCCGGGTGGCCGCCGTGCACGGCGAGGTCTTCGGCGCCGGAACCGTCTTCGACCCGGGTGCGGCCATGGGCAGCGAGGACTTCCCGCAGCTGGCGGTGGGCTCGATCCCGTACTCCTACTGGTTCGTGACGACCACTCCGGCCGAGGTGTGGCAGCAGGCGCCCGGCGACGAGCTGATGGAGAAGGTCCAGCAGGTGCCGAGCAACCACAGCCCGCACTTCGCGCCCGACCTCGCCACCGTGGCACCGGGCGTGCGGACGCTCGTCTCGGGGGCGCTCGCCTTTTTGTCAGTGGCATGACCTAGTGTTCCCCACCTAGTCTTCTCGCATCCGCCACACATGGCTCACAGGGGACACACACAACAGCCGTGTTCCGTGGCGTCCGTTTTTCTCCATTCGTACCCGGGGGGTTCGAATCAGCGTGCGTATGCGCACTCTCACGGCTGCCACCACCCTGGCGGTCCTCTTCAGCTCGGCGGCGCTGGCCGCCACGCCGGCGTTCGCCGACACCGGCAAGATCCTGCCGATCAAGCAGTCCGGCGACATCGTGGTGGACGGGGTCCACCAGCAGGTCTTCATCAGCGATCCGAGCAACGGCAAGATCGTCGTCACGGACTACGCGGGCAACGTCGTCAAGCAGCTCACCACCGATCTGTCCGGCGTCACCGGCCTGGAACTGTCCGCCGACTCCGGCACGCTGTACGCGGCCGTGCAGGACCTGGACGCGATCGCCGTCATCGACACCGCGACCGACACCGAGTCCACCCGGTACCCGGTGGGCGACAAGCCGCGCAGCGTCGCCCTCGCCGGCGGCAAGCTCTGGTTCGGCTACGGCGGCTCCGCCGAGGGCAACATCGGCTCCGTCGACCTCGCGAGCGAGACGCACGAGGTCACCCTCGGCCAGGACAACAGCTGGTACGCGGCGCCGCTCCTGGACGCGGCACCGGGCTCCGACACCCTGGTCGCGGGCGCCCTCGGCCAGAGCCCGGCCGAGATCGCCTCCTACGACGTCTCGTCGGGCACCGCCACGAAGCTGGCGTCCACCCGTGAGGCCGGCAGCAACCTCGGCGACCTCCAGGTCACCCCCGACGGCAAGGACGTCGTGGTGGCCAGCGGTGCGCCCTACTACCACCAGGTGTTCAAGACCGCCGACCTCAACGAGGACGGCAAGTACCCGAGCACCGCCTACCCGAACTCGGTCGCCATCGCCCCCAACGGGACCGTCGCCGGCGGCAGCTTCGCCTGGTACGACCCGGACGTCTACGTCTTCCGGCCGGGCAGCAGCGAGGCGGTGCGCACCTACGACTTCCCCAACACCGGGAACACCACCGGTGCCGATACCCTCGCCCCGGGCGGCCTGGCCTGGACACCGGACGCCTCCCGCCTGTTCGCGGTGACCTCCAACAGCGAGGGCGTCTACTCGCTGCGCGAGTTCGACGCCCCGGCCAAGGCCGCCACCACCCTCACGGTGAACGCCCCGGCGTCGGCCCCGCGCGCCAAGCAGCTCACCGTCACCGGCAAGGCGACCTCGACGATCGCGCTCCCCGCGGGCACCCGGCTGACGGTCACCCGCACCGACCTGGAGTCCCCGAACGGCAAGGCCCTCACCCCGGTGACGGTCAAGGCCGACGGCACCTACTCCTTCACCGACACCCCGCCGGCCGGCGGCAAGGTGAAGTACACGGTGGCGTACGCGGGCGACGCCGACCACGCCGCCGCGAAGGCGTCCGACACCGTCGACGTCTCGCGGGCCAAGCCGACGCTGACGGTCAACAACAACGGCAAGGTGTACTCGTACGGCGCCGACGTGAAGTTCACGGCGCATCTCGGGTCGACCTACAAGAACCGCACCGTGGAGATCTGGGCCGACCCGTTCGGCTCGGACAAGCCCAACAAGCTCGTGAAGAAGGGCACGGTCAACTCCAGCGGCAACCTGTCGGTCACCCTGGACCTGAAGCGGGACACCAAGGTCACGGCGAAGTTCACGGGCGACGCCCGCTACCAGCCGCGCTCCGTGTCCAGCACGGTCGGCGCCAAGGTGAAGGTGTCCATGTCGGTCAGCCGGCAGTACAAGACGAAGAGCACGTGGGGCCACACGTACTACTTCTTCCACAAGTCCAAGAACCCGCTGTTCACGACCACGATGACGTACTTCCCGGGCCGTCAGCAGCGGCTGCAGTTCCAGGTGTACTACCAGGGCACCTGGTACGACGCCGGCTCGCAGTACTTCCCGCTGGGCTCGGGCGGCGTGTCCAAGGTGGAGCTGGGCGGCAACCACGGCGAGGACGTCGGCTGGCGCTTCCGGGCCCGCTCCTCGTACCTCAACAGCAGCTCCGGTGACACCGTGAACTCCACGACGCACGGCGCCTGGAAGTACTTCACGTTCACCAGCTGAGCCACCGGCCGAGGCACCGGCCGACCGACCGGCCGGGGTCTCACTGGGTCTGGAGCTGACGCAGCTGCTGCTGGACATGGTCCAGCGCACCCTGCTTCCGCCCCGGCACCCTGAGCCTCAACTCCGCGAGCGCGGGCCCGAGTTCACGGGCCCGCGCTCTGTCGTCGATACGCCCCCACTGGTGGTGCGCCCGGTCCGCGGCCGCCTCCACGGCGGGCGCGTCCGCGGCCTGACCGGCGGCCAGCCGGGCGGTGGCGACCGTCAGCCAGGTACGGCAGCTGCGCGCCGCGTCCCCGGCGAACATCGCGAGATCCGCGCGGACTTCGGCCCAGTGCAGCGCGTCCTCGGAACCGGGCCCGTGCGCGCGCACCGCGGCCTGCTCCCACTGCGCGGCGAGCCCGTCGGCCTCCGCGTGCCGCCCGGCCTCGACCGCGGCGGCGATGGCCGCGTGCGGATCGCCGCTGTGCGGCACCCGCGCGGTCAGCAGGACGTTCGTGGCGGCCTCCGCCCCCAGCCGGGCGACCGCCTGCTGGTGCAACTGCTCCAGCGGCGGCCGGTGGCCACTGCGCAGGATCGTCGCCACCGCCTTCATGTACGACGGCAGGCCGGTGCCTCGGCGGGACGGCGGCGGTGCGATGCGACCGTAAACGGCGTTGTTGCGGCCGGAGTCCAGCGGATGAGCGGTCAGGTGCTCCCAGGTCTCGGCGTCCGCGTGCAGATCGACGACCAGGGTCGTGGTGCCGTTCGGGCGCAGCCGCAGCTCCTCGCGGATCCAGTGCCAGGGGAAGGCCGTGTAGCGGACGGTCGCCGGGGTGGTACGGGCCAGCGCCAGATGGGGCAGGCGCTGACGGCGGTCCAGCTGGAGCTGGCCGGTGACGAAGACGGTCAGCGGACCGGGGGCGGCCGCGGCGGCGCGCAGCCGGGTCAGAACGGCCTGCGGCTCCAGCGGGTCGGCGAGTTCGACCACGTTGGCGGTGTCCGTGCCGGACAGCACGGCTGGGGCGACGGCCGCAAGGACGGGGAGCACGCAGGCCGCGTCCACCAGTTGCCCACGGCCCATCGGCGAGGCCGCGAGCAGCAGCACGGTTCCGGGCATCGTCCCCCCTGTCGTCGGTCCGCGCGGTCGTCGGTCCCGGTGTTTGGTAATCGGTCAGAGCAGCACCTTGACGTGCTCCCTGGACCAAAGTCCAGGGATTCCGGCCTGGGTCGTCTGACCCTTCCGACGGCTTCCTGCTGCAACGCGCTGTGCAGGCACGTGTGCCCGTCCTACCGGCACTCCACAGGCGTTTGGCGTCTCCACCCGTCCGGCGGTGACGATACGACGTCCATCGAACAGGACGTTGCGTGCCGTGTTGTGGTCGCGGTCGTGCACGGCGACGCACTCGCCGCACGTCCACTCCCGGACGTGCAGGGGCTCGGGTCCGTCCCGGAATCCGCAGGCCGAGCAGACCTGAGAGGACGGGAAGGCCCGGTCCACCTTGGCGAAGGTGCGGCCGTGCTTGACCGCCTTGTACTCCAGCATGCCGACGAACGCGGACCATCCCGCGTCGTGCACGGTGCGCTTGCCGGCGCACGGCGCTGGGAGGCGTCCGGGTAGGCCCGGTAGTTGTAGCGGAGCTGCACACCCAAGATCCTAATCCGATTGGCCCCATAGATGGACAGAACGACTACAGGCATGGCAGACACATCATTTCGGCGATGCATGACCACTGCGGCTGCAAGGGGGCGTCAGGACGGCAATCGTCCTCCCAACGCGGCTCCTTGGAGCCGGCGGACCGCGAAGATCGTGGTGTCGTCGCCCAGATGACCGCCGCTGTGGCGCAGGACGCCGTCGCGCACCCGGCCGACCAGGCGCCGCAGGTCGATGACGTCCGGGTCGGCGGCGACGGCGCGGGTGACCTGGTCGGTGAGGGCGTAGTACGCACCGTGGCGGTCCCGGGCCTCCGTCACACCGTCCGTGGTGATCAGCAGCGTCGCGTCCGAGGCGAAGGGGACATGGGCCGGTGGAGACGGGCCGACGGTGGGAACGAGGTCGTTCATGCCCAGCGGGAGGCGGTCGCCGGGCGGCAGGGGGCGTACGCCGTCGCGGCCGACCACGAGCGGGGGTTCGTGGCCGAAGTTGACGACCTCGACCGTGCCGGGCCGGTCGTCCGGGAAACCGAGCAGCACGGCGGTGGCGAAGCGGTCGGCGTCGTCGCGGCCGAGGGCGGTCGCGTGGCTGCGGTGGCGGAGCATACGGATCTCCAGGCGGGCGGCGACGGTCACCAGGTCCGGTTCGTGGTACGCGGCCTCCCGGAAGGTGCCGAGCAGCGCGGCCGCGGTCTCCACCGCGCCCAGACCCTTGCCCTGCACGTCCCCGACGAGGACGCGGGCGCCGTACGGGCCGGGCTGGATGTCGTAGAAGTCGCCCCCCACCCGGGCGTCGGTGTCCGCGGAGAGGTAGACCGCCGCGTGCTCCAGCCCCGCCCAGTCCGGGGGCAGCGGGCGCAGCACGGTACGGCGGGTGGTCTCGGCGACGTCCCGCATGTGCAGCATGCGCCGCTCGCCGCGCAGCCGTACCGCACAGGCCAGCGTGGCCAGGACACCACCGAGGGCGACCAGGATGAAGTCGGGCAGGCCCGCGTGGAACTCGTTCGGATAGGCGCTGTCCATCACGACGTACACCACGACCGAGACCACCGCGAACGCGGCCGTGGTCCACACCCCGCAGATCGCGGCGGCGATACCGGGCACCAGGACGATCCAGGAGGTGATCCGGAACCGCTCGCCGGTGTAGAAGTCGATCACCGCGATGCCGATGAGCAGCAGCAGCGGCGCCAGCCAGGCGACGCTCCACCCATGGATCCGCAGCAGCTGCTGGCGCCGCAGGTCCGGGTCGTCGGTCACGCGCCTCAGCCAAGCACGCCATGGTCCCGGTCGCATCCGGACCCCTTTTCCGACTTGCCAGGCGGTCCCCCCAGGTGTGCTCTGGAAGGCGGGGGCGAGGAGAGAGGAGTGCTCTCATGGCTCATGCGGCACCCGCGACCGGTGCGGTGACCCGGCGCGGCGCACCACCCGACGTCTTCAGTGAGCGGACCCATGCGATCGCCAGGTGGGTGACGCCCGCGGTACTCGCACTTGTTTACGGGTACTGGGCCGCGGCCAACACCCGTTACGGCGGCCCCATCACCGGCTGGAACCTGCTGTTCGGCTTCGTGACCGCGATCGTGTTCTTCGCCGTGTACGTGGGTCTGCAGACGCTGGCCCCGCGGCTGCCGCGCGAGGTGCACGCGGTGCTGTGGAGCGCCTTCGCGGCCATCGCGGTCGGCTTCCTGTTCAGCCTGAGCGGCCGCGGTCACACCGCGCTGGAGTCCGCGATCCTGGGCCTGGCGATCGGCGCGTTCGTGTTCGTCACGCTGTTCTATCGCTACTACACGCACGAGGACGCGGCAGGACACCGGATCCGCTGATCCGTGGGGCACGTGCGGGCCCCGGCCGGACTGCCGGGGCCCACGCGCTCCCCTGTTCCCTCCTCACCGGCCGCCGAGCAGGCTCCAGATGCTCGACGGCGTCCAGGCGGTGGTCCACGCGAGTGCCGGGCCGAAGCCCGTCCCTCCCCACCACCAGGAAACACCCGTTTGGGTGATCCCTCCACCGGAGCGCATGGTCGCCGCCCCGTCGAAGGGACCGTCGGGGCGACCCCCGTTCGGTTGGACCCGTTACCCCAAATGCCCCCGAATGCAGGCGCACCGCTCGCGCTCCCGGCCCCCAGGCCCTTGCCTGAAAGCGTGCCCCCACGCCTCAGGAGCGCCCTGTCGGCGGCGCTGATCGCCCTGTCCTGCCTCCTCGTGCCGTTCGGCGTGTTGGCGGCCTGGGCGGCGTACACGCTCGCCGACACCGGCCGGTACGTCACGACGATGGCGCCCCTCGCCACCGACCCGGACGTGCGGGACGCCGTGGCGGACACCGTGGGGGCCGGAATCATGCGCGAGGTCGACGACCGGTTCGACACACGCCGGATGCGCGGCACGGTCGGCCCCTTCGTGCACGACGCGGTGCGCTCCTTCACCCAGACCCGGGCCTTCCGTCTGGCCTGGGATGCGGGCAACCGGGCCACGCACGACGCCGTCCTGCGGGCGCTGCGCGACGAGGACGGCGGGGTCGAGAGCGCCGTGTTCGTCGATCTCGCCCCCGTCACCGCCCAGGTCAAGGAGCAACTCGCCCAGGACCATGTGCCGCTCGCGGCCCGCATCCCCGTCGAGCACACCGCGGTCGCCGTGCTCCCGGCGGGCCGACTGACCGCGTTCCGGAAGGGTTTCCACGTGCTCGAAGTCGCCGGCTTCTGGCTCCCCGTCGCCTCCGTGGTCCTCGCCGTCGCCGGGATCGCGCTCGCCGTCCGCCGCCGCCGCGCGATCGTCGCCACCGGCCTGGGCACGGCCCTGGGCGGCGCCCTGCTCGGCGTCGCCCTCGCCGTCGGCCGCGGTCTCACCCTCGCCGACCTGCCCGCCGACGTCCCCCACGCGGCCGCGGGCGCCGTCTACGACGCGCTCACGGCCACCCTGCGCACGGTGTCCTGGCTGCTGGTGGGCCTCGGCCTGACGGTGGCGCTGACCGCCTGGCTCACCCGGTACGTGCGAGCGGTGCGCCTGGTACGACGCCGCCGCGCGGCCGCGACGGCAGCCACCCCGGCTCCCACCCGCGCCGAGGTGTGACGGCGTACCCTCGGCCTCGTGACCTACCAGCCCGTCCGGGGTTCCGGGACAAGGCCGTTCGGTCCGAACGGGGAGTACGGGGACGACCACCCCCGGCGAGCGGGGCGAGGGCTCCGCGTGTGGTGCGCCGCCCTGCTGCTGGCCGGCGTGAGCGCGGTCGTCGGCTGCCGCTCGGCCGACACCGACGGTGTCACCCCCGTACCGCAGCTGCTGGCCTTCCTGCCCTGGCTCCTGCTCCCCACCGGTGTGGCACTGCTGTTCGCGCTGCTCGCGCGGTGGTGGACGGGGCTGGTGTGGGGGGTGGCCGCCCTCGCGCTGCTGGCGTGGTTCATCGAGCCGTACGGAAAGAGCACGGAGCCCACCGGCGCGCCCCTGGCCCGGCTGCGGGTGCTGACCTCGAACGTCGAATTCGGGCGGGCGATTGGCGCCCTCGCCCCAGAGATCCGGCGGCTGCGTCCCGACGTGGTGTTCGTCGAGGAGTGCGAGTACACCTGCCGGGCCACCCTGGAGCGGGACTTCGACGGCACCTACCCCCACCGGCAGGCGGTCGAGGCGGGCGGCTCGGCGGGCTCACTGCTGCTCAGCCGCTACCCGCTCGAAGGCACCGACGGCATCCGCGGCACGATGGGCATGCCCGGGGCCGTCGCCGACGTCCAGGGACACCAGGTGCGCCTGCAACTCGCCCACCCCATGCCCCCGTTGCCCGGGCAGCTCGCCGTCTGGCGCCGTGAGCTGGGCCGGTTGCGCGACTTCGCCGAGGCCGACGACGACACCCCGACGGTGCTGGCCGGCGACTTCAACGCCTCCCAGGACCACGCCGTCTTCCGCCGCATCCTCGACGCCGGCCTGTACGACGCCGCCCGCCTCGCCGGACACGACCGCACCCCCAGCTGGCCCGCACGCACCTCCCCGGTCCTCGGCGCCCAGATCGACCACGTCCTGGTGTCCCGGGACTTCTCCGCGGCCGACGCCCGCTTCGTCGCCCTGACCGGCACCGACCACCGTGCGCTGGTCGTCGACATCACGCTGCACCAGCGGAAGTGACGGGAAACGACGGGAACAACCCGGACCGGGCCGCGGTGAGGCGGTGCCAGGGGACGCACCGCACCCCACCGCATGCCCGTATCCATCGGCCGGGATCACCGACCGACGCGAAGGGCCTCAGACCCCGATGTCCTCCCCGTCCGCACGCCACACCGCGACCACGGCCGGGCGGACGATCTTCCCGGGCCCGTCGGGCCAGGTGCTCGCCGGCTTCTCCACCGACGCCCCGTCGAGCTCGCCCGGGTGCTGCACCGCGACGAGCACCCGGCGCTCCTGCACGAGCGGACCGCAGGTCTCGGCGCCCGTCGGCACGGTCAGGAACTGCTTGAGCTCACCGCGCCGCTCGCCGCGCGTGGCGACGCCGAACAGTCCGTCGTGCGAGCCGAGCTGGTTGCCGTCGGTGGAGATCCACAGGTTGCCGTGCGGGTCGAAGGCCACGTTGTCCGGGCAGGAGATCGGGCTGACCCGGTCCTTGGGGAAGCCCGCGAAGTAGGTGGCGGGGTCGGCCGGGTCACCGGCGACCAGGAACAGGGACCACCCGAAGCTCTTCGCGTCGGCCCGGTTGCGGTGCTCGGTGAGCTCCAGGATGTGCCCGTGCTTGTTGTTGTTGCGCGGGTTGGCCTCGTCGGCGGCCGCGGAGCCCGCCTTGCCCCGGTTGGTGTTGTTGGTGAGGACGACGTACACCTTGCCGGTGCGCGGCGAGGGCTGGATGTCCTCGGGACGGTCCATCTTCGTGGCGCCCACCTTGTCGCCGGCGAGGCGCGTGAACACGAAGACCTCGTCCGCGGTCATCCCGTCCACGTGCGAGACGGCCCCGTGGGCGGTGGCGGTGGCCAGCGGGATCCAGGTGCCGCCGCCGTCGAACTCGCCGTCGGCGGGCAGCTTTCCGCTGCCGTCGATCTCGGCCGTCGGCGAGTCACCGGTGAGCTTGGCGACGTAGAGCGTGCCCTCGTCGAGCAGCGAGAGGTTGTGCTCGCGCACGGCGCGGCTGCTGCCGTGGCGCATCCGCTTACTGCCGACGAACTTGTAGAAGTAGTCGAACCGCTCGTCGTCCCCGGAGTACACGACGGGCCGTCCGTCGTCGGTGAGCCGGACGGTGGCGGCCTCGTGCTTGAACCGGCCGAGGGCGGTGTGCTTGCGGGGCGTGGACTCCGGGTCGTACGGGTCGAGCTCGACGACGTAGCCGAACCGGTGCGCCTCGTTGGGCTCCTGCGCCAGGTCGAAGCGCTTGTCGAAACGCTCCCACTTGCGCTCGGTGGCACCGGTGCCGATGCCGTACCGCTTGTCGGTGGCGCGGCTGCCGTTGGCGAAGTACTGGTTGAAGTTCTCCTCGCCGTGCAGGGTGGTGCCCCACGGGGTGGTGCCGCCGGAGCAGTTGTTGAGCGTGCCGAGGACCTTGGTGCCGGTCGGGTCGGCGGAGGTCTTCAGGAACGCGGAGCCCGCGGCGGGGCCGGTGACCCGGAACTCGGTGGTGGCGGTGACGCGCCGGTTGAGCCGGTGCCGCGGTACGGCGGTGAGGGCACCGGTCTTGCGGTCCTCCTCCACCACGACCGCGCCCAGCCCGTGGGCGGCCCAGGCGATCTCCACCTGCTGACGGGTGGGGTTGGCGGGGTCGTACCCCCGGAACATCAGGACTTCGTCGGTGTACTCGTGGTTGGCGACGAGCAGCTGCCGGTGCCGCTCACCGGGCAGCGGGAGCAGCGCCAGGAAGTCGTTGTTGTACCCGAACTGCCCGGCCTGGGCGGCCGCGGTCTGGTTCTCCGGGTCGAAGGCGGGCGCGCCGCGCAGGATGGGCTCGCCCCAGCGGATGACGACGTTCTGCCGGTAGCCGTCCGGGACGACCACGGCGTCGGTGGCGTTGGGGGCGACGGGGCTGTACCGCAGCCCGCGCGCACCGTTCGCGCCGTTCCTGCCGTACGTGGCGGAGGTGTCCGTCGCGGCCGCGGCGGGGCGGGCCCCGGCCACCCCGACACCGCCGGCGGTGGCGGCCACCGTGACGACGGCGGCGGCGCGCAGGGCGCTGCGGCGGCTGAGGGTGCCGGCGATGACATCGCCGACGTAGTCGTTGGAGCTGGTGTTGGGAACCTCGTGGAAGCAGGCGTCACCACACCGGAAGCGACAGGTGAGGGCGGATCGCCCACCTGGGTGCGAGCCGGACGGAGTTCCGACGATCGGCAGCAGCTTGCGCACTTTACTCTCCCCTTGCGTGCCCTTGGTGTGAGCGTGACGTTAGGGGTGCGTATGTGCGGGCGGACAGCCGCCGGATGAACGAACGGTGAACCCGGGGGAGCGGGGGTCCTCGGCGCAAACCTGCCCCTCCCCAAGATCACCCCCAAGGGCCGCTAACCTTACGTGTCCGTCCTGGCCAGGGATTGACGGGCATCAACTCACGCGAAGGGTTGCGCACATGGGCATTCTCACTCTCCTGCGGAACGCATTCGGCCGGTCACGCAAGACGCGTACCGCCGAGGCAGAGGGTGCGGAACGAGTTCCTTCGCAGGAGCAGAAACCGCAGGTCACGCCCCCCACCCCGCAGGTCCCCGAGCCCCGCACGTCCGACTCGGACGAGCACGAACTGGTCTCGGCGGCCTTCAACAACATCACGGTCCCGAAGCAGCCGACGGAGGCGGAGGTGGAGGGGACGCCGGAGCCGGCGGCTGAGGCTGAGGTCGAGCCGGAGCCTGAGGTCGAGCCGGAGCCTGTGGCTGAGGCCGAGGTCGAGCCGGAGCCTGAGGTCGAGCCGGAGCCTGTGGCTGAGGCCGAGCCCGTGGCTGAGGCCGGGGTCAAGGCTGAGGCTGAGCCCGAGGCGGTGGCCGAGGCGGTGGCCGAGGCCGAGGTCGAGCCGGAGCCGGTGACCGAGGCCGAGCCGGAGCCGGTGGCCGAGGCTGAGGTCGAGCCGGAGCCCGTGGCTGAGGCCGGGGTCAAGGCTGAGGCTGAGCCCGAGGCGGTGGCCGAGGCCGAGATGGAACCCGAGCCCGTGGCTGAGCCCGAGCCGGTGGCTGAAGCCGAGGTCGAGGCTGAGGCGGAGCCCGTGGCAGAGCCAGAGGTCGAGGCGGAGCCCGAGCCCGTTGCTGATCCTGAGCGTGAGCCCGTGGCTGAGGCCGAGGCTGAGCCTGCGCCGGTCGCCGAGGCCGAGCCCGTCGTGGAGCCCGAGCCGACCGCCGAGGCCGAGCCGGATCCTGTCGCCGAGGCGGAACCCGTCGTGGAACCTGAGCCGGTGGTGGCCGCCGAGCCGGAGCCCGATGCCGTCGTCGAGCCGACGCCGGAGCCGACCGCGGAGGCCACCCCCGAGCCCGTCGTGGAGCCGGTGGCCGAGGCTGTCGTGGAGCCCGAGCCTGAGCCGGTGGTCGCCGAGGCCGACGCACCCGCAGCCGCAGCCGCCGACGGCGAGGACGCCCCACAGGGGCCACCCGCACTCGACGACGAGACCCGCACGGGCGGTGCGGGTGGGAACGACCCGGCCGAAGGCGGAGCCGAGGCCGTTGCCGCCGCGGCCGACGCACCCGCCCTCACCCTCGCCCACCTGAAGGCAGACGCCCCAAGCCTCGCCACCGCCTACAGCGCAGCCACAGCCACCCTCAAGAACACCAACCTCACCGGCACCCGAGCGAAGCTCTACCTCGTGCTCGACCGCTCCGCCTCCATGCGCCCGTACTACAAGGACGGCTCCGCCCAGGCCCTCGCCGAGCAGACCCTCGCCCTCGCCGCCCACCTCGACCCCGAGGCCACGGTCCACGTCGTCTTCTTCTCCACGGAAGTGGACGGCACCACCGACCTCACCCTCGCCGCCCACGAGAACAAGATCGACGAGGTCCACGCCGGCCTCGGCCGGATGGGCCGTACCAGCTACCACGCCGCCGTGGAAGCCGTACTCGCCCACCACGACAAGGAGAACGACGCCACGGCCCCCGCCCTGGTCGTCTTCCAGACGGACGGCGCCCCCGACGCCAAGACCCCCGCCACCCAGTCCCTCACGGCCGCGGCGAAGACCCACCCCGCCGTCTTCTTCTCCTTCGTCGCCTTCGGTGAGCACGACAACAAGGCCTTCGACTACCTCCGCAAGCTGAAGACGGACAACACGTCGTTCTTCCACGCGGGCCCGACCCCCCGCGAGCTCACGGACACGGAGCTGTACGAGGGCGTACTGGCGAACTGGCGCCCGTAACTCCCCGTAAACGCCCCATAACCGAACAGCCACACCCACTCCATGCCGCCCGCTTCTCACCCCGTAAAACGGGAAGCGGGCGGCATACACATGTCGGCTACGATTTCAAGGTTCGTACACACAGCGACCGCGACCTGGGAGCAGCCCCCGATGGCTCGACACCTCATCACCAGCGCCCTTCCGTACATCAACGGGATCAAGCACCTGGGCAACATGGTGGGGTCCATGCTCCCGGCGGACGTGTACTCCCGCTACCTCCGCCGGCGCGGCCACGACGTGCTCTACATCTGCGCGACGGACGAGCACGGCACCCCCGCCGAGCTGGCCGCGAAGGAGGCGGGCCTCTCCGTCGCCGAGTTCTGCGCCCAGGCGCACGACGCCCAGAAGGCGGTCTACGACGGCTTCGCGCTGGCCTTCGACTACTTCGGCCGCAGCTCGTCCCCCGAGAACGTCGAGATCACCCAGCACTTCGCCCGCCGCCTCAACGAGAACGGCTTCATCGAAGAGCGCGCGATCCGCCAGGTCTACTCGCCCACCGACGGCCGCTTCCTCCCGGACCGCTACGTCGAGGGCACCTGCCCCCACTGCGGCTACGACAAGGCCCGCGGCGACCAGTGCGAGAACTGCACCCGCGTCCTCGACCCCACCGACCTGATCAACCCGCGCTCGGCGATCTCCGGCTCCACGGACCTGGAGGTCCGCGAGACCAAGCACCTCTTCCTGCTCCAGTCGAAGCTCCAGCACGAGGTCATGGAGTGGGTCGCCCGCCATGACAACGACTGGCCGCAGCTGGCGTCCTCCATCGCCCACAAGTGGCTGACCGAGGGCCTGCACGACCGCGCGATCACCCGTGACCTGGACTGGGGCGTCCCGGTGCCGGCCGACACCTGGCCGGAGCTGGCCGCCGAGGGCAAGGTCTTCTACGTCTGGTTCGACGCCCCGATCGAGTACATCGGCGCGACGAAGGAGTGGTCGGACCAGGACCCGGAGACCCGCGACTGGAAGTCCTGGTGGTACGACGTCGACAACGACGTCCGCTACACGGAGTTCATGGCGAAGGACAACGTCCCCTTCCACACGGTGATGTTCCCGGCCACCGAGCTGGGCGTGCGCGAGCCGTGGAAGAAGGTCGACTTCGTCAAGGCCTTCAACTGGCTGACGTACTACGGCGGAAAGTTCTCCACGTCCCAGAAGCGAGGCGTCTTCACCGACCAGGCCCTGGAGATCCTCCCGGCCGACTACTGGCGCTACTTCCTCATCGCCAACGCCCCGGAGTCCGACGACTCCTCCTTCACGTGGGAGCACTTCACCGCCACGGTCAACAAGGACCTCGCCGACACCCTCGGCAACTTCGTCAACCGCGTCCTGTCCTTCTCCCGCAAGCGCTTCGGCGACGACGTCCCCGCGGGCGGCGAGCCGGGCGAGGCGGAGGCGAAGCTCGGCGAGGAGATCGCGCGTCTCCTCGCGGAGTACGAGGAGCACATGGAGGCTCTCCAGTTCCGCAAGGCGGCCGCCGCGCTGCGTGCCCTGTGGTCGGCCGGCAACTCCTACCTGGAGGAGAAGGCCCCCTGGCTGGAGATCAAGACCGACAAGGACGGCGCGGCCCTCACCCTGCGCACGGCGATGAACCTGATCCACCTGTACGCGGTGGTCTCGGAGCCCCTCATCCCCAGCTCGGCGGCCACGATGCGCGCGGCGTTCGACCTGGAGGACGACTCGGCCGTGTGGGTCTCGGCGGACGAGGCGAAGGCCCTCTCCTCCGTCCCGGCCGGCACGCCCTTCACGGTCCCGCCGGTGCTGTTCGCCAAGCTGACGGACGAGGACCTGGAGACGTACAAGGAGCGCTTCGGCGGCCAGGAGGGATGACGCCGTGACGACCCGGAACCCGTCCCGGAACCCGTCGTCGTACTACGTCACCACCCCCATCTACTACGTCAACGACGCGCCGCACCTGGGCCATGCCTACACCACGGTCGCGGCGGACGTGCTCGCCCGCTGGCACCGCGGGCGCGGCGAGCACGTCTGGTTCCTCACCGGCACCGACGAGCACGGCCAGAAGGTCCTGCGCACGGCCGAGGCGAACGGCACGACGCCCGGGGCGTGGGCGGACCGGCTGGTCACGGAGTCCTGGCAGCCCCTGTGGGAGCACCTGGAGATCGCCAACGACGATTTCATCCGCACCACGCAGAAGCGCCACACCGACCGTGTCCAGGAGTTCGTGCAGGACCTGTACGACAAGGGCGAGATCTACAAGGGCGGCTACGAGGGGCCGTACTGCGTGGGCTGCGAGGAGTACAAGCTCCCGGGTGAACTGATCGACGGCGAGGGCGAGTTCGCGGGCCGCAAGCTGTGCCCGATCCACCGCAAGCCGGTGGAGATCCTCAGCGAGGAGAACTACTTCTTCCGCCTGAGCGAGTACGGCGACAGGCTCCTCGCCCACTACGCGGCGAACCCGGGCTTCATCCAGCCCGAGTCGGCGCGCAACGAGGTGGTGAACTTCGTCCGGGGCGGTCTGCAGGACCTCTCCATCTCCCGCTCGACCTTCGACTGGGGCGTCCCGGTGCCGTGGGACGACCAGCACGTGATCTACGTATGGGTCGACGCGCTGCTGAACTACGCCACGGCGGTCGGCTACAACGAGAACCAGGAGAAGTTCGAGTCGACCTTCCCGGCCGATGTGCACCTGGTCGGCAAGGACATCCTCCGCTTCCACGCGGTCATCTGGCCGGCGATGCTGATGGCACAGGGCCTGCCGCTGCCCGCCCGGGTCGCGGCGAACGGCTGGCTGATGGTCGGCGGCGAGAAGATGTCGAAGTCCAACCTGACCGGCATCAGGCCGCAGGACCTCACGTCCCACTTCGGCGTGGACGCGTACCGCTGGTACTTCCTGCGGGCCATCGCCTTCGGCCAGGACGGCTCCTTCTCCTGGGAGGACTTCTCCGCCCGGTACACGAGCGAGCTGGCGAACGACTACGGCAACCTCGCCTCCCGCGTGGCGGCCATGGTCGGCAAGTACTTCGACGGCACGCTGCCCGGGGCCACGGCGGACGGCGCGGCGGAGCGGGCGGTCCACGAGGGCCTCGCGAGGGCGGCCGCCGAGTCCGACCGCCGCATCGGCGACGAACTGGACTTCCAGGGCGGCATCCTGGCCGTCTTCGACTTCATCAAGCAGGTCAACGGCTATCTCACGGAGCAGGAGCCGTGGAAGGTGGCCAAGGACGGCTCGGCCGAGGGCCGTGCCCGCCTGGCCACCATCCTCTACACGGCGGCGGAGTCCCTGCGCGCGGTCGCCGTCCTCCTCGCCCCGGTCATGCCGGAGACCTCCGGAAAGCTCTGGGACTCCCTGGGCGCGGAGCCCTCCCTGGGCCCCCTGTCGGACCAGCGGATCCAGCAGGCCGGAGAGTGGGGCACGCTCCCGGCCGCCTCGACGGTGACCAAGGGCCCGGCCCTCTTCCCGCGCCTGGAGGAGAAGCCGGGCGTATAAATCCGCTGAATCCGTCCGGCTTCTCCCCTCAAACCGAGGCACCAAGAACAAGCGCACCGATGACCGGGGCCGCGTAGACGAGCGGGAACGGGATGTGCGAGTACCAGCGCACCCGTGCCACGGTGACGACGGCCCCGGCGAAGTAGAGCACCAGCCCCACCCCCGCCGCGACCCCGACCACCGGCACGAACAGCCCGACCAGCAGCCCCACGGCCCCCGCGGCCTTGGCCAGCCCGAGCAGGGTCCACCACGACCGGGGCACCCGGTAGTCCTCAAGCAGCTTGACGATCCACTGGGCCCGCAGCAGCAGAACGGCACCCGAGAAGCCGGACATCAGAGCGGCGAGGACGGTGACGACGACATGGGCGATACGCATGAGAAGCTCCGTTCGAAATCAACACCGGACACCCCTCTGACGACCACACACCCGCCCGTGTGACAGCCCGCGCAAATAACTCCCTCACCGGGACCGGCAGGTGCACCCCGGCGGAGTCATCCACGACAACGCCCGCCACACCACCCGCTTCACGGTGATCGGCAACCACCTCACCCAGCACCGGGAGCTGTCCCTGCCGGCGATCGGACCGGCCTGCCACATCCAGTCGCTCCCCACCGGCGCCCGACGCGTAGTCGGCGCAGGTCAGCTTCTTCCCCGAGTCGTCCGTGTTGGCGTCGATGGTGCCCTTGACCTTGATGGTCCGCGGGGTGGTGTCGGACGCCGACCCGAGCGCCTTCACGAGCTGCGCGCGCGTGCTGACGGTGAAGGTGTGCGCGAAGTCGGCCTTCGCACCACCGCTCGTCCCGGAACCGGAGGCCGCCCAGCCGTCCTTGGCGGCGAGCGTCCGGTGGTACAGGTCGATGCCACCGGCGTTCGCGTTCATCACGAAGAAGCCGGCACCGGCGCCGGCGACCACGACGGCGGCGGAGACGGCGAGGGCGCGCCGCGTGCGGCGGGACCGGCGGTGAGAGGCAGAGGCCACGGGGGAGTCCTTACGTGGGTGTGGTTCACGTGCTGGTGTGAAGCCCCCGGCGAGGGGGGCTCACGCCTCCTCAGTTGCCGCCCCGCCCACAAAGGTTGACGCGGCCGCACGGCCTCGTCGGAGTTCGGGCACCGCGCCCGGCCACTAGGCTCCTGCCCTACGACCGCACCTGCCCCGGGCCACCGAGTGAACCTCCCCGCATCCCTTGCCGCACACCTCCCCGAACCGCATCGGCGTCTCCTCGCCGACGTCCCGGCCGTGGCCGCCCGTATGGCCCTGGCCGGCGGATACGCCCTTCAGGCCCACGGCCTGCTCGAACGCGCGCACGCGAACGTGGACTTCGCGACGGAGAGCGCCGAGCCGATGCCCCGCATCGCGGCCGCGCTGCACGACGCGCTCGTCTCCCGGGGCCGTGAGACGACCGTCCAGGACGTGGATCCCCTCTCCGCCCATCTGACGGTCATGGATCCGCCGACCGGCACGGCCGTTCCCCTGGGCCTCCACAAGGAGACCTTCTGGAGCCCGCCCGTCCTGACCTCGTACGGCCCGACGCTCTGTCTGGAGGACGCGGTGGGCACCAAGATCCGGGCCCTGTACGACCGGGGCCTGGCGGTCGACCTGATCGACGCGCGGGCGGCGGCGTCCCGTTTCTCCCTCCCCGACCTGGAGGAGCTGGCCCGCCGCCACGTCCGCGACGAGTTCGACCTCCCCACCCTCCGGACCCGCCTGGAGGGCACGGACTACTACCCGGACACGGCCTTCACGGCGTACGGCCTGGCGGACGACGAGATCACCGTCCTGCGCGCCTGGGCCCAGGCCTGGTCGACGGACATCGCCGAGCGGCTGCTGGAGGAGGGGGCGTCCCCGGACGACTGATCCGGGGACGCCCCCTCGTCCGGAGCTACGACGCCGACGCCGACGGCGATGCCAGCGACGATGTCTCCGACGCGCTGGGGCGGGGAGCGTCCTGGCCGTCGTGGGTCGCCGCCGGGTCCACGGCCACGGTGATCGAGCCCCGGACGCCCCGGGCGATGTGGTCCTTGTGGTAGCGGAGCTTCAGGAGGCCGCCCTGGGTGCCGCTCTGGTCGTAGATGGTGTCCTCGGTGAGGGTGGTGCGTTCGGCGGTGTTCGTGGCGTACGGGTCCACGGTCGCCGTGGCGAGCACCGCCTCCTCCGCGAAGAAGAACTGGCCCGTGTGGCAGGTGTGCCCGCCCTCGTAGCCCGCGTCCGTCCACTCGCCGTCCACGTGCACCTTGACGTGGATGTGGACACAGCGGCCCCGGTACCAGCCCGGGAAGACCGTTCGGAACTCCACCCGGCCGTGGTGGTCCGTGCGCCAGGTGCCCCGGAGGTAGCGGGTGTCGTCCGTGGGCTCCTGGTGGCCGCCGCCTCCGCCGCCCGGTCCGCCGGACGGGGGCGCGCCCGTGGGGGTGCCTGTCGGGGTGTCGGTGGGGGCCGGGCCGCCGCCTCCGCCACCGCCGTTGCCCTGGTTCTCGTAACCGGAGTACACGCCCACCGCGTCGCAGTGCCAGATGTCGACGGCCGCGTTCCTGACCGGCCGGCACGTCTCGGAGTCGATCACCTTGAGCGCGAGGAGGAGGGGAATGCCCTCGCGGTCCTCCGTGACGTCCCGGCGGAGCTTGTCCGCGTCGATGTAGTAGGGGCCCTCGACCGTCTCGGACGTCAGCAGATAGCAGTCCTCGCCGGCGGGGAGCTTGCGGCGCTCCCCGGCCGTCGCGTTCGCGGCGAACGCACCACCGCCGAGTCCCGCCGCGGCGACCGCGCCCGCGCCGACGGCAACCACCCGACGGCGTGTCAACGCGCTTGTGTCCTGTTCCTGTTGGGATTCCTCATGGGCTGTCATGCGCCCGGAAGGTAGGCAGGAACCCTGTCACTGAGCTGAGAAAACGGCTCCTTTTCGCAGCCGCACGCGAAAGGGGCCGGAAACCGGTGTCGGTTTCCGGCCCCTCGGGACGCCCTGGTGACTACTTCGGCTGCGGCTTGCGCACCGACAGGTGCAGTTCCTTCAGCCGTGCCTCCTCCAGCTCCGTCGGCGCGCCCATCATCAGGTCCTGGGCGTTGCCGTTGAGCGGGAAGGCGATGGTCTCGCGGATGTTCGGCTCGTCGGCCAGCAGCATGACGATGCGGTCGACGCCCGGCGCGATGCCGCCGTGCGGCGGGGCGCCGAAGCGGAAGGCGCGGAGCATGCCCGCGAACTTCTCCTCGACGGTCTCCCGGTCGTAGCCCGCGATCTCGAAGGCCTTGAGCATGATCTCCGGTTCGTGGTTCCGGATGGCACCGGAGGACAGCTCGACGCCGTTGCAGACGATGTCGTACTGCCAGCCCAGGATGTCCAGCGGGTCCTGGTTCTCCAGGGCCTCCAGGCCGCCCTGCGGCATGGAGAAGGGGTTGTGCGAGAAGTCGATCGCGCCGGTGTCCTCGTCCTTCTCGTACATCGGGAAGTCGACGATCCAGCAGAAGCGGAAGACGCCCTCCTCGAAGTGGCCGGCCCGCTTGGCGGCCTCGACCCGCACCGCGCCCATGACCTTCGAGACCTCGTCGAACTCGCCCGCGCCGAAGAAGACGGCGTGACCGGCCACCAGCCCGAGGCGCTCGGTGAGGACCTTGACGTTCTCCTCCGTCAGGAACTTCGCGATCGGGCCCGTCAGCGAGCCGTCCTCGGCGACCCGGACCCATGCCAGGCCCTTGGCGCCCAGCGACACCGCGAAGTCGCCCAGCTGGTCGAAGAACTTGCGGGGCTGGTCCTGGACGGCCGGGACCGGCAGCGCACGCACATGCTTGCCGGCGAACGCCTTGAACTCGGAGCCCTCGAAGACATCCGTGATGTCCACCAGCTCCAGCTGGGCCCGCAGATCCGGCTTGTCGGAGCCGTACTTGAGCATCGCCTCCCGGAACGGGATCCGCGGGAAGGGCGAGGTGACGTGGCGGCCGTTGCCGAACTCCTCGAAGAGCTCCGTCATGAGCTTCTCGACGGGCTGGAAGACGTCCTCCTGCTCGACGAAGGACATCTCGATGTCGAGCTGGTAGAACTCGCCCGGCGAGCGGTCCGCGCGGGCGTCCTCGTCACGGAAGCAGGGCGCGATCTGAAAGTAGCGGTCGAAGCCGGAGATCATCAGCAGCTGCTTGAACTGCTGCGGGGCCTGCGGCAGGGCGTAGAACTTGCCCGGGTTCAGACGGGAGGGGACCACGAAGTCACGCGCGCCCTCGGGGGAGGTGGCGGACAGGATCGGCGTCGCCATCTCGTTGAAGCCGAGCGCGGTCATCTTGTGACGGATCGCGGAGATCACCGCCGTACGCAGCATGATGTTGCGGTGCATGCGCTCGCGGCGCAGGTCCAGGAAGCGGTATTCCAGACGCCGCTCCTCGTTGACCCCGTCCTCGGCGTTGATCGTGAAGGGCAGCGGGGCGGCGGCGCCGAGCACCTCGACCTCGCCGACCTCGATCTCGATCTCGCCCGTCGGCAGGTCCGGGTTCACGTTCTCGGTGCCTCGCGAGACGACCTTGCCGTCGGCGCGGACCACCGTCTCCTTGGACAGCTTGTCCAGGGCCTCGTACGCGGCCGTGCCGGGGCGGGCGACGAGCTGCGTGATGCCGTAGTGGTCGCGCAGATCGATGAAGAGGATGCCACCCAGGTCGCGCCGATTGTGCAGCCAGCCACTCAGCCGGACGTCGGTCTCGACGTCAGAGGCGCGGAGCTCGCCGCAGGTGTGGGACCTGTACCGATGCATCGTCGTTCATCCAGTCTTCGCGGATCGGGGTCTGTGTGGGGCTGTGCTTCAGGTTGTTTCACGTGAAACACAGACCAGCGTACCGGGCACCCGAAGATCGCCTCCCACCATTACCGCACCGGGGAGCAGTGGCACTCTTCGATCGCATCTTCTTAAAGTGGGGCAATGCGCACTGGCGAGCCCCTGCCCGCCGTCGAGGACGTTCTCTCCTCCCTCGCGACCGGGGTGTGGCACTGGAACACCGCCACCGGGCTGGTCACGATCGACGCGGAGACCGCTCGGCTGCTCGGACTGCCCGGCGAGACGACCACTCTCACCGAGGCCCGGGCGCGCGCCCGTTTCCATCCCGTCGACTGGAACGAGAACACCAGCATCATCCGGCTCGCCTCCGACGAGGGCACGCTGGCCGAGGTACGGCTGCGGATCATGGACGACCAGGGCCGGATCGTACGCACGGTACGCAGCCGCTTCAGACCGGTGTACGACCGCAAGGAGCGCGTGTACCGGGTGACGGGCACCCTGCAGGAGGTCACCGAACCGACGCCGGGCACCGCGGCGCAGACCCCCGTCACCGGTGACTGGCGCCGCTCCCGGGAGGCGTTCCTGCTGGACGCGGGCCGGGCGCTGGCCGAGGCACGGTCGACGTCGGAGGTGCTGCGGGTCGCGGCGGGGCTGTCGATGCCGGGGTTCTCGCCGGACGGGCTGGCTGTCTTCGGGGTGCAGGGCGACCGGCTGACGGTCATCGGCCATCACGGGCCGCACGGGCATCAGCCGGGCGACGAGGCTCCCTTCACCGATATCCCGCTGGAGACGGAATACCCGGCCGCCGAGGTGGTCCGGACCGGCCGTGCGGTCTATCTGTCCTCCCCCGAGCAGTACAAGACCCGCTACCCGGTGACCTGGCCGCTCGCCCGGCACTTCGGCCGGCAGTCCTGGGCGTTCCTGCCGCTGACGGCCGCCGGCCGCACGATGGGCGCCTGGCTGGCGGCCTTCGCCTATCCGGTCGCCTTCACCCCGGACGAGCGCTCGGTGCTCACGACGGTGGCCCGCATGCTCGCCCAGGCCCTGTCCCGGGCCGGAGCCGCCGAGTCCCAGCGCGAACTGACCGACGGGCTGCAACGCTCCATGCTGCCCACGCTGGGCCCCGAGGTCCCCGGCATGGGCGTGGCCGCCCGCTACATCCCCACCGGCGGCGGGCTCCAGGTCGGCGGCGACTGGTACGACATGATCCCGCTGCCCGGCAGCCGGTTCGCGCTGGTCATCGGTGACGTCCAGGGACATGACGTACGGGCCGCCGGTCTGATGGGCCAGCTGCGGATCTCGCTGCGCGCCTATGCCTCCGAGGGCCACCGCCCCGACGCGGTCCTCTCCCGGGCCTCCCGCTTTCTGCACGGCGTCAACGACGGCGCCCTGCACGGTGTCGACGACAGCGCCGGTGACGACGCCGACCCGCGCTTCGCGACCTGCCTGTATGTGGAGGTCGACCCGGTGTCCGGCGTCCTGGAGATCGCCCGCGCCGGGCATCCGGACCCGGCGATCCGGATGGCGGACGGCACCGTGATGATGCGGCCGACGGCGGGCGGTCTGCCGCTGGGCATCGACCCGGACGCCGACTACCCGACGACACGGTTCGCGCTGGAGCCCGGCGAGACCATGATGATCTGCACCGACGGGCTGATCGAGACCGGCGGTCATGACCTGGAGAGCGGCTGGCACCGCCTCCGCGCCGTCCTGGAGGACCACGAGGGCGGCCTGGAGTCGCTCGCGGACGCCCTGGTGCAGGCGGTGCACGGACCGTCCTCGCACCAGACTCCGGGGCCGCTGGCCGACCGCCGTGAGGACGACATAGCCGTGCTGCTGCTGGGCAGGCCGGGGGAGGGCGACGGCTACGGCGGCACGATGCTCGTCGGGCCCACGGTCCGGCGCACCCTGCTGTCGGTGGCGCAGGACGAGCCGGAGCGGATCGCCGAGGCCCGCGAGCATGTGCGTGGGCTGCTGCACGACTGGACCTCCGACGAGCAGGTGGACACCGCGGTGCTGCTGGTGTCGGAGATGCTCACCAACGTCCTCGTGCACACCGACGCCGACGCCCTGCTGCTCGCCGAGGTCACCGGGGAGACGGGCGAGCGACGGCTGCGGGCCGAGGTCACCGACGCCGGGGACGACCTCCCGCACAAGCGAAGCCCCGGGGAGCTGGCCTCCTCCGGGCGCGGTCTGGTGCTGATGGAACTGCTCGCGGACGCGTGGGGGGTGGATCCGCGGGGCGAGGGGAAGAGCATCTGGTTCGAGCTGTACGAGAAGCGGTGACCTGGTCGGAACGGTGGCTACTGGGTGGCGTACCGGCTCCGCAGCTCGTGCACGACCCCGAAGGCGGCCGCGGTGAGCGGTACGGCCAGCAGCATTCCGACGATGCCCGCGACGGACGCCCCGGCCGTGATCGCGAGCATCACCACCGCGGGATGCATCTGCACGGTCCGGCTCTGGATCACCGGCTGGAGCACATGGCCCTCCAGCACCTGCACGGCGACGACGACCCCGAGGGCCCACAGCGCGATCACGAACCCCCGGTCGGCGAGCGCGACCAGCACGGCCACCGCGCCGGAGAGAAAGGCGCCGAGGTAGGGGATGTAGGCGCCGACGAAGACGAGCGCACCGAGGCCCGGCGCGCCCGGCACCTGAAGGATCAGCAGCCCGATGGTGATGCAGGTGGCGTCGATGAGCGCGATGAGGGTGGTGCCGCGCATGAAGCCCTCGACGGCCGCGAAGGCCCGCCGCGCCATGGCCTCCAGGGTGTCGCCGGTGCCGCGCGGGGCGAGGGACCGCAGGCTCTCGGCGGCCTGGTGGGAGTCGCGAAGGAAGAAGAAGACGAGCAGCAGCGCCAGTACGGCCATGGCGATGCTCTCGCCGACGACGCTGACCCCGCTGATGACGTTGGAGGCGGCCGTCCCACCGAACTTGGCCAGCAGGTTCCTGGCGTTCTCGGCGAGGTCGTCCAGCGAGGTCCCGGCGGCCCCGAAGTGCTCGGCGACGGACCTCGCGGCGGCCCGCAGCGAGGAGATGATCTGGCCCCCGGTGTCGATCAGCGCGGCGACCACGATGTAGACGGCCCCGCCGATGACGGCCGCGACTGCCACACAGGTGAGCCCGGCGGCCAGTGAGCGCTGTACCCCGGCCCGGACGAGCCGCCGGTACAGCGGCCCGAGCAGCGCGGTCCCGAGCAGCGCGAGCAGCACGGGCGTGACGGCCGTACGGAACGTGGTGCACAGCCGGACCCCGACGTACCCGACCCCGTAGACGAGCAGGATCACCACGCACCAGGCGGCGAGTCGGCGAACGGGGTCGGGCAGAAGCTGCACGCACCCAGCCGATCATGCGCGCGGCCGGGCTGTCCTGTGCTAGGGCCCGGCCGGGTGACGCGGTACGGCGAAAGCCCCGTCCGGCGCCGTTGACGGACGGGGCTTTCGCCGGACTCGGGCTCAGGCCTGCGGTCCGCTCTCGGTCATGCCGTGAACGGCCGGGATCGTTCCGAGCCGGCCCTTCTGGAAGTCCTCGAAGGCCTGCTGGAGTTCCTCACGGGTGTTCATGACGAAGGGGCCGTAGTGGGCCATGGGCTCACGGATGGGCTGCCCGCCGAGCAGGACGATCTCCAGGTCCGGCGTGTGGGAGTCCTGCTTCTCGTCCGCGCGGACGGTCAGCGAGGAGCCGTTGCCGAAGACGGCGGTCTGGCCCAGCTGGACCGGACGGCGGTCGGCACCGACGGAGCCGCGCCCGGCCAGGACGTACGCGAGGGCGTTGAAGTCCTCGCGCCAGGGCAGGGTGATCTCCGCGCCCGCGGCGAGGGTCGCGTGGATCATCGTGATCGGGGTGTGGGTGATACCGGGACCGGTGTGGCCGTCCAGCTCACCGGCGATGACACGGAGCAGCGCGCCACCGTCGGGGGAGGTGAGCAGTTGGACGCTGCCGCCGCGGATGTCCTGGTAACGGGGGGCCATCATCTTGTCCTTGGCCGGGAGGTTCACCCACAGCTGCAGGCCGTGGAAGAGTCCGCCGGACATGACCAGCGACTCCGGCGGGGCCTCGATGTGGAGCAGGCCCGAACCGGCGGTCATCCACTGGGTGTCGCCGTTGGTGATGGTGCCGCCACCGCCGTGGCTGTCCTGGTGGTCGAAGGTGCCGTCGATGATGTAGGTGACGGTTTCGAAGCCCCGGTGCGGGTGCCACGGGGTGCCCTTGGGCTCGCCCGGCGCGTACTCCACCTCGCCCATCTGGTCCATCATGATGAACGGGTCGAGGTAGCGGTAGTTGACTCCGGCGAACGCCCGGCGCACCGGGAAGCCCTCGCCCTCGAATCCGCTCGGTGCGGTCGTCACGGCCAGCACGGGACGGGCGACGGCGTCGCCCGGCGCGGCCACACGGGGCAGGGTCAGCGGGTTCTCGACGGTCACTGCAGGCATTGGTCGGTACCTCCTTGTGCGCCCACTTTAGTTGAGCGTTGAACTTTCTGCCACCCCCAACAGGGAAAGCCCGGAGGACATTCCCTCCGGGCCTCGCCGGGCGCCGGTCAGTCGAACAGGGCTGCCGTCGCCGGCCCCACCAGGGAGAGGCCGAGCAGGGTGGTGCCGTCCGGATCCTCGGGGTCGTACACGATCTCGACCTCGCTCGGGCCGCCCTCCGGGCCGCCGCGCTCGCGCCGCTCACCGCGGGCGTCGACGCAGGAGTAGACATGGTGCGTGGCCGCGTCCTCGCCGGTTCCGACGTCGTAGGAGAGCTCCAGCCGCCCCTCGACCGCGATCCCCCGGGCCCGCGGCACGACGGTGTCGCGCAGCATGCGCAGGCCTGCCACCACGGCGGCGACGCCGGGCGCCAGGACACAGGGGACGCCCACCGCCCGGGAGACGGTGGCCCGCTCCCCCGCGCCGCGGGCCACCGACGCGGCGGCGACCAGTAGATAGAGGACACCCAGCACCGCGAGGGCCACGTTCCTCGGTTCCGGCCCCGGGCGCTCCACCGGCTCGACGGTCACCCGCGCCGCCCCGGTGCGCTGCGGGCGACGAGGGAGTGGGTCGCCGGGCCGGGCAACAGCATTACGCCGCGGCGGAGTCGGGCAGCAGAACGCCGCCGGCCGTGGAGGGTCGGCGGCGAGGTGTCGGGTGGGGTCACGCGGGCACAGTAGGGCCGACCCGTGGGCGGAGGGGACGGTTCAGCCGCCGTACATCCGGCGCATCGCGAAGTCCACCATCTGCTCGACCGCCTTCGCGTCGAAGACCATCCGGTGCTCGCCCTCCATGTCCAGGACGAAGCCGTACCCGGTCGGCAGCAGGTCGATCACCTCGGCGCCGGTGATCACGAAGTACTTGGACTCCTTGCCCGCGTACCGGCGCAGTTCCTTGAGCGAGGTGAACATCGGGATCACCGGCTGCTGGGTGTTGTGCAGGGCGAGGAAGCCCGGGTTGTCGCCGCGCGGGCAGTAGACCTTGGACGTGGCGAACACCTGCTGGAAGTCCTCCGCGGCCAGCTGACCGGTGGTGAAGGCACGCACGGCGTCCGCGAGCGACGGCGGCGACGGCTCCGGGTAGAGCGGCGCCTGCTGGCCGTACCCGCCGGGACCGCCGGGCATCTGCTGCTGCGGCGTGGTGTACTGCGCACCCACGTTCTGGTCGTAGCCGTACATGGGCGTTAGCCTACCGACCCCACCGGGGTCGCCGAAGGCCCGTCAAGCCTTCTTGAGCCGTTCCCCAGCGTTCTTATGTAGACCCTTCTCACACTTGGACGGGCAGGGGTTGCTTCTTATTACCGACGGGTAGCATCATCGTAGCTACTTGTTGGTACGTGAACCAGTTGCGAGGAGACAGTGCCTCGCCGAGTCCGATACGGAGCCGTCACCCATGGGGCACTACAAGTCGAACCTACGCGACATCGAGTTCAACCTGTTCGAAGTACTCGGGCGCGACAAGCTGTACGGCACCGGCCCGTTCGGTGAGATGGACACGGACACCGCCAAGAGCGTCCTGGAGGAGCTGACGCGCCTCGCGGAGAACGAGCTGGCCGCGTCCTTCACGGACGCGGACCGCAACCCGCCGGTCTTCGACCCGGAGACCAACACCGCGCCCGTCCCGGCGTCCTTCAAGAAGAGCTACAAGGCCTTCATGGACTCCGAGTACTGGCGCCTGGGTCTGCCCGAGGGCATCGGCGGCACGACGGCTCCCCCGTCCCTGATCTGGGCGTACGCAGAGCTGATCCTCGGCTCGAACCCGGCCGTGTGGATGTACTCCTCCGGCCCGGCGTTCGCCGGCATCCTCTACGACGAGGGCAACGACGTACAGAAGAAGATCGCGCAGATCGCCGTGGAGCGGACCTGGGGTTCGACCATGGTGCTCACCGAGCCCGACGCGGGCTCCGACGTCGGCGCCGGCCGCACCAAGGCGATCCAGCAGGAGGACGGCTCCTGGCACATCGAGGGCGTCAAGCGCTTCATCACGTCCGGTGAGCACGACATGGAGGAGAACATCCTCCACTACGTCCTCGCCCGCCCCGAGGGCGCCGGCCCCGGCACCAAGGGCCTGTCCCTCTTCCTCGTCCCGAAGTACCTGTTCGACTTCGAGACCGGCGAGCTGGGCGAGCGCAACGGCGTCTACGCCACCAACGTCGAGCACAAGATGGGCCTGAAGGCCTCCAACACCTGCGAGATGACCTTCGGCGACCGTCACCCGGCCAAGGGCTGGCTGATCGGCGACAAGCACGACGGCATCCGCCAGATGTTCCGCATCATCGAGTTCGCCCGCATGATGGTCGGCACGAAGGCGATCTCCACGCTGTCCACCGGCTACCTCAACGCCCTTGAGTACGCCAAGGAGCGCGTCCAGGGTCCCGACCTGGCCAACTTCATGGACAAGGCCGCGCCCAAGGTCACCATCACGCACCACCCCGACGTGCGCCGCTCGCTGATGACACAGAAGGCGTACGCGGAGGGCATGCGCGCCCTCGTCCTCTACACCGCCTCCGTCCAGGACGCCATCGCGGTCAAGGAGGCGAACGGCGAGGACTCCAAGGCCGAGCACGCGCTCAACGACCTGCTCCTGCCGATCGTCAAGGGCTACGGCTCCGAGAAGGGCTACGAGCAGCTCGCCCAGTCGCTGCAGACCTTCGGCGGCTCCGGCTTCCTGCAGGAGTACCCGATCGAGCAGTACATCCGCGACGCCAAGATCGACACCCTCTACGAGGGCACGACCGCGATCCAGGGCCAGGACTACTTCTTCCGGAAGATCGTCCGCAACCAGGGCGCCGCGCTGAACTCTCTCGCGGAGGACATCAAGAAGTTCCTGGCTCTCGGCACCGGCGGCGAGGAGCTGGCCGGCGCCCGCGAGCACCTCGCGAAGGCGGCCGTCGAGCTGGAGGCCATCGTCGGCGTGATGCTGACCGACCTCGCGGCCACCGAGCAGGACGTCAAGAACATCTACAAGGTGGGCCTGAACACCACCCGCCTGCTGCTGGCCTCCGGTGACGTGGTCGTCGGCTACCTGCTGCTGAAGGGTGCCGCGGTCGCCGCCGAGAAGCTGGAGACGGCCTCCGCCAAGGACAAGGCGTTCTACACCGGCAAGATCGCGGCGGCGAAGTTCTTCGCGGCCAACGTCCTGCCCGGCGTCACCCTGGCCCGCAAGGTGTCCGAGGGCGTCGACCTGGACCTCATGGAGCTGGACGAGGCGGCCTTCTAGTCCCGGCCGCCACTGCCACAGGTTTCCTGCGTGGGCCCGTTCCCGGTAAGGGGGAGCGGGCCCTCGCCCGTCGTTAAGGTGAACCCCATGAGCGAACCAGCCCGCTTCGACCGCGGCCACACCGATGACCTCATGTCCTTCCTCGCGGCGAGCCCGTCGCCCTACCACGCCGTGGCGAACACCGCCGAGCGGCTGGAGAAGGCCGGCTTCCGGCAGGTCGTGGAGACGGACGCGTGGGACGGGACGAGCGGCGGCAGGTTCGTGCTGCGCGGCGGCGCGATCGTGGCCTGGTACGTCCCCGAGGGCGCCGCGCCCCACACGCCGTTCCGGATCGTCGGCGCGCACACCGACTCGCCGAACCTGCGGGTCAAGCCGCAGCCGGACAGCGGGGCGCACGGCTGGCGCCAGGTCGCCGTGGAGATCTACGGCGGACCGCTGCTCAACTCCTGGCTCGACCGGGACCTGGGCCTGGCCGGGCGGCTCACCCTGCGGGACGGCTCGACCCGCCTGGTGAACGTGGACCGGCCCCTGCTGCGGGTGCCCCAGCTGGCCATCCACCTGGACCGGTCGGTGTCGACCGAGGGGCTCAAGCTCGACAAGCAGCGGCATCTGCAGCCGGTCTGGGGCCTGAGCGGCGATGTGCGCGACGGCGACCTGATCGCCTTCCTCGAAGAGGAGTGCGGACTGCCTGCGGGCGACGTGGCCGGCTGGGACCTCATGACGCACTCCGTGGAGCCGGCCGCCTACCTGGGCCGCGACAAGGAGCTGGTCGCCGGTCCCCGGATGGACAACCTGCTGTCGGTGCACGCGGGCGCGGCGGCCCTGGCGGCCGTGGCCTGCTCCGAGCGGGCCCTCCCCCACATCCCCGTGCTGGCCGCCTTCGACCACGAGGAGAACGGCTCGCAGTCGGACACCGGCGCGGACGGGCCGCTGCTGGGCAACGTCCTGGAGCGTTCGGTGTTCGCGCGCGGCGGGTCGTACGAGGACCGGGCTCGCTCCTTCGCCGGCACCGTCTGTCTGTCCTCCGACACGGGCCACGCGGTCCACCCCAACTACGCGGAGCGGCACGACCCGACGCACCGCCCGCGGGTCAACGGCGGACCGATCCTGAAGGTGAACGTCAACAACCGCTACGCCACGGACGGTTCGGGCCGCGCGGTCTTCGCCGCCGCCTGCGAGCGGGCGGGCGTCCCCTTCCAGACCTTCGTCTCCAACAACGCCATGCCCTGCGGCACCACCATCGGCCCGATCACCGCGGCCCGCCACGGCATCCGGACCGTCGACATCGGCGCGGCGATCCTGTCGATGCACAGCGCCCGCGAACTGTGCGGCGCGGACGACCCGTTCCTGCTGGCGAACGCGCTGGTGGCGTTCCTGCAGCAGTAGGCCCGCCCCTGCACCCCGGGCATGAGCACCGGGGTCCCGGGTACCCGACCCCCGACCGGAACCACCGGATCGCAAGGGGAGGAGACACCCATGGGCCTAGGCGGATGCATCATCCTCATCGCCGCGGGCGCGATCCTCACGTTCGCGACCGACTGGCACATGAAGGGGGTCGACCTCGACCTGGTCGGACTCATCCTGATGGCCGTCGGACTGATCGGGGTCACCACGTTCACCAGCATCGCCCGGCGCAGGAGGATCGTGGTGCCGCCCCCGGCGTCGGTCGTCGAGGAGGAGCGGCACCACCACCGTGACGGCTACGGCGACGGCTACGGCATCTGAGCGTCGTCCGTCCCCGCGTCGTCCATTCCCGCGAGGACCAGGGGAAGGCGGTCCGCACCGCCCTCGGTGAGGCGGACCGGTACGCCCCAGTCCTGCTGGTGGACATGGCAGGCGGGGTACTCGTTGGAAGGGTCGTCGTCGCACGATGCCGCCATCGCCGAGACGTGCAGGACTCCCTCCGCCACCGCCGGATCGAGCTCCAGGGTGCGGGAGAGGTCGGTGTCCGCGCCCTCGCCCTTCAGCAGCAGCCCGGACGGGGTGGAGGAGACCAGGAGGCGGGTCGAGGGGCCGTACCGGGTGTCCAGCTTCTGGCCGGCCGGGGCCTGGAAGATCACGTCCAACCGCAGCCTGCCCGGGGCGACTTCGGTCGCCGCGCGCTGGGTGCGGTGGGCGACGGCCGCCACCCGCACCGCCTCCTCCGGGAGCCGCAGCCGGGTCAGACGGTGGCGGGCCGACTCGACAACCACGATGTCGTCGCCGACGAGGACGGCATCGCTCGGCTCCCTCAAGTCGGTGGCCAGGGTGGTCACTTCGCCGGTCGCGGGGTCGTAGCGGCGCAGGGCGTGGTTGTAGGTGTCGGCGACGGCCACGGAACCGTCGGGCAGCGCCGTCACCCCCAACGGATGCTGAAGCAGCGCCTGTTCGGCGGCGCCGTCACGGTGGCCGAAGTCGAACAGCCCGGTGCCGACGGCGGTGTGGACCCGACCGTCGAGGTCCACCCAGCGCAGCGCGGAGGTCTCGGAGTCGGCCAGCCAGAGCCGGTCGGCACTCGCCGCGAGACCGGAGGGCTGGGCGAACCAGGCCTCCGTGACCGGTCCGTCGACCAGCCCCTCGTTGGTGGTCCCCGCCGCCACCGCCACGGTGTTCTCGACCGGGTCGTACGCCCACAGCTGGTGCACACCGGCCATGGCGATCCACACCCTGCCGTCGAAGACGGCCACGTCCCAGGGGGAGGAGAGGTCGATCTCACGGGCCGGTCCGAAGGTCGGCGACCCCTGCCACCACTGCCGGCCGGTGCCCGCGAGCGTGGTCACCTGGCCCGTGCCGAGGTCCAGTCGCCGCAGGGCGTGGTTGACGGTGTCCGCGACGACCACGGACGCCCCGTCCTCGAAGAGGGCGAGGCCCTGCGGCTCGCTGAAGGAGGCCGTCCCCGCCGCACCGTCCACGAAGCCGCGCGCACCGGAGCCGATCCGCCGCACGACCGTCTCCCCGTCCGCCTCCAGCTCCACCAGCTGATGCCGGGTGGTGTCGCTGACCAGGAAGTTCCCGGACGGCAGCAGCAGCGCCTTGCCGGGGAAGCGCAGCACGGTCGGCTCCGGCTCCGGCGCCACGTACGGCCCGTCCCCGCGCCGCAGCGTCCCCTTCGCCCCGTGCTCGGCCTCCAGCTCCTCCACCAGCCGCTCGATGGCGTGCGCATGCCCCTCACCGGCGTGCTGCGCGACGACGTACCCCTCGGGGTCGATCACGACGAGCGTCGGCCAGGCACGCACGGCGTACTGCTTCCAGGTGGCGAGCTCGGGGTCGTCGAGCACCGGATGCTCGACGCCGTACCGCTCCACCGCGTCCACGACCGCCTGATGCTCGGCCTCGTGCACGAACTTCGGCGAGTGCACGCCGATGATCACGACCGTGTCCCGGTGCTTCTCCTCAAGTTCGCGCAGTTCGTCGAGGACGTGCAGACAGTTGATGCAGCAGAACGTCCAAAAATCCAGGACGACGATGCGTCCTCGCAGGTCGGCGAGGGTGTACTGCCTGTCTCCCGTGTTCAGCCAGCCGCCCTTGCCGATCAGTTCGGGGGCACGGACACGGGCACGACGGGGTGCGGAATCGGTCATGCGTCCAAGGGTGCCATTCGCGCGGCACGCCGTGACATCCGTCCGCACCCAGCCCCCACCGCGGCCTCGTCAGTCCTGGTGGACCACGTTCCTGCCGGGCCCGCCGGACAGCGTGTCCCGGCCGGGGCCGCCGTACAGCTTGTCGTTGCCGCTGTTGCCGTAGAGCTTGTCGTTTCCGCTGTTTCCGTACAGGACGTCGTTGCCCTTGCCGCCGTACAGGCTGTCGTTTCCGGTGCCGCCGTAGAGCTTGTCGTTGCCGTCGTCGCCGGACAGGTACTGGGCGCCGGCGCCGCCGTACAGTTCGTCGTCGCCCTTGCCGCCCTGCACGATGTTGTCGCCGCCGCTCGCGTAGATCGTGTCCTTGCCGTCACCGCCCCAGGCCAGGCCCTCGGCGCCCACCGTGATGGTGTCGTTGCCCGCGTCGCCCGAGACGTAGGCGCCGTCGAGGCGGCCGGAGTCGGTCAGCCGGTCGTTGCCGGCGCCCAGGGAGATCTCGGCGTAGTAGTAGATCTGGTCGGTGGAGTTCTTGTACGCGACCGTGTCGTTGGCGTCGCCGAGGTTCATGACCAGGGCGGCGTACGGGTCCTGGCTGTCCACGTTGGTGACGGTGCAGGAGACCTTGGTGTGGTCCGCGCTGTCGGGGTACGCGCAGTCGTGGCCCGCGCTGATCGGGACCACGTCGTCGATCACGTAGGTGATGCCCGTGCGGTCCGCGGTGAGCGCGGCGGTGACGGTGGCCTTGTTGGTCTGGCCGGCGGCGGCCTTGTAGGTGAGCTGCCAGTCGTACTGGTTGACCGAGGCGGTGGCGGGCGCCGTCGCGGCGTCGGCCGGGCCGGTCAGGGCGAACGGGACGGCCAGGGCGGCGCCGAGGGCCAGCGTCAGTGCCGGGACGACGCGTGTCGGCCTGCGGCGGGCGGGACGAGAGGGCATGGCGGAACCTCCGGGAGGAACGTGCGGAATCTTGGCGACTTACGCAGCGTTCGACTCGGGGCCGATGCGTCAGGTTGGGCAACTTCCTTGCACGCACCGGAAGTTCAACTGCGGGACACCCCCCGTCCCGGAGAATTCCGCGACCCGGTCAGGACAGGGCGTGTCCGGTGGTCGCGTCCACGTGCCCGGGGACCTCGTCGTGCCGGTCGCCCACCGAGAGGGTGCCGGTGGGCTCGAAGACCAGGATCTCGGCGGGCCCGGGGGCGGAGGGCTTGTGCTCGGTGCCGCGCGGGACGGTGAACACCGAGCCCCTGGGGAGGACGACCGTGCGCTCGCCGGCCGGTTCCCTGAGCGCGATGTGCAGCTCGCCGCCGAGGACCAGGAAGAACTCGTCGGTGTGATCGTGTACGTGCCAGACGTGCTCGCCCTCGACCTTCGCCACGCGTACGTCGTAGTCGTTGACGGTGGTGACGATGCGGGGGCTCCACCGCTCGGCGAAGGAGGCGAGGGCCGCTGCCAGGGAGACCGGTTCGTGGGATGCCATGGGCTCATCGTGCGGGGTGCCGTCACGGTCGCACGAGTGCTAGAAATCGCATATGCCGCAAGGATCCTCTCAGCCGGTGCGGCCCCATCGGGTCGCCGTGATCGTCGACGGGGGCACGAACCCGTTCGAGGTCGGTGTCGCCACCGAACTGTTCGGGCTGCCACGCCCCGAGCTGGGACTGCCCCGGCCGCTGTACGAGGTGACGCTGTGCGCGCCGACGCCCGACGTGCGGATGAACCACGGCTTCTTCACTCTGACGGCGGTGCCCGGCCTGGAGGCGGTGGACGAGGCGGACACCCTGGTCGTGCCCGGCCGCCCGGACAACGTCGTACCGCGCGGGCCCGAGGTCCTGGACGCGATCCGGCGCACACACGCCCGGGGCGCCCGTGTCGTCAGCTTCTGCACGGGCAGCTTCGCGCTCGCCGAGGCGGGGCTGCTCGACGGCCGACGGGCCACCACCCACTGGCTGTGGGCCGACTCCTTCCGGAAGCTGCACCCGAAGGTACGGCTGGAGCCGGACGTGCTCTTCGTGGACGAGGGCGACCTCCTGACCGCCGCGGGCAGCGCCGCCGCGCTCGACCTGGGGCTGCACATCTGGCGCCGGGACCACGGCGCCGAGATCGCCAACGCGGTCTCCCGGCGCCTCGTCTTCGCCTCCCACCGGGACGGCGGCCAGCAACAGTTCGTGGAGCGCCCGGTCCCCGCGGTCCCCGACGCGTCGCTCGGCCCGCTGCTGGCCTGGGCACTGGAGCGGCTGGCCGAGCCACTGACGGTGGCGGACCTGGCGGCCCGCGCGGCGCTCTCCCCCGCCACGCTCCACCGCCGCTTCCGCACCCAGCTGGGCACCACCCCGCTGGCCTGGCTGACCGGGGAGCGCGTCGCGCTGGCCTGCCGTCTGATCGAGCGGGGAGAGGAACGACTGGACGTGGTCGCGTCCCGCAGCGGCCTCGGCACGGCGGCCAACCTGCGAGCACGCCTGCGGCGCGAGACGGGGTTGAGCCCGTCGGCCTACCGCCGCCGTTTCGGGTCCCGTCCGTGATGACCGGCCCGCTCCCGGGAACCGGTCACCGTATGAGACTCCTCGTACGCGACCGGCTCCTGGGCATCGGTGACGACTACTGGATCGAGGACGAGCACGGCGACAAGGTCTTCCTCGTCGACGGCAAGGCCATGCGGCTGCGCGACACCTTCGAGCTGAAGGACACGCACGGGCGCGTCCTGATCGACATCCATCGGAAGGTGTTCTCGCTGCGCGACACCATGCTCGTCCAGCGCGCCGGCGAGCCGCTGGCGACCATTCGGCGCAAGCGGCTCTCCCTTCTTCGCAACCACTACCGCGTGTCCCTGGCCGACGGCACGGAACTGGACGTCAGCGGCAAGATCCTCGACCGTGAGTTCGCCATCGAGTACGACGGCGAGCTGCTCGCGGTGATCTCCCGGCGTTGGCTGCACGTCCGGGAGACATACGGCGTCGACGTCGTACGGGACGACGCGGACCCGGCGCTGCTGATCGCGGTGGCCGTGTGCGTGATCCACCTCGCGGAGAAGGAGCGGGCGGCGGACTGACGGCCGCGGTGTCCGGTCCGCGGAACGGTGTTAGAAAAGAGGCATGGCGGGATTTCCCGGCCGCCTGCGTTCGGTGCTGAGCGCACGCACCGTCGCCCAGCAGGTCTTCGTCCTTCAGGCGGCGATCGTGGTGCTCCTCGTCGTCGCCGCGGTGGCCGCCGTCCTGCTGCAGGTGCGGTCTGACAGCGGACGAGAGGCCCGCAACCGCTCGCTCGCGGTCGCCCAGACCTTCGCGCACTCGCCGGGCATCGCGGCGGCGATGCAGGGTCCGGACCCGAGCGCGGTGCTGGAGCCGCGCGCCGAGGCGGCACGGAAGGCATCCGATGTCGACTTCGTCGTGGCCATGAGCAAGAACGGCGTCCGCTACACGCACCCCGACCCCGGCCAGATCGGCAAGCACTACGTCGGCACGATCGGCCCCGCCGCGAAGGGCGGGACCGTCCGGGAGACCTACACGGGCACGCAGGGCCCCTCGGTGCGCGCCGTCGTCCCCGTGAAGGACGCCCACGGCAAGGTCGTCGGTCTCGTCGCCGCCGGGGTCAGGCTCTCCGCGGTGACGGGGGTCGTCGCGCGCCAGCTGCCCGTGTTCATCGGCGCGGCCGCCGTCGCTTTCGCCGTCGCCACCGCCGGCACCGCCCTGGTCAGCAGGCGGCTGCGCAACCAGACCCACGGTCTGGAGCCCGCCGAGATGACCCGGATGTACGAACATCACGACGCCGTCCTGCACTCCGTGCGGGAGGGCGTGCTGATCCTGGACGGCGAGGGCAGGCTTGCGCTGGCCAACGACGAGGCGCGCCGGCTGCTCGGGCTGCCCGCGGACGCGGAGGGACGCCCGGCCCTCGACCTGGACATCGGCGGCGACATGGCCCGGCTGTTCACCTCCGGACGGGACGCCACCGACGAGGTGCACCTGGCCCGCGGCCGGTTGCTGGCCGTCAACCAGCGGCCGACCGACCGTGAGGGCGGACCGCCGGGCAGCGTCGCGACCCTGCGGGACACCACCGAGCTGCAGGCCCTCAGCGGCCGGGCGGACCAGGCCCAGGAGCGCCTCAAACTGCTGTACGACGCCGGGCTGGAGGTCGGCACCCGCCTCGACGTGACCCGCACCGCCCAGGAACTGGCGGACGTCGTGGTACCCCGGTTCGCCGACTTCGTCACCATCGACCTGGCCGATCCCGTCCTGCGCGGCGGGGAGCCCGGGGACGGTTCCCCGGACATGCGGCGCGTCGCGTTCCGCGGTGTGCGGGAGGACAGCCCGCTCTACGGCGCCGGCCGGCTGATCCGCTTCGTCCCGGCCACCCCGCAGGCCAACGGCTTCGGCACCGGCGTGGCCGTGCTGGAGGCGGACCTGGCCGCGTTCTCCGGGTGGCAGGCACAGGACCCGGAGCGGGCCCAGAGGCTCGTGGAGTTCGGGATCCACTCGATGATCGCCGCTCCGCTGCGCGCCCGCGGCGTCATCATGGGCGTGGCCACCTTCTGGCGGTACGGCCCGCGCAAGTCCTTCGAACAGGACGACGTCTCCCTCGCCGAGGAGCTGGTGGCGCGCGCCGCCGTCAGCATCGACAACGCCCGCCGCTACACGCGCGAACACGCCATGGCCGTCACGCTGCAGCGCAGCCTGCTGCCCCGGGCCCTGCCCGACCAGAGCGCCCTCGACGTGGCCTACGGCTATCTGCCCGCGCAGGCCTCCCAGGGCGGGGTCGGCGGGGACTGGTTCGACGTCATCCCGCTGCCCGGCGCCCGGGTGGCGCTCGTCGTCGGGGACGTCGTCGGCCACGGTCTGCACGCGGCCGCCACGATGGGCCGGCTGCGGACCGCCGTGCACAACTTCTCCACCCTGGACGTCCCGCCCGACGAGCTCCTGGGACACCTGGACGAGCTGGTGACCCGTATCGACCAGGACGAGGACGGGGCCGCCGGCGACGAGGGCCCGCCGGTCACCGGAGCCACCTGTCTGTACGCCGTCTACGACCCCGGCTCCGGCCAGTGCGTCCTGTCGCGCGCCGGGCATCTCCAGCCCGCCGTCGTCAGTCCCGACGGCAGCGTGGAGTTCCTCGACGTCCCCGGCGGGCCTCCGCTGGGCCTGGGCAGCCGCCTCCCGTTCGAGATGACCGGGCTGAAGCTTCCCGAGGGCAGCGCGCTGGTGCTGTACACGGACGGGCTGGTCGAGGACCACGACCGTGACATCGACGAGGGTCTTGAGCTGCTGCGGCAGACGCTGGCCCAGCCCGGCCGGACACCGGAGGCGACCTGCCGGGCGGTGCTGAAGGCCATGGTGCCCGAGCGGCCGCGCGACGACGTGGCCCTGGTCGTCGCCCGTACGCGGATGCTCGCCGCCGACAGCACGGCGGCCTGGGACGTGCCGTCCGAACCGTCGGCCGTCGGCCGGGTCCGTGCCTCGGCCGCCCGGACGCTGGCGGCCTGGGGCCTCGCGGAGTCCGCCTTCACGACCGAACTGATCCTCAGCGAGCTGGTCACCAACGCCATCCGGCACGCCGACGGCCCCATCCGCGTCCGTCTGATCCGCGACCGCTCCCTGATCTGCGAGGTCGCCGACGGCAGCAGCACGGCCCCGCATCTGCGCCGCGCGTCCACCACGGACGAGGACGGACGGGGCCTGTTCCTGGTGGCCCAGTTCGCCGAACGCTGGGGCACCCGTTACACGGCCGAGGGCAAGGTCGTCTGGGCGGAACAGCCGCTGCCGGCCGGGCGGGACGAGACGTAGGAGCCGCCGCCCGCCGCGGCCTCTCCCTACGCGCTCCCTACGCGCTCTAGAGGCCGCGGCGCGGGGGCGCCAGCCCCAGCACCCGGTCCTTGAGCGCCGGGAACTGCTCCCGGATCGTCGCCACCCGTCCCGGGTCGAACTCCACGGTGAGCACCTGCTCCTCGGCTCCCGCCTCCGCCAGCACGTCGCCCCAGGGATCGACCACGATCGAGTGACCCGCCTGCGGAACCCGTCCGTGGGTCCCGGACGTTCCACACGCGAGCACGAACGCCTGGTTCTCGACCGCCCGCGCCCTGGCCAGCAGCGTCCAGTGCGCGCGCCGGCGCTCGGGCCAGCCCGCCGGGATCACCAGCGTCTCGGCGCCGGCGTCGACGAGCCCGCGGAAGAGTTCGGGGAAACGGAGGTCGTAACAGGTGGCCACGCCAAGGGTGGTCCCGGGCAGACGGATCGTCACCAGATCCTGCCCCGCGCCCATCAGGACGGCCTCGCCCTTGTCGAAGCCGAAGCGGTGGATCTTGCGGTAGGCCGCGACCAGATCACCGGAGGGGGAGAAGACCAGGGACGTGTTGTAGAGGGGGCCGTCGGGGTCGCGCTCCGGGATCGAGCCCGCGTGCAGCCAGACACCCGCCTCGCTCGCGGCCTTCGCCATCACCTCGTACGTCGGGCCTTCGAGCGGCTCGGCCTCGCGAGCGAACTCCTCGTACGCGAAGGCGCCCGTCGTCCACAGCTCGGGCAGCACGACGAGATCGGAGTCGGCCTGGTCCCGTACCAGCGCGGCGACCCGCCGCCGACGGGATTCGACCGATTCGCCCTCATCTACGGCGATCTGGATCAGCGAGGCGCGCACACTACCACCGTCCTGGCATTCGAGCCGTCCACACGGGCCTACGATCGTCACACGAAAGCACTGCCGGGGTGCCTCACAGCAGCGTAACTTGGGGGTCCCCCCTGTTCGAGCAAAGCCGAGAGCCTGGGGGAGTTCCAAGACACCCGCCGACAGGCACGTCCCTGGCACCGCCGCCCAACCTGCCCGTGTACCGACCGCCGAGGGGTCCCGTTCCGTGAGTCTGCATCCCACCCTCCAGCCCTACGCCGACGCCTGGACCCACTCCATCGATGCGATATCCGAGCTGGTGCAGCCTCTTGTCGAGGGTGAATGGAACCGGCGGACCCCATGCCCCGGATGGTCGGTCCGCGACATCGTCTCCCATGTCATCGGCATGGACTGTGAACTGCTCGGCGACCCGCGCCCCATCCACGCGCTGCCGCGCGACCTGTTCCATGTGACGAACGAACACCAGCGGTACATGGAAATGCAGGTCGACGTCCGCCGCCATCACACGGCCCCGGAGATGACCTCCGAGCTGGAGTACACGATCATCCGCCGCAACCGCCAGCTGCGGAACGAGTCGCGCGAGCCCGGCCACAAGGTGCGCGGCCCGCTCGGCACCGAGATCACACTTGAGGAGGCCATGCGCAACCGCGCCTTCGACGTGTGGGTCCATGAGCAGGATCTGCGCACGGCCCTGGGGCAGCCGGGCAACCTCGACTCCCCGGGCGCGCACATCACCCGTGACGTGCTGCTCGCCGAGCTGCCCCGCGTCGTCGCCGACCGGGCGAACGCCCCGCGCAGTTCGGCGATCGTCTTCGACGTGTACGGGCCCGTGGAGTTCCTGCGCACCATCCGCGTCGACATCCAGGGCCGCGGCACCCTGGAGACGGCCCCCGCACTCGGCCCCGCCGCCTCCTTCACCCTGGACTGGGAGACCTATGTCCGGCTGGCCTGCGGCCGTCTGACACCGGATGCCGCGGGCGAGCGGGTGAAGACGGAGGGCGACCCGGAGCTGACGGCGGCCGTCCTGCGGAACTTCACGGTCACGCAGTAGGGCCGCCCGCGCGGTCGACCGGTACGGCCGTCCGCGGTCGGATAATTCGGTGTCGCCGGTCCGCTGCCGGTAACTAGCGTGCCCGCCATGACGGACACAGTGGCCACGCCCCGGACCGACGACCGACCGCCCCGCCTGACCCGGCTGACCTTCCACGGCCCGCTCTCCGAGGCCCGCGCGGCCGCGCTGGTCGGCCGTCTCGCGCGGCTGCGGCCCGGCAGCGTGCTCGACGTGGGCTGCGGCTGGGGCGAGTTGATGCTCCGCGTCCTGGACGCCGTACCGGACGCCCGTGGGACCGGGATCGATGTGCGCGGCGAGGATCTGGAGCGGGGCCGGCAGAGCGCCGGGGCGCGGGGGCTCGCGGACCGGGTGGAGTTCGTCGAGGAGTCCGCCGAGGGGACGAAGCGCGGGCCCGCCGACCTGGTGCTGTGTCTCGGGGCCAGCCATGCCCTGAGCGCCGCCGAGCCCCCCGGGCACACCCTGGAGGCCCTGCGCGAGCTGCGGCGGCTGGTCTCCGACGGCGGGCGTGTGGTGCTCGGCGAGGGCTTCTGGGAGCGGCCGCCGACGCCGGCCGAGCTGGCGGGCATGTGGCCCGGGGCCGAGGCGGGCCAGCACTACGACCCGGCCCGGCTCGTCGGCCTCGCGGTAGAGGCGGGGTTCCGAGCCGAGTGGATGGAGACCGCGAGCCTGGACGAGTGGGAGGAGTTCGAGTCGGCGTACCAGGCGGACACCGAGGTGTGGCTCGCCGGGCATCCGGACCATCCCCGGGCGGCCGAGACGCGCGCGGACCTCGACCGGCACCGGGCCCGGTGGCTCACCTACCGCGGCATCCTGGGCATCGTCTATCTCACCCTCGTACCGGTCGCCGCGGCCGGCTGACTCACGCGGGGACGTGCACCGTCTCCACCCGGCTGGCGACCAGCCGTTCCCGCTCCCGCCGCACCGCCCGGCTGCGCAGCCGCAGGATCTGACTCACGCCCAGCGCCTGCAGGACGAACACCGCCGAAAAGGCCACGCTGTAGTTGTCGCCGGTGGCGTCCAGCAGGACGCCGATCGCGAACAGGGTCGTCATCGAGGCGACGAAACCACCCATGTTGGTGATCCCGGACGCGGTGCCCTGTCGCTCGGGCGGGTTGGCAGGCCGGGCGAAGTCGAAGCCGATCATCGACGCGGGACCGCACGCGCCCAGCACCGAGCACAGCACGACGAGGAGCCACATCGGCGCCCGGTCGGCCGGATAGAGCAGGGTCGCGGCCCATACGACGGCGGTCGCCGCGACCGTGCCCAGGGCAAGCGGCAGCCGCGCCGCGTGGTGCCGGGCCACGATCTGGCCGTAGACCAGGCCGACCACCATGTTCGACAGGACGACCAGGGTCAGCAGTCCGCCCGCGGTGGCGCGGCTCAGTCCCTGGGCCTGGACCAGGAACGGAAGGCCCCACAGCAGCAGGAACACCATCGCCGGGAACTGGGTGGTGAAGTGCACCCACAGGCCCAGGCGGGTGCCCGGCTCCCGCCAGGACGCGGCGATCTGCCGGCGTACGTAGGCCGCGCCCCGGTGCGGGAAGGGCTCGGGCTCGTGGCCCTCGGGGTGGTCCTTCAGGAAGAGCAGAACGAGGACGAGGACGACCGCGCCCGCCAGCGCGCTGCCCGCGAACGCCGGGGTCCAGCCGATGCCGTGCAGCAGCCGGGCCAGCAGCAGGGTGGAGACCAGGTTGCCCGCCATGCCGACCAGTCCCGCGAGCTGCGCGACCAGCGGCCCGCGCCGCACCGGGAACCAGCGGGTGCCCAGGCGCAGCACGCTGATGAACGTCATCGCGTCACCGCAGCCGAGCAGCGCGCGCGAGGCGAGGGCCATGCCGTACGACGGTGAGAAGGCGAAGCCCAGCTGTCCCGCGGTGAAGAGCACGGCCCCGATGCTCAGCACCTTCTTGGTGCCCAGCCGGTCGACGAGCAGGCCCACGGGTATCTGCATGCCGGCGTAGACCAGGAGCTGGAGGATCGAGAACGTGGACAGGGCCGAGGCGTTGACCTGGAAGCGGTCGGCCGCGTCCAGTCCGGCGACCCCCAGGGACGTCCGGAAGATGACGGCGACGAAGTAGACCGAGACGCCGATGCCCCAGACGGCGACGGCGCGGCGGCCGCCCGGAGGGTCACCCGGAAGGGTGGCGTTCCTCATCGCACCTCACCCCGTGCGAGGTGTGAGAACCAGCTCACGTGCCGGTGCACGATCCCGACGGCCCCCTCCGCGTCACCGGAGCGCAGCGCGTCGAGGATCTCCTCGTGCTCCATGAGCGTCTTGGCGATCCGGTCGGGGTGGGAGTGCATGACGGCGACGCCCATGCGCAGCTGGCGGTCACGGAGCTGGTCGTAGAGCCGGGAGAGGATCTCGTTGCCGCCGCTGCGCACGATCTCGGCGTGGAAACAGCGGTCGGTGACCGCGGCGGCGGCCAGATCACCGGCGGCGGCCTGCTCCTTCTGCCGGGCGAGCAGCTCCTCCAGACGCTCGATCAGACCCGCCGGTGTGGGAACGGCCTTGCGGGCCGCGTGCTCCTCCACCAGCAGCCGGGTCTCCACGACGTCCGCGATCTCCTGCGCGGAGACGGGCAGCACCAGGGCGCCCTTCTTCGGGTAGAGCTTGATGAGTCCTTCCACCTCGAGCCGCAGCAGCGCCTCGCGCACCGGTGTGCGCGAGACACCGACGGCCTCGGCCAGCTCGCCCTCGGTGAGCAGCGTGCCGCCCTCGTAACGGCGGTCCAAGACACCCTGCTTGACATGGCTGTAGACGCGGTCGGCGGCGGGGGGCTGCTTGACGGCCAGACTCATGCCCACAGGATAGATACAACACGCACGCATGGGGGGTGGCGGTCCATCATGCGGACGGGCCGAAAAATTCCCTCAGGGACAACACAACCTTCTGTGCTACTTACGTGTCACACACGTGCGGCCCCACTCCACTTGCCAACTCAACTCGGCCGCACCACTGGGGCATTCGACACCATTCGGGGTATTTGACTTGATTACCGGCATTAAGGGCATCCGCCTCCGCAGAGCCGTAGCCGTCGCCGTGACGACCGGCGCAGTGCTCGCCACCGGAGCCATCACCGCGGCACCGGCGCAGGCCGTCACCACGCCCACCATCACCGCCAAGAGCGGGTACCTGATGAACAGCGCCACCGGCGCGACCCTGTTCAAGAAGTACGAGAACACCCACCGGCTCACCGCCTCCACCACGAAGATCATGACCGCCAAGGTGGTGCTCTCGCAGTCGAACCTGAACCTTGACGCCAAGGTCACGATCAAGAAGGCGATCAGTGACTACATGGTCTCCAAGGGCTACCCTTCGTCGGCCCACCTGATCGTCGGTGACAAGGTCACCGTCCGTCAACTGCTGTACGGGATGATGCTGCCGTCCGGCTGCGACGCCGCGATGGCCCTCGCCGACAAGTACGGCTCCGGTACGTCGGTCAGCGCGCGCGTGAAGTCGTTCATCTCGAAGATGAACACGACGGCCAAGAACCTCGGCATGACGAACACGCACTTCGACTCGTTCGACGGCATCAGCAACGGCTCCAACTACTCCTCGGCGAAGGACCTGACGCTGCTCGCCCGCAGCGCGATGAAGAGCACCACGTTCAAGACCGTCGTGAAGACCAAGTCGTACACGGCGAAGACGATCACGAGCTCCGGCGCCACGCGCACGATGGGCACGTGGACCAACACCAACACCCTGCTCGGCTGGAACGGCGTGCTCGGCATCAAGACCGGATCGGGCACCGAAGCCCACTACTGCCTCGTCTTCGCCGCCACGCTGAACGGCAAGTCGGTCATGGGCGCCGTCATGACCGCCCCCTCGGCGGCCGACCGCACGTCGGACGTGAAGAAGCTCGTCAACTACGGCTACGCCAAGCTGGGCTGACGCCCACCGGCACCGCGAACGGGCCCGTCGTCGTCACGACGGGCCCGTTCTGCGTTTCTGCGTTTGCCGGCGGTTACGCCCAGGTGATCAGCCGCTTCGGCTGCTCCAGGATCGCCGCCACGTCGGCCAGCACCTTGGAGCCCAGCTCGCCGTCCACCAGCCGGTGGTCGAAGCTCAGCGCCAGGGTGGTGACCTGACGCGGCTTCACCTTGCCCTTGTGGACCCACGGCTGGAGCTTGATCGCGCCGACCGCGAGGATCGCGGACTCGCCGGAGTTCAGGATCGGCGTGCCGGTGTCGACGCCGAAGACGCCGACGTTGGTGATCGTCACCGTGCCGCCCTGCATCGCGGCGGGGGACGTCCTGCCCTCCCGCGCCGTCGCGACCAGCTCGCCGAGGGCCTCCGCGAGCTGCGGCAGCGTCTTGGCGTGCGCGTCCTTGATGTTCGGGACGATCAGGCCACGCGGGGTGGCGGCGGCGATGCCCAGGTTGACGTAGTGCTTGAGCACGATCTCCTGGTTCGCCTCGTCCCAGGACGCGTTGACGTCCGGGTGGCGCTTGATGGCGACCAGCAGGGCCTTGGCGACCAGCAGCAGCGGGTTGACCCGCAGGCCCTGCATCTCGTATTTCTCGGGGGCCCGCTTGATCTCCTCGACGAGCCGCATCGTGCGCGTCACGTCCACCGTCACGAACTCCGTGACGTGCGGCGCCGTGAACGCCGAGCCGACCATGGCCTGCGCGGTCGCCTTGCGGACGCCCTTGACCGGGACACGGGTCTCGCGCGCGCCGTCGTACGTCACGGCCGGCGCCGGAGGCGTCACGGCGGCGGGTGCCGTCACCACGGGCTCGACAGCCGCGGGCGCGACCGCCGTGACCGCCGACACCGCCGCGTGCACGTCCTCGCGCGTGATGATGCCGTCGGGGCCCGACGGGACCACCGTGGCCAGGTCGACGCCGAGGTCCTTCGCCAGCTTGCGCACCGGGGGCTTGGCCAGCGGGCGCGGCTGGGCGACGGCGGGAGCGGGACCGTGGCCGTTCAGCTCGGTCTGGACCGCCTGCGCGGCCGCCGGGGCCGTGGCCTCGGTGCCCTTGCGCGGGCGGCGCTTGGTCGAGGAGGCGGCGACGCCGTAGCCGACCAGCACCGGCTGGCGGCCCTCCGGCTTCTGCTCCTCCTCGGGCTGCACGGCCAGAGCCGGTGCGGGCGCCTCGGCGGGGGCCCCGCCCGCGACGTCCACCGCGATGATCGCCGTGCCCACGTCCACCGTGGTGCCCTCGGGGAAGTGCAGTTCGCGGACCACGCCGTCGTAGGGGATGGGGAGTTCGACGGCCGCCTTCGCGGTCTCGACCTCGCACACCACCTGGCCGTCGGTCACCTTGTCGCCCGGCTGCACATACCACTTGAGGATCTCGGCCTCGGTGAGCCCCTCGCCCACGTCGGGCATCTTGAACTCGCGTACGGACGCTTCCGTCATCGTCGTCACGACCCTCTCCTCAGTACGCCAGGGCACGGTCGACGGCGTCGAGCACCCGGTCCAGGTCCGGAAGATACGACTCCTCCAGGCGCGCCGGCGGATACGGGGCGTGGTAGCCGCCCACCCGGAGCACAGGGGCCTCCAGGTGGTAGAAGCAGCGCTCCGTGATCCGGGCGGCGATCTCCGCGCCCGAGCCGAAGAACACCGGCGCCTCGTGGACCACGACCAGGCGGCGGGTCTTCTCGACCGAGGCCTGGACGGTGTCGAAGTCGAGCGGGGAGACCGAGCGCAGGTCCACGACCTCCAGGGACTTGCCCTCCTCGGCGGCCGCGTCGGCGGCCTCCTGGCAGAGCTTCACCATCGGGCCGTAGGCGACGAGGGTCAGGTCGGTGCCCTCGCGGGCGACGCGGGCCTTGTGCAGCGGACCCGGGATGGCCTCGGTGCTGACCTCGGCCTTGTCCCAGTAGCGCCGCTTGGGCTCGAAGTAGATCACCGGGTCGTCGCTCTGGATGGCCTGCTGCATCATCCAGTAGGCGTCCGACGCGTTGGAGGGGCTGACGATCTTCAGGCCCGCCACGTGCGCGAACAGGGCCTCGGGGGACTCGGAGTGGTGCTCGACCGCGCCGATGCCACCGCCGTAGGGGATGCGGATGACGACCGGCATCTTGACCTTGCCCAGGGAGCGGGCGTGCATCTTCGCGAGCTGGGTGACGATCTGGTCGTACGCCGGGAAGACGAAGCCGTCGAACTGGATCTCCACGACCGGGCGGTAGCCGCGCAGGGCCAGGCCGATCGCGGTGCCGACGATGCCGGACTCGGCGAGCGGGGTGTCGATGACCCGGCTCTCGCCGAAGTCCTTCTGCAGTCCGTCCGTCACACGGAAGACTCCGCCGAGCTTGCCGACGTCCTCACCCATGACGAGGACCTTGGGGTCGGACTCCAGGGCCTTGCGCAGGGATTCGTTGATCGCCTTGGCGAGCGCCATCTTCTCGGCCATGTCAGTTGCCCCCCTCTGCGTCCGCGAACGACGCCTGGTAGGCGGCGAACTGGGCTCGCTCCTCGTCGACGAGCGCGTGCCCGTCCGCGTACACGTTCTCGAACATGGCGAAGTCGTCCGGGTCCGGCATGGATCGGACCACTTCGCGTACTCGTTTGCCCAACGCTTCGCTCTCCGCTTCGAGTTCCGCGAAGAATCCCTCGTCCGCGTGGTTTGCGGACTCCAGGAACCGGCGAAGGCGCAGGATCGGGTCCTTCGCCTCCCAGGACGCCCGCTCGTCGTCGTGGCGGTAGCGGGTGGGGTCGTCCGAGGTGGTGTGGGCGCCCATGCGGTACGTGTACGCCTCGATCAGCGTCGGGCCCTCACCGGCGCGGGCGCGCTCCAGCGCCCACTGGGTGGCCGCGAGGCAGGCCAGCACGTCGTTGCCGTCGACCCGCACGCCCGGGAAGCCGAAGCCCTGCGCGCGCTGGTAGAGCGGCACCCGGGTCTGCTTCTCGGTCGGCTCGGAGATGGCCCACTGGTTGTTCTGGCAGAAGAACACGACGGGAGCGTTGTAGACCGCGGCGAAGTTGAAGGCCTCGGACACGTCGCCCTGGCTGGAGGCGCCGTCGCCGAAGTAGGCGATGACCGCCGAGTCCGCACCGTCCTTGGTGATGCCCATCGCGTAGCCCGTGGCGTGCAGCGCCTGGGAGCCGATGACGATCGTGTAGAGGTGGAAGTTGTTGCTGTTCGGGTCCCAGCCGCCGTGGTTCACACCGCGGAACATGCCGAGCAGGTTGGTCGGGTCGACCCCGCGGCACCAGGCCACGCCGTGCTCGCGGTAGGTCGGGAAGACGTAGTCGTCGTCGCGCAGGGCCCGGCCGGAGCCGATCTGGGCGGCCTCCTGGCCGAGCAGCGAGGCCCACAGGCCCAGCTCGCCCTGGCGCTGCAGGGAGGTGGCCTCGGCGTCGAAGCGGCGGGTGAGCACCATGTCGCGGTACAGGCCGCGCAGCTCGTCCGGGGTGATGCCGGCGACGTATCCGTCGTACTCGGCGTTCTTGACCCGCTTGCCCTCCGGCGTCAGCAGCTGCACGAGCTCGGGTTCGGAGCTCTTCTGCGCAGTGCTGCGGGTGGTGCGCTTGGTGCCGGTGGTGCCGGCCTTGCCTGCGGTGCTGCGTCGCGGCTTGCTCGCGGCACTGCTGTCCACGGTCACGTGTGCTCCTCCGTCGATCCGGCCCCCGGGGTTGCCGGTGAGCTGGGGGTCCCCCTTGCTCTTTTGAGCTCGGGAGAGCGGCTCACCTGTTCCGAAACCCGTGCACGGGGTGGGTGCCGCTCGGCCGGGAACAGGCGTGACAGGTGCCCCGGCGAGCGCCCTGCAAACGTCACGTTACCCAGTGCTCCACATTTCTGTGAAACCCCTCCTGACCTGCGATTTTGCTTGGATTTCCAAGTAAAATCGGCGCGGACGGGAAGGTCGCTGGTCACAGCCTTGCAGGAGGCCGGAGCAACGGCACGTTATCCCGCACACCCCGGCCACGGGAAGAGTCGACGTCCGAAACCGACCTGGCACAGAAAAGGGGCTGTATCGGCTTATTTCACGCAAACGGCAGAGTCGGCGACACTTCGAGCACTGACCGTGAACGAATGCGACTGCCTGTGACAAGCCCCAGCTCACCGCCTCCGCGGGTGCCCTAACATCTGGCGCGTGCCGCGCTCATGTGTACCACCCCTAGTACCCCTTGCGCCCCCTCTGGGCGCCCTGCTCCGTCTGTACGCCGCCGGTTCCGCCCTCGCCTGCGAGCCCGTCGAGCAGGGTCTGCTCAACCGTGGCTACCGGCTGTGCACCACCCGCGGCCGCTACTTCCTCAAGCACCACTTCGACCCCGACACCGCCGATCCGGCCGCCATCGAGCGCCGGCACCGCGCCACCCAGCGCCTGGCCGACCTGGGCGTCCCCGTCGCCCCGCCGCTCCCCGGCCGCGACGGGCGCACCGTCGCGGTCGTCGGCGGCCACGCCTACGCCCTGCACCCCTGGATCGACGGCAGGCACCGCCACGGGGGCCAGCTCACGCCCGGACAGTGCGTGCGGCTCGGGGCGCTGCTGGGAGCCGTGCACGCCGCCCTGGAGCGGGTGATGCCGCCCAAGGGGCGCACGCGCCCGGCCGCCGGCCCGCACCCCGTGAAGAGCGCCGACCCCGCCGACACCTTCGCCCTCATCGACGAACTGCTCGCCCACGTCAGCCGCCACCGCCCGGCCGACGCCTTCGACGAACTGGCCCGGCACCGGCTGCTCGAACGCCGCGCACTCCTCGAACAGCACGCGGACCGGCGCCCCCCGCGCGGCGGCTCCGTGGGCTGGGTGCACGGGGACTTCCACCCCTTCAACCTGCTCTACAAGGGTGACGCGCCCGCCGCGATCGTCGACTGGGACCGGCTCGGTGTGCAGCCCCGCGCGGAGGAGGCCGTACGGGCCGCCGCGATCTTCTTCGTACGGCCCGCCGGCGCGCTCGACCTGCCGAAGGTGCGGGAGTACGCGCGCGCGTACCGGCGCGCGGCCGGGGCCACGCCCTCGGAGCTGGCGGCGGCCGTGCACCGCGTGTGGTGGGAGCGGCTCAACGACTTCTGGATGCTGCGCTGGCACTACGAGCGCGGCGACACCCGCGCGGACCCCCAGTTCCCGGCCGCGTCGGCGCTCGCGGTGTGGTGGACGCGGGAGTACGACGCCGTGTGCGACGCGTTCGTGGAATGAGCCCTCGAGCAGCACGCGCGCGTGAGGCATCGATCGGCTCTCACGCGCGCGTGGCGGTCGTGTCAGAAGGCCGGCGTTTCAGCCGGTGCCCTTCAAGGCCCGCCCGTGGCGCCCGGGTTGCCCGTCGGGTCCGTCGCCGGGTCCGAGGACTGCGGCTGCGACGGGGTCCCAGGATCCGTCGGCTCGTCCGAGGGCGTCGGGTCGGTCGGCTCGTCGGTCGGTTCGCTGGTCGGGCTCTCGGACGGGGTGTACGACGGGGTGTACGAGGGCGTGTAGTCGGAACCGGTGCCCGGGTCCGTGGTGTCGCCCGTGGCCTCGTCCGTGGGCTGGTCCGTCGCCTCGTCGGTCGGGCTCTGGGTGGCCTTCTCGTGCTTCGTGGTCTGCGAGGTGGTGGGTGACTGCGTGGTGCCGCTGCCACCGGTGCCGTTGCCGGTGTTCTTCAGCGCCAGCGCCACCCCCGCCACGATGGCGATCACCGCGAGGACGGCGAGGATCCACAGCTTGCCGCGGCCGCCGCCCTTGTTGCCGTACGCCTCGAAGCCGCCGTCGTCGCCGCTTCCGTACCCGGCGGGCAGGATCGGCTGCGGGATCTGGGTGGTGCCTGAGGCGTGCGCCGGGTGCGGCATGGCGGTCGTGCCGGCGAAGCCTCCGGCCGGGGTGTGCCGGCCGTCGTGCATCGTCACCGGCCCGGTGTTCCAGGTGCCGGTGTGGCCGCCGTGGTCGTACAGCATCTGCAGGCCGTACTGGACCAGGCCGCGCATCTCCTCGGCCGTCTGGAAGCGGTCGTCCGGCTCCTTGGCGAGCGAGCGCATGACCAGGCCGTCGAGCTCCGGCGGAACGGACTCGGAGACCTCGGAGGGAGGCTTGGGGATGTCCTGCACGTGCTGGTAGACCACCGACAGCGGGGTCTCGCCCGTGAACGGGGGCCGCAGCGCGAGCAGTTCGTACAGCAGGCAGCCCACCGCGTACAGGTCGGAGCGGTGGTCGACGGCCTTGCCGAGCGCCTGCTCCGGCGACAGGTACTGGGGCGTGCCCATGACCATGCCGGTCTGCGTCATCGTCGTGGACGCGCCGTGCAGCGCGCGGGCGATGCCGAAGTCCATCACCTTGACGGCACCGTTGGTGGTGATGATGACGTTGGCCGGCTTGATGTCGCGGTGCACGATGCCGTGCTGGTGCGAGTAGGCCAGCGCCTCCAGGACACCGGAGACGATGATCAGGGCCTGCTCGGGGCCCGGCGCCTCGGCGTTGATCAGCAGATCGCGGATGGTGCGACCCTCGACCAGCTCCATCACGATGTACGGCACCGACTGGCCGCCCACGAAGTCCTCACCGGAGTCGTACACGGCGACGATCGCGTGGTGGTTGAGACCGGCCACCGACTGGGCCTCGCGCGTGAAGCGGGCCTTGGAGGTCGGGTCCTCGGCGAGGTCGGCGCGCAGCAGCTTGACCGCGACCGTGCGCCCGAGGCGTACGTCCTCGGCCGCGAACACCTCCGCCATGCCACCCCGGCCGAGCCGATGGGTCAGCCGGTACCGGCCGTCGCCGACGAGCCCTCCGTTGCCCCACATCTCCGGCGCGTCTGACATGCCGCCGCCGGACGCCTCGGGGTCGGACGGGCCCTGGGCGCGCTGCGTCTGTGCCATCAGTCCTCGCCGTCGTTTCTGCCCGCGGTGCGCGCGGTGTTGTTACGGTCTCCGTCGGCCACGCTACAGCCTCCGGGCAAGCCGCCGGTCCGCGTTGGGCACAGGGACCGGCCCCGGACCGGCCGGTCATCAAACCCGTAGCACGCGCTGTCGTGCAAATTCTGTGGAGTGCGCGTACGGCCGCTGTAACGCTTCCGCGACGCTTCTTTCGCGTACGGTCACGGAACGGGCACCGCGCTTGACGTGTCAGTGCCCTCGGGCAGACTTGGCCGGGAATGACACATTCGATCAACAACAACCGGTCAACGACGGCGCCTGAGAGCCTAGTGGGGGACAGGGAAAGATGAGCCAGGACGGCGCACACGGCCGGTATGCGGGGCGGGCGCTCGCCGGCGGCCGCTACCAACTGCGCGACTTGCTCGGCGAGGGCGGCATGGCCTCGGTTCACCTGGCGTACGACGCGGTGCTCGACCGCCAAGTCGCGATCAAGACACTGCACACCGAGCTGGGCCGTGAGCAGGCCTTCCGTGAGCGGTTCCGCCGCGAGGCCCAGGCCGTGGCGAAGCTCACGCACACCAATATCGTCTCCGTCTTCGACACCGGCGAGGACGACCTGGACGGGATGACCACTCCGTACATCGTGATGGAGTACATCGAGGGCCGCCCGCTGGGCTCGGTCCTCGACGAGGACGTCCGGCAGCAGGGCGCCATGCCCGTCGACAAGGCGCTGAAGATCACCGCCGATGTGCTGGCGGCCCTGGAGATCAGCCACGAGATGGGGCTGGTCCACCGCGACATCAAGCCCGGCAACGTGATGACGACCAAGCGCGGCGTCGTCAAGGTGATGGACTTCGGCATCGCCCGCGCCATGCAGTCCGGTGTCACCTCCATGACGCAGACCGGCATGGTCGTCGGCACCCCGCAGTACCTCTCGCCCGAGCAGGCCCTCGGCCGGGGCGTGGACGCCCGCTCCGACCTCTACTCGGTCGGCATCATGCTGTTCCAGCTGGTCACCGGGCGGCTGCCGTTCGACGCGGACTCCCCGCTGGCCATCGCCTACGCGCATGTGCAGGAGGAGCCGGTGGCTCCTTCGTCGATCAACCGCGCGCTGCCGCCGGCCGTGGACGCGCTGGTCGCCCGCGCGCTGAAGAAGAACCCGAACGAGCGTTTCCCGTCCGCCGAGACCATGCGCGACGAGTGCCTGCGCGTCGCCGCCTCCGTCCAGGCGACCCCGCCGAGCATCGTGCCGGGCACGCCCGCGCAGAGCGGCGCCGGCGTCGGCTCCGCGGTGTTCCCGCCGGTCGACCAGGCGACCCCGGCGCCCACCGGTCCCGTACAGACGCCGTACCAGCCGACCCCGGCCCCGAACCCGTACGGCACCCCGACACCGTCCCCGGCGTACGGCTACCCGCAGCAGGGCGGCTACCAGACCCCTGCCCCGGTCGGGTACGGGCAGCAGGCCCCGTCGACCCCGCCGCCCTACACCATCTCGCCCCAGACCTCGGTCCAGTCCCCCGGCGGCTCCAAGAGCAACAAGCCGGTGATCATCGGCTCGATCGCGGTGTCCCTGGTCGCGGTCGTCGGCCTGATCGTGGCGCTGGTCCTGAACAACGGCAGCGACGACAACACTGGGGGCGGCGGCAGCAGCGCGAGCGCGTCCTCCCCGGCGCCCCACGCGGCGGGCTACCGCGGGCCGGACACGTCGCGCACGATCGAGACCACAGAGTGCACGGAGCCGCAGGAGTCGTACAACGACCCCAAGAAGATCCAGCTCCCCGACTTCCGCTTCAAGTACATCAAGTCGGTCAAGGCCTGCGCACAGGCCGCGGGCTGGACCGTGAAGACGGTGCCGGTCGACGAGAACACGTACGGCGATGGCACGGTCATCAACCAGCTCCCCGCCCCCGACTCGGACGTCGACCCGAAGAACGTCGAGATCCAGGTCTACGTCTCCACGGGCAACCCGCCGACCGGCTGAGCCCGACGAGCGCATGAGAGAGGGCCCGGCATCCTTTGCCGGGCCCTCTTGTGTACGGGCCGGTTGCCGGGCTCTCGCGGGTACGGGCTACAGGTACGGGCCGCCCGTGCGGCCGCCCGCGCGCGGGTCGTCGCCGTCGTGGCTCGCGCCCGGCGGGAGGGCGCGGCGCATCTGCTCCAGCTGGGCCCTGGCGGCCATCTGCTGGGCGAACAGCGTCGTCTGGATCCCGTGGAAGAGCCCCTCCAGCCAGCCGACCAGCTGAGCCTGCGCGATGCGCAGCTCGGCGTCGCTCGGCGTCACGTCGTCCATGAACGGCAGCGAGATCCGCTCCAGCTCCTCCACGAGTTCCGGGGCGAGCCCGTCCTCCAGCTCCTTCACCGAGCTGCGGTGGATCTCCTTGAGCCGGGCCCGGCTCGCCTCGTCCAGCGGAGCGGCACGCACCTCCTCCAGCAGCTGCTTGATCATGCTGCCGATCCGCATGACCTTGGCCGGCTGCTCCACCTGATCCGTCACCGGCGTCTCGCGGGAGTCCTCGCCTCCTGTGCCACCGAGCGCCATCCCGTCCTGGCCCAGGACCAGGATCTGGGGATTCTCCGGCGACCTTTCGTTCCTCGGCATCTCCATGCCGCCATTCTCTCGCACCCCTACACCTCATCACCGTGGTGCCCCCCGTGGGGCCTGATCCACCGTTTAGACCCGTCGGCGGAATCCGGAATGCCGGGATGCTTCATAAATGTGAGGCTTATTTCTGTCGATCTTGGCGATTGGGTTCCAGGAGGTCACCGCTGTGACTCCATGGCTGCGTTTCACTCTCCGAGCCGCGGGGCTGCCGTTCGTCCTCGGTACGGTGGCCGTTCCGTGCGGCGCCGTGCCCTCGTACGGCGCCGAGTCCTCGCCCCCGGGCTCGCCCGCCCCCACGGTCGCCGCCTCCGGGTCCGTGTCGGCCTCGGCCGCCGGCTCCGGCCCCACCGCCTCCGCTTCGGCCGCGGCCTCGCCCGAGCCGTCCCGGGCCGGGAGCCGGGCCGGTGAGGGGCACGAGCGGCCGGGGCGGCCGGAGGAGCCCGCCGCGGAGGTCGAGGGCGACGAGACCGAGTCCCAGGAGGAAGCGGACGATCCCGGCGAGGACGGCGACGCCAGCGCCCTCGCGACCCCGAGCACGGCGTCCTCCGCGTCGCCCCAGGAGGCCGGGCTGGTTCCCTCCGCGCCCCCGGTACGGCCCGCGGAACAGAACGGCGCCCACGGGGGCGAGTCCACCGCCGAGCCCGTTCTGCAGATCCTGCCGCTGGGCAGCGGCCTGGTCCTCATCGGGCTGGGGCTGGGCCTGGCGTTCGTCGCCCTACGGGTACGCAGGGGCTGAGACCCGCCCTGCCGGCCGCGCCGGGACGCCGGGCGCTACCGCGCGATCAGCAGGACCTTGCCGACGTGGCCGCTCGCCTCCACCACCCGGTGAGCCTCGGCGGCCTCGGACATCGGCAGCTCGCGGTCCACGACCGGGCGGATGTGACCGGCGGCGATCAGGGGCCACACATGCTCGCGCACGGCCGCGACGATGGCCGCCTTCTCGGCGAGCGGTCGGGCCCGCAGCGAGGTCGCGCTGATCGCGGCCCGCTTGTTCAGGAGCGCGCCGATGTTCAGCTCGCCCTTGGCGCCGCCCTGCAGGCCGATGATCGCGAGACGGCCGTTGACGGCGAGGGCCCGGACATTGCGGTCCAGATACTTGGCGCCCATGTTGTCGAGGATGACGTCGGCGCCCGCACCGTCCGTGGCCCGCTCCATCTCGGCGACGAAGTCCTGCTCCCGGTAGTTGATCAGCACGTCGGCACCCAGCTCGGCGCAGCGTTCGAGCTTCTCCTTGGTACCGGCCGTGACCGCGACCTTCGCCCCGACCGCCTTGGCGAGCTGGATGGCCATCGTGCCGATGCCGCTGGAGCCGCCGTGCACGAGCAGCGTCTCACCGGGGCGCAGATGGGCGACCATGAAGACGTTCGACCAGACCGTGCAGACCACCTCGGGCAGCGCAGCGGCCTGCGTGAGGTCGATGCCCTTGGGGACCGGCAGCAACTGCCCGACCGGGACGACGACCTTCTCCGCATAGCCGCCGCCCGAGAGCAGCGCGCACACCTCGTCGCCGACGGCCCAGCCGGAGGCCCCGGGACCGAGCGCGGCGATCCTGCCGGAGCACTCCAGGCCGGGATAGGGGGACGCGCCGGGAGGCGGGTTGTAGAAGCCCTGCCGCTGCAGGATGTCGGCCCGGTTGACGGCGCCGGCCACCACCTCGACCAACACCTCGCCCTCGCCGGGCACCGGATCGGGGACCTCGTCCCACACCAGCGCCTCGGGCCCACCAGGTTCGGGAATCGTGATCGCATGCATGACGCCGACGCTACCCCTGACCGCGGTGGCCTTCGGGTGAGGCCCGCTCAGTCCCGTGGCAACGGCCGCAGGTCCGGGGTGACCTGCGCACCCGGTGTCACACGGACGATCGTGATCAGACGGTCCGTCAACTGGAGGGTACCGATGGACGGGTCGTCGTAACCGAGCACCCGGTGCCCGCGCACGACGCTCACCACCAGGTCGTCCATGTCCCGCGGCCCCCGGCCCACCTCGGCCTTGACCACCGGGCGTTCGACGAGGTCGAGGCCACTGCCCTGCTGGATCAGATCCTCCATCACCATGCCGGCGGCGGGGCTGAGCACGGACAGGCCGAGCAGCCGGCCGGCCGCGCTGGCGCTGGTGATGACGGCGTCCGCGCCCGACTGCTTGAGCAGCGGCGCGTTCTCCTCCTCGCGCACCGCCGCCACGATCTTGGCGCTGCGGTTGAGCTGCCGGGCGGTGAGGGTGACCAGGACGGCCGTGTCGTCGCGCTGCGGCGCGACGATGATCTGCCGGGCCTTGTGCACCTCGGCCCGCTTCAGCACCTCGCTGCGTGTCGCGTCGCCCATGACACCCGCATAGCCGTCGGCCGTCGCGGCGTCGATCACCGTGCTGCTGGGGTCGATCACGACGACCTGGTCCTTCCGCAGCCCCGTCGCCAGCACGGTCTGGATCGCCGACCGCCCCTTCGTGCCGAAGCCGATGACGACGGTGTGGTCGCGCAAGGTGGACCTCCAGCGATTCAGGCGCCATTCCTCACGGGTGCGCTCGGTGAGCACCTCCAGCGTGGTGCCGACGAGAATGATCAGGAACAGCGCACGCAGGGGCGTGATGACGAAGATGTTGGTGAGCCGGGCACCGTCGCCGACCGGCGTGATGTCGCCGTATCCGGTGGTGGAGAGGGTGACCGTCGCGTAGTAGAACGCGTCGAGGAGATCGACGGAGCCATCGGAGTTGTCGTTGTAGCCGTCACGGTCGGCATAGACGATCAACGCAGTCGCGACCAGTACCAGCAGGGCCATCGCCAGTCGTTTGGCGACCTGGCGGATCGGGCGCTCCACCACTTTCTTCGGGAGCTTCACCTGATGGGTCACCAGTTGTTCGCCCGCCTGGCGGGCTATGGCGTCATGACCCGGAAGTTTCACGTGAAACACACCCCGATTCCGGCGCTCGCCCAGGGCAGGTCGAGGAGTTCCGTCTCCTGCCCCTGCTTGGCGCCACCAGGTGGTACGACCGCGAGCGCGTCGGCGGCGGCGATGCCGCGCAGCATCGCCGGGCCGTTGTAGTGCACCGGCGCGGCACCGTCGCCGCGCAACACCACGGGGATGAGCCGGGTGTCGTACGGATGCCCGTGCACCGTCTCCCGCAGCGGCAGCGTGTAGGGCTCGGGGGCCGGGTGGGCGGCGAGGGTCCGCAGCAGGGGTTCGGCGAGCGTGAGCAGGCCGGAGACGGCCGCGAGGGGGTTCCCGGGCAGGCCGACGAGGTGCTGGTTCTCCTTGGTGCGGGCCAGCAGCATGGGGTGGCCGGGGCGCACCTTGACGCCGTCGACGAGCAGTTCGGCGCCGATGCGCCGCAGGGTGGGATGGACGTGGTCGACGGGGCCGGACGCGGTGCCGCCGGTGGTGACGACGAGGTCGGCGTCGGAGGAGGTGATGGCCTTGTGCAGGGCCTCGGCGTCGTCACCGATCCGGCGTACCGAGGTGACGTCGGCGCCGAACGCGCGCAGCCAGGACGGCAGCATCGGGCCGAGCGCGTCACGGATGAGCCCCTCGCGCGGGAGCCCTTCGGTGAGCAACTCGTCGCCCAGGACGAGCACTTCGGCACGGGGGCGGGGGATCACGGTGACGATGTCGTATCCGGCGGCCGCGGCGAGGCCCAGCACCGCCGGGGTGACGAGGGTGCCGACGGGCAGCAACTGGTCGCCGCTGCGGCACTCCTGGCCACGGGGGCGGATGTCCTGGCCGTGGCCCACTTCCCGGGTGGGGTGCAGACGGCCCTTGGCGTCGATGCGGCCGTGCTCGCTGCGCAGGACGGCCGTGGTGTCGGGCGGGACACGGGCACCGGTCGCGATCCGTACCGCCTCCCCGTCCGTCAGCGGCTCCGGCTGCGCGTGCCCGGCCAGAACGCCCATCTCCCGTACGGCCCAGGGGCCGGGTCCGGCGACCGCCCAGCCGTCCATCGCGGAGGTGTCGAAGGAGGGGAGGTCGGTGAGCGCGTCGAGCGGGGCGGCCAGGGCCAGGCCGAGGGCGTCGCCGAGCGGCACGGAGACCGGGGCGCGGCGGGCGCCGGAGCGGGCGGCACGGGCGGCGATCTCGCGGGCCCTGGGCCAGGGGGTGGCCTTGTGGTGAGCGTCGTCCGAGGCGCGCCCGGCGTCGAACGCGGGCACGGGTACGTGGCCGCCCTGGGCGGGACCGCGGTCTTCCTTGGGTTTCCTCACGAGGGCGAGCGCCTCCTCGACGTCGAGGTCGTCGGTGTCCTCGGTGTGTGCGCCGGCCCGGCTGCCGTGGGTGGTCATCCGGCGTCCGGGCCCGGGGCGGGCTGCGGGGAGCCGTTCTCTTCCTCCCAGCGCAGCGCCAGAGCCGTCGCCTTGCGGGCGGCCTCTGCGACCGCCTCGGGGCCGCCCTTGCCCTGCGCGGCCGCATAGCCGACGAGGAAGGTGGTCAGCGGGGCTGCGGGGCGGGCCACTCCGTGGGCGGCGTCGCGCGCGAGGTCGAGCAGGACGCCGGTGTCGACGTCCAGGTCGATGCCCAGTTCGTCCTTGACTGCGGAGATCCATTCATCCAACACGTACCCATGCTCCCTGATGCGTGCTCTGGCGGTGGCTATGTCGTCCCAGGTGTCGCAGTCGAAGGACGCGAGCGGGTCCGGGACACGGGTGAGGTCGAGCGCGCCGGTCAGCCGGCGCAGGGGCAGCCCGACGAGGCCGCCGTGCCGGTCCGCGAGCGCCGCGAGCTCACGGCGCAGGGCGGCCGTACGGTACGCGGCGACGAGCGGCTGGTCGCGGCCGTCCGCGTCGATGAGCAACGCGCCCTCGGCGCCCCTGGTGCGCAGGGCCGTCACCAGCCGGCGCACCGTGGCCTCTTCGAGGAAGGGCAGGTCGGCGGAGAACACCACGGTGAACTCGGCGGGGACATCCTGGATCGCGGTCCGCCGGAGCCCGGCGTCGAGCGCGGCGACCGGTCCGCCGCCGGGCGGCTCCTCTCGGGCCCACCGCACCGGACGGGCGGTCGGCCGCGGTTCGGCCACCACGACGGTCGTACGCGCTCCGGCGCAGGCCGCGAGCACCCGGTCGAGCAGCGGGCGCCCGCCGACCCGCACGGCGGGTTTGTCCACCCCGCCGAGGCGCCGGGCGGCACCACCGGCGAGCACGACGGCGTCGTAGGGCACATCGGCGTACGACGCGGCGTCGTCGGGCACATCGGCGTATGCGGGCACGCCGTCGTACGGCACGTCGGGGCCGGGGGCGGCGGGCTCGGAGGCGGTCACCCTCCGAGTATGCGTGCCTCCCTGATCACAGGGAATGCCTCCCCGATCACAGGGATCCGGTCACAGGGTGCGCAGGAGCACCGCCGGCCGTTCCACACAGTCCGCCACGTACCTCAGGAAGCCGCCCGCCGTGCCGCCGTCGCACACCCGGTGGTCGAAGGTGAGCGAGAGCTGGACGACCTGCCGCACGGCGAGCTCGCCCTTGTGCACCCAGGGCTTGGGGACGATGCGGCCGACGCCGAGCATGGCCGCCTCGGGGTGGTTGATGATCGGTGTGGAGCCGTCGACGCCGAACACCCCGTAGTTGTTCAACGTGAAGGTCCCACCGGTGAGTTCCCCGGGTGTCAGCGTCCCGGCCCGCGCGGCCTCGGTCAGCCGCGCGAACTCTGCGGTCAGCCCCTCCGCGTCCCGCGCGTGCGCGTCCCGTACGACGGGCACGACGAGCCCGCGCTCGGTCTGCGCGGCGAACCCGATGTGCACCTGGTCCAGCCGGACGATCTCGCGGGCCTCCAGGTCCACCGTGGAGTTGAGCTCGGGGAACCGGGCGAGAGCGGCGGTGCAGATCCGGGCGAGGAGCGCGAGGAGGGAGATCTTCGGTCCTCCGGCCGCGTTCATGGCCGTCCGCGCGCGCATGAGCTCCGTGGCGTCCGCGTCCACCCAGCAGGTGGCGTCCGGGATCTCCCGACGACTGCGGGAGAGCTTGTCGGCGACCGCGCCGCGGATGCCCTTGAGGGGGATGCGGATGCCTGCGGCGCTCGGCGCCGAGGAGGCCGCGGGGACGGCCGACGCGGGCTGGGCCGCGGGGACGGCGTGCGCGGTCCTGGCCCTGAGCGCGCCCTCGACGTCCGCCCGAAGGATCAGCCCCTCGGGGCCGGAACCCACGAGCTGCCGCAGGTCGAGACCGTTCTCACGAGCGAGCCGGCGGACGAGCGGGGAGATCACGGGAACAGGGCCGCCGGCGTACGCGGTGCCCGCGTGCCCGGCGGTCGTACCGACCGCTGCGGTCGTGTCGTTCGCTGCGGTCGTGTCGTTCGCTGCGGTCGTACCGCTCGACACCGCCGCGTCGGACGCTGCGCCCGGGGCGCCGCTCGCACCGTTGCGCGTGACGGACGGGACCGGTGCCGGACGCACCCTGCGGCGCCGCGCCGGCGCCTCCGACGTGCCGTATCCGACCAGCACATTGCCCGAACCCTCGGTCTCACCGGCGGGGGCGGCCGATCCGACGGCCACCGTCAGCAGCGGTGCGCCCACGGGAAGTTCCGTGCCCTCCTCGCCGAAGCGGGCGGTGACCACGCCGCCGTACGGGCAGGGGACCTCGACCATCGCCTTGGCCGTCTCGACCTCGACGACCGGCTGGTCGACGGCGACGACGTCGCCGACCTGCACCAGCCAGCGGACGATCTCCGCCTCGGTGAGCCCCTCCCCGAGATCGGGGAGCCTGAACTCCAGCACCTGTGCCATCAGCCCTCGGCCTCCCACTGCAGACGCGCCACGGCGTCCAGGATCCGGTCGACGCCGGGCAGGTGGTGCCGCTCCAGCATCGGCGGCGGGTAGGGGATGTCGAACCCGGCCACACGCAGCACCGGCGCCTCCAGGTGGTGGAAGCAGCGCTCCGTGACCCGGGCCGCGATCTCGCCGCCGGGTCCGCCGAATCCGCCCGACTCGTGCACGACGACCGCGCGTCCGGTGCGGCGCACCGAGGCGCAGACCGTCTCGTCGTCGAACGGCACCAGGGAGCGCAGGTCGACGACTTCGAGGTCCCAGCCCTCCGCCTGGGCCGCCTCGGCGGCTTCGAGGCAGACGGGGACGGACGGGCCGTACGTGAGCAGCGTGGCGCTGCGGCCCGCGCGCCGCACCACGGCACGGCCGATCGGTTCAACGGCTGTCGGGTGCTCCGGGTTCCAGGTGTCCTTCGACCAGTAGAGCCGCTTGGGCTCCAGGAAGACGACCGGATCGTCGGAGGCGATGGCTGCGCGCAGCAGTCCGTAGGCGTCGGCGACGGTCGCGGGCGTGACGACATGGAGGCCCGAAGTGGCCATGTAGTACGCCTCGGAGGAGTCGCTGTGGTGCTCGACGCCGCCGATGCCGCCGCCGTAGGGGATGCGGATGGTGATCGGCAGCGGCATGGTGCCGCGCGTGCGGTTGCGCATGCGGGCGACATGGCTGACGAGCTGCTCGAACGCCGGGTAGGCGAAGGCGTCGAACTGCATCTCCACGACCGGGCGCAGTCCGTACATGGCCATGCCGACGGCCGTGCCGAGAATGCCCGCCTCGGCGAGCGGGGTGTCCGTGCAGCGGTCCTCGCCGAACTCCTTGGCGAGCCCGTCTGTGACCCGGAAGACACCGCCGAGCGTGCCGACGTCCTCGCCCATGACGTGCACGGTGGGGTCGGCGGCCATCGCGTCGCGCATCGCGCGCGTGAGGGCCTGCGCCATCGTGGCGGGCTTGACGGCGACGGTGGTCATCGGTGACCGCCTTCCTGCTCGGCCGCGAGCTCGGCCGCCAGCAGAGCGCGCTGCTCCCGCAGTTGCGGGGTGGGCTCGGCGTACACGTGGTCGAACAGGTCCATGGGGTCGAGCCGCGGATCCCGGTTCATGCGCTCGCGCAGGTCGGCGGCCATCGCCTCGGCGTCCTCGCGCGCGGCCCGCATGCCGTCCTCGTCGAGCAGCCCGCGGGCGGTCAGCTCCCGCTCCAGCAGCTGGATCGGGTCGTGTTCGCGCCAGGCCTCGACCTCGGCGTCACCGCGGTAGCGGGTCGCGTCGTCGGCGTTGGTGTGGGCGTCGATGCGGTACGTCACCGCCTCGATGAGGGTCGGGCCGCCGCCCGCGCGCGCGTGCCGTACGGCGTCGCTGAGCACCTCGTGCACGGCCGCGGCGTCGTTGCCGTCGACCAGGCGGCCCGGCATGCCGTACCCGACGGCCTTGTGGGCCAGGGAGGGGGCGGCGGTCTGCTTGGCGAGCGGGACGGAGATCGCGAAGCCGTTGTTCTGGACCAGGAAGACGACCGGCGCCTGCCAGACGGCGGCGAAGTTCAGCGCCTCGTGGAAGTCGCCCTCGCTGGTGCCGCCGTCGCCGACCAGGGCGAGCGCGACCACGTCGTCGCCCTTGAGACGGGCGGCGTGGGCAAGGCCCACGGCGTGCGGCAGCTGGGTGGCGAGGGGGGTGCACAGGGGGGCGACGCGGTGCGTGTGCGGGTCGTAGCCGGTGTGCCAGTCGCCGCGCAGCAGGGTGAGTGCCTCGACGGGGTCGACTCCGCGAGCGACGGCCGCGAGCGTGTCGCGGTAGCTCGGGAAGAGCCAGTCCTGCTCCTGGAGGGCCAGCGCGGCGGCGACCTCGCAGGCCTCCTGGCCGGTGCTGGAGGGGTAGACGGCGAGGCGGCCCTGCTTGGTCAGGGCGGTGGCCTGCGCGTTGTAACGACGGCCGCGCACCAGCTGGGCGTACAGCCGGCGCAGCAGCTCCGGGTCGGCCTTCGCCGCAGCCTCGGTGCCGAGGACGCGGTACGGCTCGGCGTCGGGCAGCAGTGGCGCGGGGTCCATACGGGGCTGCCAGGCGGGCGGCGGCGAAGGCCGGTACGCGCCCCGCTGCTCCATGACCGTCATGACGGCACCTCCTCGTGGGAGTGGCTACGGGAGGCGCGTCCCCTGTGACTCGCCTCACCTACCGATTGTTCGGTCGTCGGCACATTTTGGCTACAGGCGCCTCCAGGCTGTGGACAAACGGTTCTCCACAACCTGGAATGAACGCAGTACGTCCACGGCGGGAAGGCGGGGGGACATGGCATCTGAACAAATGGCCGAGGGCCCGGAAGCCGGCGTCGTCCTGCCGCCCCCGCGCCCGCTCGACGCCATTGATCGGGACATCCTGCAGATCCTCCAGGCGGACGGCCGTGCGTCGATACGGTCCGTCGCCGAGCGCGTCCACGTCTCCCGCGCCAATGCCTACGCCCGCATCAACCGTCTCGTCGAGGACGGTGTCATCCGCGGTTTCCGCGCCCGCGTCGACCATGAGCGCGCGGGGCAGGGCACATCGGCGTACATCACTCTGAAGATCGTGCAGAACACCTGGCGCACGGTGCGCGAGCACCTCAGACAGCTGCCGGGCGCCTCCCACATCGCGCTGGTGGGCGGCGACTTCGACGTGCTGCTGCTGGTGCACACGCCGGACAACAGGGCGCTGCGCGAGCTTGTCCTCACCCGGCTCCAGGCGATCCCGGAGGTGCTCAGCACACGGACCCTGCTGGTGTTCGAGGAGGAGGACCTGGAGCCCGAGGGCTGACCTGCCGGCTCATCCGGCCCGGCGCAGGCCTCCGAAGGCCAGCTGCACCACGGCGTCGGCCACTTCCCGGTCGCTGGCGCCCCGCCCGTCCGGCCGGTACCACTCGGCCACCGAGTTGATCATCCCGAACACCAGCCGGGTGGCGAGGCGCACCTCCACGTCACCGCGGACGTCCCCGTCGGCCGCCGCCGCCTTCAGCAGCTCGGCGACCCGGTGGTCGAAGTCGCGCCGGCGCTCCAGGGCCCACCGCTCGGTGTCGGTGTTGCCGCGCACGCGCAGCAGCAGCGTCACATAGGGCAGCTCGGCTATGAGCACCTCGACCATGCGCCTCACGACGTACTCCAGGCGGTCGGCGGGGCGCCCCACGCGCGCGTGCTCCTCGTCGAGGATCCCGAAGAGCCCCTCCAGCGCCCGGCTGACGGCGCGGCGCAGCAGTTCCTCCTTGCCGGCGACATGGTGGTAGATCGACGACTTGGAGATGCCGGCCGCCTTGGACAGGTGCTCCATGGAGGTGCCGTCGTAGCCACGCTCGTTGAAGACCCGGACGGCGACGGAGAGCAGCGACTCGGGGGTGTAGGTGTCGCGCTTGGCGGTGGTCATGGGGTGCCCTCCCGCTTCTCGGTGGCGTACGCGTGGCGGTAGAGCGCGAGGGACGGCGCGTAGCGTCCGGACGGGTCGCGCAGGTGCAGGTCGTCCAGGAGGTCGTAGGCGAAGTCGCGGCCGAGCCTGCGGCTCCACTCGAAGGGGCCGAGCGGGTAGCTGACGCCGAGGCGCATCGCGGTGTCGATGTCCTCCTCGGTGGCCACGCCCTTGGCGACGGCGTCGTGCGCCAGGTCGATGATCCGGGCGACCGTGCGGGCGACGATCATGCCGGGGACGTCGCCGATGACGCTGACGTCCTTGCCGAGCGCCTGGAAGAGGCCGATGGCCTCGGACAGGGTCTGCGGCGCGGTGTCCTTCGAGGCGGACAGGGCGATGCGGGTGGCCCTGCGGTAGTCGAGCGCCAGGTCGAAGTAGACGACGTCGCGGAACTCGACGGAGGTCTGCCCGTCGGCCAGCGCCAGCGTGCCGCCGCTGGGCAGCACCAGCCGGGTGCCGTGGTCCTCTTCCTCCTCGCGGACCGGGATGCCCGCCTCGCGGGTCAGGGTCAGCAGTTCGGCCGCCGGGCCCAGGCCGCCCTCGGCGACGACGTAGGCGGGCGGCGTCGCCCTGTCGGCGGTCTGCGGCTCGGAGCGCTCGGCGTCGTCGGCGTAGTCGTACCAGCCGTGCCCGGACTTGCGGCCCAGCCGGCCGGACTCGACCAGGCGCCGCTGGGCCAGGGACGGTGTGAAGCGGACGTCCTGGAAGAAGGACTGCCACACGGAGTGCGTGACGGACTCGTTGACGTCCTGCCCGATCAGGTCGGTCAGCTCGAAGGCGCCCATCCGGAAGCCGCCGGACTCGCGCAGCACCGCGTCGATGGTGGCCGGGTCGGCGGCCTGGGACTCGTAGACGGCGAAGGCCTCGGCGTAGAAGGGCCGGGCGAGTCGGTTGACGATGAAGCCGGGGGTGTCGGCGCAGGCCACCGGCGTCTTGCCCCAGGCGCGGGCGGTCTCGTACGCGCGCGTGGCCGACGTGACGTCGGTGGAGAACCCGGAGACGACCTCGACCAGCGGCAGCAGCGGGGCCGGGTTGAAGAAGTGCAGGCCCACGAAGCGGGACGCGTTGCGCAGGGCGCCGCCGATGGCCGTCACCGACAGGGACGAGGTGTTGGTGGCGAGCAGACAGTCGTCCGCGACGATGTCCTCCAGCGCGCGGAAGAGCTCCTGCTTGACGTCCAGCCGCTCCAGGACGGCCTCCACGACCAGCGCGCAGTCCGCGAGTTCGGCCAGCCCCTCCGCGGGCAGCAGGCGCGCTCGGGCCGCGTCGCGGTCGGCGGCGGCGAGCCGGTCCTTCTCGACGAGCCGGTCGAGGCGGGCGCCGATCGCTTCGGCCGCGTCCCGGGCCCGCCCGGGGAGGGCGTCGTACAGGCGCACGGGGTGGCCCGCGACCAGCGCGACCTGGGCGATGCCCTGGCCCATGGTGCCGGTGCCCACGACGGCCACGGGGCTGCTGAGGTCCAGTGCTGTCATGTGCGCGATCCTCCCGCACGGGGTTTTCCACAGATGCGGCAGGCCCCCTTGTCCCGACCGATCGTTCGGTTACTCTAACTCTGTCCGCCTGTTCCCGCCTCTGTTTCCGTACAGGTCATGAGCTCGACGAGGAGCTCTTGAGACGAGGAGTTGGTCCCGCATGGCCTCCGAACTGACCGCGCACGAGTTGATCGCCAAGCACCGGCCGACTCTCGACCAGGCGCTGGAGGCCGTCCGCACGCGCGCGTACTGGTCCCCGCACCCCGAGCACCCGAAGGCGTACGGCGAGCACGGCAGTCTGGACGCGGAGGCCGGCAAGGCCGCCTTCGAGGCCCTCCTGGGCAACCGCCTCGACCTGACCGACCAGCCCGGCATCGACGACTGGGTGGGCGGCGAGGTGTCGCCGTACGGCATCGAGCTGGGCGTGACCTACCCGCGGGCCGACCTCGACACGCTGCTGCCCGCCATGAAGGCCGGACAGCGCGCATGGCGGGACGCGGGCGCGGAAGTGCGTGCGGTGGTCTGTCTGGAGATCCTCAAGCGGATCAGCGACCGCACGCACCAGTTCGCGCACGCGGTCATGCACACCAGCGGCCAGGCGTTCATGATGGCGTTCCAGGCGGGCGGCCCGCACGCGCAGGACCGCGGCCTGGAGGCGGTGGCGTACGCGTACGTGGAGCAGGTCCGCACGCCCGACACCGCCGAGTGGACCAAGCCCCAGGGCAAGCGCGACCCGCTCGCGCTGACCAAGCAGTTCACACCGGTGCCGCGCGGCATCGCGCTGGTCATCGGCTGCAACACCTTCCCGACGTGGAACGGCTACCCGGGCCTGTTCGCCTCCCTCGCCACCGGCAACGCGGTCCTGGTCAAGCCGCACCCGCGCGCGGTGCTGCCGCTCGCGCTGACCGTGCGGATCGCCCGCGACGTGCTCGCCGAGGCGGGCTTCGACCCGAACCTGGTCGCGCTGACCGCCGAGCGGCCCGGCGAGGGCATCGCCAAGGCGCTCGCGGTCCGCCCCGAGATCAGGATCATCGACTACACCGGCTCGACGGCGTTCGGCGACTGGCTGGAGGCCAGCGCCCGCCAGGCGCAGGTCTACACGGAGAAGGCCGGCGTCAACACGGTGATCGTGGAGTCGGCCGGCAACTACAAGGGCATGCTGTCCAACCTGGCCTTCTCGCTGTCCCTGTACAGCGGCCAGATGTGCACCACCCCGCAGAACCTGCTGATCCCCCGCGACGGCATCCGCACCGACGAGGGTCCCAAGACCTTCGACGAGGTCGTTGCCGACCTCGCCCGTGCGGTCGACGGCCTGCTCGGCGACGACGCGCGCGCCAACGCCCTGCTCGGCGCGATCGTCAACCCGGACGTGAAGGCCCGCCTGGAGGCCGCGGCGGGCCTGGGCGAGGTGGCCCTCGCCTCCCGCGAGATCGCCAACCCGGAGTTCCCGGGAGCGGTGGTCCGCACGCCGGTCGTCGTGAAGCTGGACGGCGCCAAGCCGGACGACGAGGCCGCCTACATGAGCGAGTGCTTCGGCCCCGTCTCCTTCGCCGTCGCGGTCGACTCGGCGGCCGACGCCGTGGAACTGCTGCGGCGGACCATCCGTGAGAAGGGCGCGATGACCGTCGGCGCGTACACGACCGACGAGGACGTCGAGCGGGCGATCGAGGAGGTCTGCCTGGAAGAGGCCGCCCAACTGTCGCTCAACCTCACCGGCGGGGTGTACGTCAACCAGACCGCTGCCTTCTCCGACTTCCACGGCTCGGGCGGCAACCCGGCGGCCAACGCGGCGCTCTGCGACGGCGCGTTCGTGGCGAACCGCTTCCGGGTCGTCGAGGTCCGCCGGGAGTCCTGAGCGGCGTCTAGGAGTCGAGGGCTGCGCCCCCGGTGGCGCTCCAGTGGTACAGCGTCATGGCCACACTGGTCGCGAGGTTGTAGCTGGAGACCTGGGGGCGCATCGGCAGCGCCACCAAGTGGTCGGTCCGCGCGCGCAGTTCGGCGGACAGACCGCTGCGCTCGGAGCCGAAGGCGAGCACGGCGTCGTCCGGCAGCTTCACGCCCCGGATGTCCTCGCCCTCCGGGTCGAGCGCGAACAACGGCCCGGCCGGCAGTTCTTGCACCGTCAGGCGCTCCACCGCGGTCGCGAAGTGCAGCCCCGCCCCGCCGCGCACCACGGTGGGGTGCCAGGGATCCAGCGTGCCGGTGGTGACGACCCCGGTCGCCCCGAAGCCGGCGGCCAGCCGGATCACGGCCCCGGCGTTGCCCAGGTTGCGCGGATCATCGAGGACCACGACGGGCGCGGTGCGCGGCATCCGGGCGAGCGCCCGCAGATTGTCCTCGCGCGACGGCCGTACGGCCAGGGCGGCCACGCCGGTGGGATGCGGTCGCGGCACGAACGAGGCGTACGTCTGCTCCGGCACCTCGGTCAGCAGCGCGTCCAGCGTGTCCCGCACGTCCGGGGCCAGGTCGTCGGCGAGGGCGAGCGCCGCACGCCGGTCCGTGGTGACCGCCACCGGGACCTCGGCTCCGAAGCGCACCGCGTGCTTGAGGGCGTGGAAGCCGTCGAGCAGCACGGCGGAACCGGCGCGCTCGCGCCAGCGGGTCACAGCGTCGGTCATGCCGTGAAGCCTACGCGGGGACGCTCCCCGTCCTCCGGGGCGCGAGGCCTCGGCACCGCGGGGCCCCCGCGGGCGAGCACTCGCCCACGCGCGCGTGCCGCCCAGTCGCCGAGCCGGCGCAGGAAGGTCGTCGGCAGGAAGACGGCGTCCGTGGCGATCATCGCCAGCGAGAAGAACGGCAGCCCGAGGACGACGGCGATCACGGCGTGCTCGGTCATCATCACGGCCAGCAGGACGTTCTTGACCCGCCGGTTGAACAGCGTGAACGGGAAGGCGACCTGCACGATCACCGTCCCGTACGTCACCAGCATCACCATCGTGCCGCTGGAGGACAGCAGGTCGGCGAGGGACGGCCAGGGCGAGAAGTAGTCGAGGTGGAGCGGGTAGTAGACCGCGGTGCCGTCCTGCCAGCGCGAGCCCTGGATCTTGTACCAGCCGGCCGTCGCATAGATCAGACATGCCTCGGCCATGATCACGAACAGGGCGGCGTTGTGGAGGACGTTGGCGATCACGTCCAGCAGGATCCGGGGCTCGTCCTGCCTGGTGAGGCGGCCGACCAGCCACCACAGGCCGAGCGCCGCCCACGCCGTCCACAGGAGCGCGGGCACCAGCCGGTCGCCGCCGAGGCGGCCCGCCAGGGTCACCCCGCTCAGCGCCAGCCCGAGCACCACCCACATGACCGGTCCCACCCGATCGGTGACCCGCTCCCCACGCGCGCGTGCCGCTTCCATGCGCACCGCCCGGCGCGCGTCCAGGGACCACACCTGGCCGCAGCGCGTGAACACCAGGTAGATGGACATCAGGTGCAGCACGTTGTCGCCGCCGTCGCCCATGAAGACGCTGCGGTTCTGCAGCGAGAGCACGCCGAGCATGAACAGCACGGACATCGTGCGGGTGCGCCAGCCCATGAGCAGCAGGGCGCTCGACACGACGGCCAGCAGATAGAAGGTCTCGAACCAGGCCTGCCCGTCGGACCACATCAGGGCGGTGAAGGCGTGGTTGTCCCTCGTCAGCTGCTGGGCGAGGTCCCAGCTCCATGGTCCGTCGGGGCCGTAGAGCTCCTGACGGTGGGGGAACTCGCGCAGCAGGAACAGCAGCCAGGTCCCCGCGAAGCCGATGCGGATCACGGCGCTCTGATGGGGACCGAGGGCGGATTCGGTGACCCGGGCGATGCCGCGGGAGACGCACACGAAGAGACGGTTCACTTCACACCCCTGGCGGCCTCGGCGTCCGTGACCGTCCACCACGGCAGCACGCGGTACACCGGCTTGTCGGAGACCTGCTCATGGCTCCACTCGGGCGGAGGCACATTGGTGGTCTCCGAGCGGACCTGCACGCTCTGCACGGTGCCCTCCCGGCTCGCCGGGTCCTCCCGGTAGAGCCGCATCACCACGATCCGGCGCAGGTACTGCTCGGAGAGCGACCCCCGCAGGCCCACCGGCCGGTTCGAGGCGTCGTGCGTGGCGGTGAAGAAGTCCCACGCCCGGCGCAGCTCGTTCTGCTCGGTGTGGCTGGGCAGCGGATTCCCCCTGATGTCCGCGCCGTCCAGCGCGGACAGGTCGTACCAGCCGGTGGTCGTCATGCTGCCGTCGGACAGGACGACCTGGGCCCGCACCTGGACCGCGATGTCCTGCTGCAGCGGGTTCGGCGCGAACAGCTTCCAGTTCTGCTCGAACTCCGGGTAGATCCACTCGTCGATCGCCTTGCCGTGCTGCTTGGTCGCCGTGTTCGCCGGCGCGACGTGCAGAAACACCATCCCGAGGTGCACGCAGGCGACCACCGCGACGACCGCGAGCGCGAGGGCCGCGCCGATCTGATAGCGGGGAGAGAGGGCGGCGACTCCGGAGCGGGGTGGTGCGGGGGTGGGGGCGACGGAGATCAGAGGGACGGGGTCGACGGGTGGGGCTGGGGCCATGGCCGGGGGGCGGGGGTCCGGGGGTGCGGTCTCGGCCTGGGGCCGGGAGTCAGTGGCTATGGACGGGGCCGGGAAGTGGGGGCCGGGGGCTTCGGGCGAGTCGGAGGGGCCGGGGCCGTCGGACCGCCGGGGCTCGTCGGCACCATCGGCCTCGTCGACAGCAGCCTCATGAGCCCCACCAGCATCATTGGCCCTACCGGCCTCGCCGGTCTCCAGAGGCTCGCCGTCCTCACGGGCCTCCCCGGCGGCGTCGGACGTCCCGGGTCGACGCGCCCCGCGCGACCCGTCCGGCCCGTGCGGGGCCTTCGAGTCTCCGTCGTACGCGTCCATTCCGCCCCGTTCCCCGATCCCGCTCAGTCGTCCGGCCGCCCTGTCCCAGCAGGGCGCCGCATGGTCCACGAACACCGCTCCTCGGCGTTCGCACGGAACGGTACTCAGCCCCACCCGCCGGGCACAGCCCCGTAAAGGCACCCGAGCACGTGGCCGTCGCCACTCCCGCACCACTCCAGCGCCGGCCCGGTCCCCGCACCCGCGCCCGCCATGGATGGTCCGCCGCAGCCATCACAGCAGGTCGCAGATGGTCGTACGTCCCGCCGCACGCCGCCTCCACAGCAGGACCGCAAGTTGTCCACAGGGCTGCCGGGGCGGTTGTCCACAGCGGTTGACACCTCACGGCGCTCGCTTCACCATTGAACAGCACGGACCGAACGATCGGTCGGGAGAGCACTCAGTCAGAGCCCGAGATCAGGGGGACCGCATGGCCACAGCAGCCGCGCAGAGCACGTCGCGTTCACCGGCGTCCGGCGCCCAGGACAGCGTCGACACGGCGGCGTTCGAGCGCACGTTCGACGCCGCCGTGGCCGCGGACGAGCGCATCGAGCCCCGGGACTGGATGCCCGATGCCTACCGCGCGACGCTGATCCGGCAGATCGCCCAGCACGCCCACTCCGAGATCATCGGCATGCAGCCGGAGGCCAACTGGATCACGCGCGCGCCCTCGCTGCGCCGCAAGGCCATCCTCATGGCCAAGGTCCAGGACGAGGCGGGCCACGGCCTGTATCTCTACAGCGCCGCGGAGACCCTCGGCACCAGCCGCGAGGAACTCCTCGACAAGCTGCACAGCGGCCGCCAGAAGTACTCCTCGATCTTCAACTACCCCACCCTGACCTGGGCGGACGTCGGAGCGATCGGCTGGCTGGTGGACGGCGCCGCGATCACCAACCAGGTGCCCCTGTGCCGCTGCTCGTACGGCCCCTACGCGCGCGCGATGGTCCGCGTCTGCAAGGAGGAGTCCTTCCACCAGCGTCAGGGCTACGAGCTGCTGCTCGCCCTGAGCCGGGGCACGCCGGAGCAGCACGCGATGGCGCAGGACGCGGTGGACCGCTGGTGGTGGCCGTCCCTGATGATGTTCGGCCCGCCCGACGACGAGTCCCAGCACTCCGCGCAGTCGATGGCCTGGAAGATCAAGCGCCATTCGAACGACGAGCTGCGCCAGCGGTTCGTGGACATCTGCGTCCCCCAGGCCGAGTCGCTGGGCCTCACGCTCCCCGACCCGGACCTGCGGTGGAACGAGGAGCACGGGCGCCACGACTTCGGCGCGATCGACTGGTCGGAGTTCTGGGAGGTCCTCAAGGGCAACGGCCCGTGCAACGAACAGCGCATCACCCAGCGCCGGCGGGCACACGACGAGGGCGCATGGGTAAGGGAGGCGGCCGCGGTCCACGCGGCCAAGCACACCGCGGGGACACGGCCCGGCGGGACTGGAGGAGCGCAGGCATGACCAACACCGACTGGCCGCTGTGGGAGGTCTTCGTGCGCTCGCGCCGCGGCCTGTCCCACACCCACGCCGGCAGCCTGCACGCGCCGGACGCCGAGCTCGCCCTGCGCAACGCCCGTGACCTGTACACCCGGCGCGGCGAGGGCGTCTCGATCTGGGTCGTCCCGGCCGCCGCGATCACCGCGTCCTCACCGGACGAGAAGGACCCCTTCTTCGAGCCGGCCGCCGACAAGCCCTACCGGCACCCGACCTTCTACGAGATCCCGGAAGGGGTGAAGCACCTGTGACCCCGGCACCCGAGACCCCCGTGCCCGCGCGGTCCGCCGCCCTGGCCCTGGGCGACGACGCCCTGGTGCTCTCGCACCGGCTGGGGGAGTGGGCGGGCCACGCCCCCGCCCTGGAGGAGGAGGTCGCCCTCGCCAACATCGCGCTGGACCTGCTCGGCCAGGCCCGGGTGCTGCTGTCCATGGTGGGCGACGAGGACGAACTCGCGTATCTGCGCGAGGAGCGCGCCTTCCGCAACGTCCAGCTGGTCGAGCAGCCCAACGGCGACTTCGCGCACACGATCGTCCGGCAGCTGTACTTCTCCACCTACCAGCAGCTGCTCTACGCCCAACTGGCAGCGGGCGACGGCCCGTTCGCGCCGCTCGCCGCCAAGGCCGTCAAGGAGGTCGCCTACCACCGCGACCACGCCGAGCAGTGGACGCTGCGGCTCGGTGACGGCACGGACGTCAGCCATGAGCGGATGCGGCTGGCGTGCGACGCTCTGTGGCGCTTCACCGGCGAGATGTTCCAGCCGGTGGAGGGCCTGGACGCCGACTGGGCGGGTATGGAGGCCGCCTGGCTGGAGTGCGTCCGCGCCGTGCTCGGCAGGGCCACCCTGGCCGTGCCCGAGGGGCCGCGGACCGGGGCGTGGTCGGCGGGCGCCGGCCGTCAGGGCCTGCACACCGAACCCTTCGGGCGGATGCTCGCCGAGATGCAGCATCTGCACCGCAGCCACCCGGGGGCGTCATGGTGACGACGACCGCGCTGGAGGCGGAACTCCTGGAGCTCGCCGGTTCGGTGCCCGACCCCGAACTGCCCGTACTCACCCTTCAGGAGCTGGGTGTGGTGCGCGCGGTGCACCTGCGCGACACCGGCGCGGTGGAGGTCGAGCTGACCCCGACCTACACCGGCTGCCCGGCCGTCGAGGCGATGTCCCTGGACATCGAGCGGGTGCTGCGCGAGCACGGCATGCGGGAGGTCACCGTCCGCACCGTGCTGTCGCCCGCCTGGTCGACGGACGACATCTCGGACGAAGGGCGGCGCAAGCTGCGGGAGTTCGGCATAGCTCCCCCGCGCGAGCGGCGCGAGGCCGGACCGGTCGCGCTCGCACTCGGCCCGACCCGCACCGTGGCCGACGCGTCCGACCCCGTCCGCTGTCCGCACTGCGGATCCGCCGACACCGAGCTGCTCAGCCGGTTCTCCTCCACCGCGTGCAAGGCACTGCGGCGCTGCCGCGACTGCCGCGAACCGTTCGACCACTTCAAGGAGTTGTGATGGCCCGCTTCCACCCGCTCCCAGTGGCCGCGGTCGACCGGCTCACCGACGACTCCGTGGCGCTGACCCTCACCGTCCCGCCGGAGCTGCGCGAGCAGTACCGGCACGCGCCGGGCCAGCACCTCGCCCTGCGCCGGGTCGTCGACGGCACGGAGATCCGGCGGACCTACTCGATCTGCTCCCCGGCCCCCGGCGACGAAGGCCCGAGCACCCTGCGGGTCGGGGTGCGGCTGGTCGACGGCGGCGCCTTCTCGACGTACGCGCTGAAGGAGGTGAACGTCGGGGACGAGCTGGAGGTGATGACCCCGGCCGGACGCTTCACGCTGGAGCCCACGCCCGGTCTGTACGCCGCGATCGTCGGCGGCAGCGGCATCACCCCGGTGCTGTCGATCGCCTCGACGCTGCTCGCGCGCGAGCCCTCGGCCCGGTTCTGCCTGATACGCAGCGACCGGACGGCCGCCTCCACGATGTTCCTGGAGGAGGTCGCCGACCTGAAGGACCGCTACCCCGAGCGGCTGCAGCTGGTGACGGTGCTCTCCCGGGAGGAGCAGCAGGCCGGCCTGCCGTCCGGGCGTCTCGACCAGGAGCGGCTGACCGGCCTGCTGCCCGCGCTGCTGCCGGTGGACGGTGTGGCGGGGTGGTTCCTGTGCGGGCCGTTCGGGCTGGTGCAGGGCGCGGAACGGGCGCTGCGGGAGCTCGGTGTGGACCGGGCCCGGATCCACGAGGAGATCTTCCACGTGGACGCCGGTGCGGCCCCCGCGACGACCGCTTCGGCCCCCGCGCACAGCACCGTGACCGCCCGGCTCGACGGGCGCGGCGGGACCTGGCCGGTGCACGACGGCGAGTCGCTCCTGGAAACGGTGCTGCGCAACCGGCCCGATGCCCCCTATGCCTGCAAGGGCGGGGTGTGCGGGACGTGCCGGGCCTTCCTGGTCTCGGGCGAGGTGCGCATGGACCGCAATTTCGCGCTGGAGGCGGAGGAGACGGAGGCGGGGTATGTGCTGGCCTGCCAGTCGCATCCGGTGACGGAGAAGGTGGAGCTGGACTTCGACCGCTGAGGCCGGACCGGCGCCCCCGCCGGTCCCCTGCCTCCCTCACCGTTCCCTTCTTCTAGAACCTGTTCTATCTTGACGGACCGTCAGATCAACGGATCCGCCGGGAGGACAGGACCGTGGACTTCACCTTCACCGAGGAGCAGTTGGCGGCGGCCGAGGCGGCCCGGGGAGTGTTCGCCGGGGTGGCGCCGGACGCGGTGCCGAGCCCGGCGCTCACCACCGGTGCCGTGGCCGAGGGCTTCGACCGGGCGCTGTGGGCCAGGCTCGCCGACGCGGACCTGCTGAGCCTGCTGTTCGACGCGGAGTACGGCGGGGCGGGCCTGGACGCCATCGCGCTGTGCCTGGTGCTGCGGGAGTCCGGGAAGGTGCTCGGGCGGGTGCCGCTGCTGGAGAGCAGCGCGGCCGCCGCCGCCGTACAGGCCTACGGCGGCAAGGAATTGGCGGCCGGACTGCTGCCCCGTGCCGGGCGCGGTGAGCTGGTGCTGACCGTCGCCGCGAACGGCCGCACCGGCCACGACCCGGCCGAACTCGCCGTGACCGCACGGCGCGACGGTGACCTGTGGGTGCTGGACGGGGTGCAGACAGCCGTGCCATGGGCGTACGACGCCGACTTCGTCGTCGTACCCGCACACACCGACGCCGACCGCACCGTCCTCGCTCTGGTGCCCCGCGATCACGCCGGCGTCGCCCTCGCCGAGCAGGTCTCCACCAGCGGGGAGCGGCTCGGCGAACTGCGCCTGGAGTCCGCGCGGATCGCCGCCCGGGACGTCGTCGAGGCCGACGGGGCGTGGGAGTGGCTGCGGGAGCTGCTGGTCACGGGGACGTGCGCGCTGGCGCTCGGGCTGGGCGAGCGGGTGCTGAGGATGACCAGCGAGTACACCGGCAAGCGGGAGCAGTTCGGGCACCCGATCGCGACCTTCCAGGCCGTCGCCGTCCAGGCCGCCGACCGCTACATCGATCTGCGCGCCATGGAGGCCACCCTGTGGCAGGCCGCCTGGCGGATCGGGTCGGGGGCGCCGGGCGTGCTGCCCGCCTCCGCGGACGTCGCCGTGGCCAAGATCTGGGCCGCGGAGGGCGTACGACGGGTGGTGCAGACCGCTCAGCACCTGCACGGCGGCTTCGGCGCCGACACCGAATACGCCCTGCACCGCTACCACGCCTGGGCCAAGCACCTGGAGCTGGCGCTCGGCCCTGCCGCGGCGCACGAGGAGGCCCTGGGCGACCTGCTGGCGGCGCACCCCCTGGGCTGACCGACGCCCCGGGGGTCTGTGATCTACCCAGAGGATCTGTGATCTAGAGGACGAAGCCCGGCTGGCCCTCGTCGGTGACGACCGGGCGGCCGGCCGCCTGCCAGACCTGCATGCCGCCGTCGACGTTCACGGCGTCGATGCCCTGCTGGACCAGATACATCGTGACCTGGGCCGAGCGGCCGCCGGACCGGCAGATCACATGGACCCGGCCGTCCTGCGGAGCCGCCTCGGTCAGCTCGCCGTAGCGGGCCACGAACTCACTGATGGGGATGTGCAGCGCCCCCTCGGCATGGCCGGCCCGCCACTCGTCGTCCTCGCGGACGTCCAGCAGGAAGTCGCCGTCCTTGAGGTCCACGACCCCGACCGTGGGCACACGCGCTGCGAAACTCATGCGTCCGACGCTACCCGAACGCACACCGTGGTCGGGCCGCGCTACTCCTGCCCCAGCAGTCCCGCCAGCTCCGCCTCCCGCTCCGCCACATCGGCGCGGAGCTTCTCGGCGATCTCGTCCAGGAGGGCGTCGGGGTCGTCCGGGGCCAGGCGGAGCATCGCCGCGATCGCGGTGTCCTCCAGTTCCCGGGCGATCAGGGTGAGGAGTTCCTTGCGCTGAGCCAGCCATTCGAGGCGGGCGTAGAGCTCCTCGCTGCGGCTCGGGCCCGGCTCGGCGGGGACCGGTCCCGCGGCCCACTCCTCGGCCAGCTCGCGCAGCAGCGCCTCGTCGCCGCGGGCGTAAGCGGCGTTGACGCGGGTGATGAACTCCTCGCGCCGTGTGCGCTCGTCCTCCTCCTGCGCCAGGTCGGGGTGGGCCTTGCGGGCCAGCTCGCGGTAGAGCTTGCGGGCCTCCTCGCTCGGGCGCACCCGCTCCGGAGGCCGTACCGCCTGGTCCGTGAGCATCGCCGAGGCCTCCGGGAACAGGCCGTAGCCGTCCATCCAGCCGTTCAGCAGTTCCTCGACGCCGGGGATCGGCATGACCCGGGCCCGGGCCTCCTCGGCAAGCCGGATGTCCTCCGGGTCGCCGGTGCGGGCGGCCTTGGCCTCGGCGATCCGGGCGTCCAGCTCCTCCAGCCGGGTGTACATCGGACCGAGCTTCTGGTCGTGCAGCCGGGAGAAGTTCTCGACCTCGACGCGGAAGGTCTCCACCGCGATCTCATAGTCGATCAAGGCCTGCTCGGCGGCCCGCACGGCCCGCTCCAGCCGTTCCTCGGGCCGCGGTGCCTGGGACTGATCAGCTTCCGGGGTCGTCACCCGACCAGCGTAGGCCACGGCCGAAACCCGTCACCCCCGGCGCCGCCCGGTTCGCCCTGCCTCACCGCGCGTCCGGCCCTTCGCTCCCCGGAGCCGTCACACCCCCATCTCGGCCGCGATCCGCCCCGACCGCACCGCCGTCACCAGGTCCGCGTGGTCCGCCTCCGTGCGGTCGGCATAGGCGATCGAGAACGCGGCCATGGCCTCGTCGAGTTCCTCGTTCTTGCCGCAGTATCCGGCGATCAGCCGGGGGTCGGCGCTGTGGGCGTGGGCGCGGGCCAGCAGGGCGCCGGTCATCCGGCCGTAGTCGTCCATCTGGTCGGCGGACAGGGCCGCCGGGTCGACGCTGCCCTTGCGGTTGCGGAACTGCCGGACCTGGAAGGGCCGGCCGTCGACCGTCGTCCAGCCCAGCAGGATGTCGCTGACCACCTGCATGCGCTTCTGGCCCAGCACCACCCGGCGGCCCTCGTGGCCGACGGGCGCCGCGTCGAAGCCGGCCGTCGCCAGATGCGGAACCAGCGTCGACGGACGGGCCTCCTTCACCTGGAGGACCAGCGGTTCACCGCGGTGGTCCAGGAGCAGGACGACATACGAGCGGGTGCCCACGCTGCCCGTGCCGACCACCCGGAACGCCACGTCGTGCACCGCGTGCCGGGCCAGGAGCGGCAGCCGGTCCTCCGAGAGCGTCTCCACATAAGGCTCCAGGGACGCGGCCACCGCCGCCGCCTCCGCGTCCTCCACGCGCCGCAGCACCGGCGGGGCGTCGACGAAACGGCGGCCCCCGTCCTCGGCGGCCTCGGTCGACTTCGCCGCGAACCGCCCGCTGGTGTTGGCCCGCGCCTTCTCCGAGACCCGCTCCAGCGTCCCGAGCAGGTCATGGGCGTCGGTGTACGAGACGAGCTCCTCGTCCGCGATGGCGTTCCACGCGTCCAGCACCGACAGCTTGGCGAGCAGCCGCATGGTGCGCCGGTACGCCCCCACCGCGTCGCCCGCCGCCTTGCGGCACATGTCCTCGTCGGCACCCGCCTCCCGGCCGGCCAGCACCAGCGAGGCGGCGAGCCGCTTGAGGTCCCACTCCCAGGGGCCGTGCACGGTCTCGTCGAAGTCGTTCAGATCGATGACCAGGCCGCCGCGGGCGTCGCCGTACAGACCGAAGTTGGCCGCGTGCGCGTCGCCGCAGATCTGGGTGCCTATCCGGGTCATGGGGGTGCGCGCGAGGTCGTACGCCATGAGGCCGGCCGAGCCGCGCAGGAAGGCGAAGGGGGTCGCGGCCATCCTGCCCACCCGTATCGGCGTGAGCCCGGGGATGCGGCCCCGGTTGGACTCCTCGACCGCGCTCACCGCGTCGGGCCGCAAGCCGTCCAGGTCCAGGGCGCTGTGCGTGCGGCGCGGAACGCTCGTGCGCAGCGCCTTGCCCTGCTCCTTGGGCGAACCCTGCGACGGCCACCGGGCGAATCCACGCACCCGGGGCAGCCGTCCCGCCGCCCGCGCCGACTCCCCCACTGCCGCTCCGGCCTCGGTCACCACGACCGCCTCCCCCGCGTCCACACACGTACTCGCCCGAACATCAACTCGTGCAGACCGTACAACCGGTGGCCGAAACGCGTCAGGCCCTGTGGACAACTCCGCGCCTGTGGAAATCCCGAGCCCCCGGCGACCCGGCGATGACGAAGGACCGGACCCCGCGGGCGAGTTGTCCGCAGACCCCCACGGACCTGAGAGACTCATCACACTGTGAAATACCCCGCAAACACGACAAAGGACCCACCGTGATCACGATGGGCCCTTGCCACTGTGCGCGAGGGGGGAGTTGAACCCCCACGCCCTTGCGGGCACTGGAACCTGAATCCAGCGCGTCTGCCTATTCCGCCACCCGCGCATTGGGTGTGTCTTCCGTCTCCGTCCCTTTCGGGGCGGCCCCTTCCGACATCCAGAACATTAGCACGTCGGACAGGGGGGGTTCACATCCCTTGTTTCGGCCCGGGACGGGCACCCTGGACCAGGTATCAGGCAGTACCGGTTCACGTATCAACCTCGTACCGGTCCCCGTCATCTCCCCTGGAGGCGGACCGGGTCCACAGTCAGGTGCGGGACACTGGTCGTGGCCCGCCTCTACGATCCTTGACAGAGAGAGTTCGAAGGGGGCCCACGCGGGGAACCGGCTGTTTGCCGGGCGCGTGGATACGATCAGTAAGCAGTACCAGGCAAGGCAGTAGGGAAGCAGCGACGGAGGAGGTGCCCCATGGGAGTCCTGAAGAAGTTCGAGCAGCGTCTCGAAGGTCTGGTCAACGGCACCTTCGCCAAGGTGTTCAAGTCCGAGGTCCAGCCCGTCGAGATCGCCGGAGCGCTCCAGCGGGAGTGCGACAACAACGCGACCATCTGGAACCGCGACCGGACCGTCGTACCCAACGACTTCATCGTGGAGCTGAGCGCGCCGGACCACGAGCGCCTCAGCCCCTACTCCGGCCAGCTCGGGGACGAGCTCGCCGGAATGGTGCGTGACTACGCGAAGCAGCAGCGCTACACCTTCATGGGGCCGATCAAGGTCAACCTGGAGAAGGCGAACGACCTGGACACCGGTCTGTACCGGGTACGCAGCCGTACGCTCGCCTCCTCCAGCAGCCAGCAGGCCCCGCCGGCCGGCCGGCCCGGCCAGGGCGCCCCGGGCGGCTACGGCTACCCGCCGCCCGCCGCGCCCGCGGGAGCCCCGCCCATGCCGTCCGCGCCGCCGCCCGGCGGCCGGCCCGGCGGCTACGGATACCCGCAGCCCGCCGCCCAGCGGCCCCCGGCCGCCCACGCGAGCGGCGGCCGCACCCGCTACTGGATCGAGATCAACGGCGCCCGCCATCAGATCTCCCGCCCGACGCTGGTGCTGGGCCGCAGCACCGAAGCCGACGTGCGGATCGACGACCCCGGCGTCTCCCGCCGGCACTGTGAGATCCGGACCGGAACGCCCTCGACGATCCAGGATCTCGGGTCCACCAACGGCATCGTGGTGGACGGGCAGCACACCACCCGCGCTACGCTCCGCGACGGCTCGCGGATCGTCGTGGGCAGCACCACCATCATTTACCGGCAAGCCGAAGGGTGAAGCGGGGGCAATGTCAGAGCTGACCCTCACGGTCATGCGGCTGGGTTTCCTGGCCGTACTGTGGCTGTTCGTGATCGTGGCCGTGCAGGTCATCCGCAGCGACCTGTTCGGTACGCGCGTCACCCAGCGCGGGTCGCGCAGGGAGGCGGCACGGCCGCAGCAGGCCGCACGGCAGCAGCAGGCCGCGCCCCCGCAGCAGCGCGGCCAGCAGGCCGGCGGCCGTCAGCGCCGCAACGCCCCCACCAAGCTGGTCGTCTCCGAGGGCACCCTCACGGGCACGACGGTGGCGCTCCAGGGCCAGACCATTACCCTGGGCCGCGCACACGACTCCACCATCGTGCTGGACGACGACTACGCCTCCAGCCGCCATGCCAGGATCTACCCGGACCGCGACGGTCAGTGGATCGTCGAGGACCTCGGCTCCACCAACGGCACATACCTGGACCGGTCCCGGCTGACGACCCCCACACCGATCCCGCTGGGCGCGCCGATCCGCATCGGCAAGACCGTCATCGAGCTGCGGAAGTAGTACGACAATGAGCGAGCGGAGCGAGCACGCAACGGCGGACCGCAAACCCGCCGTCGGCGCGCTCCCGACCGGAGGGTGGGCACCGTGCGGATGTACCCGGAGCCGACGGGCGAGGTGCGCATGAGTCTGTCACTGCGCTTCGCCGCCGGATCGCACAAAGGCATGATCCGGGAGGGCAACGAGGACTCCGGTTACGCCGGTCCCCGCCTGCTCGCCATCGCCGACGGCATGGGCGGCCAGGCCGCCGGTGAGGTCGCCTCCTCCGAGGTGATCTCGACGCTGGTCACGCTCGACGACGACGTGCCCGGCTCCGACATCCTCACCTCCCTCGGCGCCGCCGTGCAGCGCGCCAACGACCAGCTGCGCGCCATGGTCGAGGAGGACCCCCAGCTGGAGGGCATGGGCACCACGCTCACCGCCCTGCTCTGGACCGGGCAGCGGCTCGGCCTCGTCCACGTCGGCGACTCCCGCGCCTATCTGCTGCGTGACGGTGTGCTCACGCAGATCACCCAGGACCACACCTGGGTGCAGCGCCTCGTCGACGAGGGCCGGATCACCGAGGAGGAGGCGACCACGCACCCGCAGCGGTCCCTCCTGATGCGGGCACTGGGCAGCGGCGACCATGTCGAGCCCGACCTGTCGATCCGCGAGGTCCGCGCCGGCGACCGCTATCTGATCTGCTCCGACGGCCTCTCCGGCGTCGTCTCCCACCAGACGATGGAGGAGACCCTCGCCAGCTACCAGGGCCCGCAGGAGACCGTGCAGGAGCTGATCCAGCTCGCGCTGCGCGGCGGCGGCCCGGACAACATCACCGTCATCGTCGCCGACGTCCTCGACCTGGACACCGGTGACACCCTCGCCGGCCAGCTGTCCGACACCCCGGTGGTGGTCGGCGCGGTCGCCGAGAACCAGCACCACCTGCACGACAACGGCATCATGCAGACCCCGGCCGGCCGCGCCTCCCACCTCGGCCGCCAGGGGCACGGCCAGGGCGGCGGCGAGTTCGGCCCGCCCGGCTCCGGCGACACCACCGGCTACGTGCCGGAGGGCAGTTTCGGCGACTACTCGGACGACGACTTCATCAAGCCGCGCAAGGGCCGCAGGTGGCTGAAGAGATCCCTCTACGGCGGTCTCGCCCTCGCGGTCATCGGCGGCGGTCTCTACGGCGGCTACCGCTGGACGCAGACGCAGTACTACGTCGGCGCGAAGGGCGAGCACGTCGCGCTGTACCGCGGCATCAACCAGGACCTGGCCTGGGTGTCGCTGTCGAAGGTCGAGAAGGACCACCCCGAGATCGAACTCAAGTACCTGCCGCCCTACCAGCAGAAGCAGGTCAAGAACACGATCCCGCAGGGTGACCTCGTCAAGGCCCAGTCGAAGGTCCAGGAGCTGTCCGTGCAGGCCTCCGCCTGCAAGAAGGAGGCCGAGCGCACGGCCGCCGAGAGCGAGAAGAACGCCAAGACGGGCCAGGGCGAGGCCGGGGGCACCACGGGAACCACGCGTACCTCCCTCACGTCCAAGGCCTCACCGACACCCAACCCGTCGAACTCGGCACCGTCTTCGACGTCCCCTTCGAAGTCTCCGTCCTCGACCCCGTCCGCGACCGCGACTCCCAGCCCCGGGCCCACGCTCTCGGAGGATGAGCAGAAGGTCGTCTCGCTGTGCGGTAAGCAGTAGGCAAGCCGTGAGAGGCCCCGTCACACGATGAGCAGTACTTCCAACAGTTCGACGCACCACACGTCCACGATCGGCGCCATCGGCGCACCGAGCCGGCGCAACACCGAGCTGGCGCTGCTGGTGTTCGCCGTGGTCATCCCGGTGTTCGCATACGCCAACGTGGGCCTGGCCATCAATGACCAGGTGCCCACCGGCCTGCTGGGCTACGGGCTCGGCCTCGGCCTGCTGGCCGGCGTCGCCCACCTCGGTGTGCGGAAGTTCGCCCCGTACGCCGACCCGCTGCTGCTGCCGCTGGCCACGCTGCTGAACGGGCTCGGACTGGTCGCCATCTGGCGGCTCGACCAGTCCAAGCTGCTGCGGGCGATCGGCCAGACCGGTAGCGCGGCGCCCCGCCAGCTGTTGTACACCGCGCTGGGCATCGCCCTGTTCGTCGTCGTGCTGATCTTCCTGAAGGACCACCGTGTCCTGCAGCGCTACACGTACATCTCCATGTTCGGCGCCCTGATCCTGCTCCTCCTGCCTCTGGTACCCGGCCTCGGGGCCGGCCTCTACGGCGCCAAGATCTGGATCAGGGTCCCCGGCCTGGGCACGCTGCAGCCCGGCGAGTTCGCGAAGATCATCCTCGCCGTCTTCTTCGCCGGCTACCTGATGGTGAAGCGCGACGCCCTGGCCCTCGCCAGCCGCCGCTTCATGGGCCTCTACCTGCCGCGCGGCCGCGACCTCGGCCCGATCCTCGTCGTCTGGGCGATGTCGATCCTCATCCTGGTCTTCGAGACCGACCTCGGTACCTCGCTCCTGTTCTTCGGCATGTTCGTCGTCATGCTGTACGTCGCCACCGAGCGGACCAGCTGGATCGTCTTCGGTCTGCTGATGTCCGCGGTCGGCGCCGTCGGCGTGGCGAGCTTCGAGCCCCACATCCAGACGCGTGTCCAGGCCTGGCTCAACCCGATGCGCGAGTACGAGCTCAGCCGCATCGTGACCCATGACGGCATCGCCCACTCCGACCAACTGCAGCAGGCCCTGTGGGCCTTCGGCTCCGGCGGCACACTCGGCACCGGCTGGGGCCAGGGCCACTCCGAGCTCATCCGGTTCGCCGCCAACTCCGACTTCATCCTCGCCACCTTCGGCGAGGAGCTGGGCCTGGCCGGCATCATGGCGATCCTGCTGGTCTACGGCCTGATCGTGGAACGCGGTGTGCGCACCGCCCTCGCCGCCCGCGACCCGTTCGGCAAGCTGCTCGCCGTCGGCCTGTCCGGCGCCTTCGCCCTCCAGGTGTTCGTGGTGGCCGGCGGTGTGATGGGCCTCATCCCGCTCACCGGTATGACCATGCCGTTCCTGGCCTCCGGCGGTTCGTCCGTGCTGGCCAACTGGGCGCTGATCGGCATCCTGATCCGCATCAGCGACACGGCCCGCCGCCCGGCGCCCACCCCCGTCGCCAATCCCGACTCCGAGATGACCCAGATCGTGCGCCCCGGAAGCGCCGGCCCCACCGGGTGATCGTGATCACCTCAATGAAGATCGTTTTCGCCCGTGCCGCCCACTAAAGTCGCAGCCGACCAGCTGTGACCCGTGATCACGGGAAAACGAAACACATAGGGGGAATTTCATGCTTCGCATGGATTCGCGCGGCAAGCGCATCGCGGTGGGGGCGGCCGCCGCGCTCGGCGCCGCACTGTTCACCGTCACCAGCGCGTCGAGCGCCCAGGCCGCTCCGCTCTACGGGGGCAACTGGACCACCGACGACGTGAAGATCCGCAAGGGCCCGAGCACGGGCACCGCGATCGTCGACCGGGGCTACCTCGGTGACGGCGCCGCGGTGAAGTGCCAGGTCCAGGGCGAGGGCGTGTACGGCAACACCACCTGGTACTACGTGAAGAACGTCAACTCCAGCAAGAACGTCTGGGGCTACACCTCCGCGCACTACTTCCGGGTGGCCGGCGGCAACACCCCGCCGAAGTGCTGACCTGCCCCTCGGCACACCTCTGACGGACGGCTTCCGGTCCCGGCACTCGCCAGGACGGAAGCCGTCCGCTTTTACTGGAACCCTCCGCCCCTCCAGTACGTCTATTGATCAGTCGTTGTCGACTGCCCCGCCTGGAGGCACAGTCACTGCCTCTAGACTGTGGGCGGCCAAGGATGAGCGCCAGCACCAGCGACACCGAGAGACTGAAGCAAACAGGCGCACCTGTTAGCTTGTGGAAAGGCCGGACGTGAACAAGCCACTGCGCCGAATCGCGATCTTCTGCGGACTCCTGGTCCTGGCGCTGCTGATCCGTGACAACTGGCTTCAGTACGTCCAGGCCGACAAACTGCGCACCGACCCGAAGAACCGCCGTGTGGCCATCGAGCGGTACGCGTACCCGCGCGGCGACATCATCGTCGACGGCAACCCGATAACCGGCTCGGTCGAGACCAAGAGCGGCGACTACAAGTACAAGCGCACCTACAAGAACGGGGCCATGTGGGCCCCGATCACCGGCTACTCCTCGCAGGCCTTCGACGGCAGCTTCCTGGAGAAGATCGAGGACGGCATCCTCACCGGCAACGACGACCGGCTCTTCTTCCGCAAGACCCTCGACATGATCACGGGCAAGCCGCAGCAGGGCGGCAATGTCGTGACCACGCTGAACGGGGCCGCGCAGAAGGCTGCGTTCAGCGGCCTGGCGAAGCAGGGCGGCAAGGGCGCGGTGGTCGCCCTGGAGCCGTCCACCGGCAAGATCCTGGCGCTGGCGTCGTACCCGTCGTACGACCCCTCGATCTTCGCGGGTGACCGGAACAGCGACGCCGATGCCTGGAAGAAGCTCCAGAAGAAGTACAACCCCGCCGACCCGATGCTGAACCGGGCACTGCGCGAGACCTACCCGCCGGGCTCCACCTTCAAGGTGGTCACGGCCGCGGCCGCGCTGGAGAACAACCTGTACCCGGACGCCGACACGAACACCAAGTCGCCGCTGCCGTGGACCATGCCGGGCACCACCACCGAGCTGAAGAACGAGGGCAACATCCCCTGCAAGAACGCGACCATGCGCGTCGCGCTGCAGTACTCCTGCAACACCGTCTTCGGCAAGATCGGTGCGAACCTCGGCAACGACAAGATGCTGGCGGAGGCGAAGAAGTTCGGCTTCGACGAGGAGCAGTTCGTCCCGACCCGCTCCAGCGCCTCCGTGTTCTCCGACAACATGAACCAGTCGCAGACCGCGCTGTCCTCGATCGGCCAGTACAACACCGCCGCGACCCCGCTGCAGATGGCCATGGTCGCCTCGGCCGTCGCCAACGGCGGCAAGCTCATGAAGCCGTACATGGTCGACAAGCTCCAGTCCTCGAACCTGGACACCGTGGCCACCACCGAGCCGCAGCAGCTCAGCGAGCCGCTGTCGGCGAAGAACGCGCAGATCCTGCAGTCGATGATGGAAACGGTCGTCAAGGACGGCACCGGCAGGAACGCGCAGATCGGCGGCGTCACCGTGGGCGGCAAGACCGGTACCGCCCAGCACGGCGTGGAGAACAGCGAGAACCCCTACGCCTGGTTCATCTCGTATGCCAAGCTCAGCGACGGCAGCTCGCCGGTCGCCGTGGCCGTCGTGATCGAGGACGACAACGCCAACCGCGACGACATCTCCGGCGGCGGCCTCGCGGCGCCGATCGCCAAGAGCGTGATGGAGGCGGTCATCGACTCCAAGAAGTGAGTGACCCCGCTCACGTCCCCTTCACATCGGTGCACGTTGCGATACCGGTCCTGTATCGGGTGACGGGCTTGGCCAGGTCACACAGCGCCAGCCGGGTACGGTAGGCCCGGACGGCAGCCTCCGGCCGCACACGGACGTGCGCGGCCGAGACCCGACGGAGAGGGCTGGTAGGTAGCTATGGAAGAGCCGCGTCGCCTCGGCGGCCGGTACGAGCTGGGCCAGGTGCTCGGCCGCGGTGGCATGGCGGAGGTCTACCTCGCGCATGACACCCGCCTCGGCCGCACCGTGGCGGTGAAGACGCTGCGCGCGGACCTCGCGCGTGATCCTTCCTTCCAGGCCCGCTTCCGCCGGGAGGCCCAGTCGGCCGCCTCGCTCAACCATCCCGCGATCGTGGCGGTCTACGACACGGGCGAGGACTACATCGACGGGGTCTCGATCCCGTACATCGTGATGGAGTACGTCGACGGGTCCACGCTTCGTGAGCTGCTGCACAGCGGTCGCAAGCTCCTGCCCGAGCGTGCGATGGAGATGACCATCGGCATCCTCCAAGGCCTGGAGTACGCCCACCGCAGCGGCATCGTCCACCGCGACATCAAGCCGGCGAACGTCATGCTGACGCGCAACGGCCAGGTCAAGGTCATGGACTTCGGCATCGCCCGCGCCATGGGCGACTCCGGCATGACGATGACGCAGACGGCGGCCGTCATCGGCACCGCCCAGTACCTCTCCCCGGAGCAGGCGAAGGGCGAGCAGGTCGACGCGCGCTCGGACCTCTACTCGACGGGCTGCCTGCTCTACGAGCTGCTGACGGTACGGCCGCCGTTCGTCGGGGACTCCCCGGTCGCGGTCGCCTACCAGCATGTCCGCGAGGAACCGCAGCCCCCGAGCGTCTTCGACCCCGAGATCACGCCCGAGATGGACGCCATCGTCCTGAAGGCGCTGGTCAAGGACCCGAACTACCGCTACCAGTCCGCCGACGAGATGCGCGCCGACATCGAGGCCTGCCTCGACGGCCAGCCGGTGGCGGCCACGGCGGCCATGGGCTCGGTCGGCTACGGCGGCTACCCCGACGACCAGCCGACGACGGCCCTGCGCGCGGACGCCGGCGCCACGTCGATGCTGCCGCCGATGAACCCGGACGACGGCGGCTACGGCTACGACGACCGCCCCGACCGCCGCCGCCAGCCGAAGAAGAACAACACCTCCACGATTCTCCTCATCGTGGCGGGCATCCTGGTCCTGGTCGGCGCGATCCTGATCGGGAAGTACGCCTTCAGCGGCAACACCGGGGGCGACGGCAAGATCCCGGCGCCGAACTTCGTCGGCCAGCCCGCCGACACCGCCAGAAAGATGGCCGACAACGTCGGTCTGGAAGTGTCGATCAGCAAGAAGCCCTGCGACAACCAGACCAAGGGCAACGTCTGCTCGCAGGACCCGGTTGCCGACACGAAGGTCAAGAAGGGCTCCACCGTCAATCTGGTGGTCTCGACGGGCGCACCGAAGGTCACCGTGCCCAGCGTGATCGGGCTCAGCCTCGACGAGGCCAAGTCGAAGCTTGAGGGCGACGACTACAAGTTCAAGGTCGAGACCGAGACCCGGGAGTCCACGGAAGACCCGGGCACGGTCCTCGAACAGAACCCGGTCGACGGCAAGCAGATCCAAAAGGGCTCCACGATCACCCTCACGATCGCCAAGGCCGCGCAGAAGTCGACCGTCCCGGACGTCACCGGCCAGACCTGTGACGCCGCCAAGGCCCAGATGACGGCCAACAACCTGACGGGCAACTGCGTCGAGGTGGACACCAGCGACCCGAACCAGGTGGGCAAGGTCATCTCGACCAACCCGCAGGCCGGTCAGCAGGTCGACAAGAACTCCACGGTGCAGATCCAGGTCGGCAAGGCCCAGCAGCAGCAGACGCAGGTGCCGAACGTCGTCGGTCAGACCGTGAAGAACGCCAAGAAGATCCTGCAGCAGAACGGCTTCAACAACATCCAGTTCGCCGCCGGCAGCTCGCAGGACGACAACGCGTTCGTCAGCCAGCAGGACCCGGGCGCGGGCAGCGCGGCCGACCCGAACAGCACCACGATCACCCTGACGACCGTGGGCTTCGGCAACGGTAACAACGGTGGCAACGACGGCGGTGCCACCCTCTTCGGCGGCACCAGCGGCTGACCGGGCCGCCGCCACGACAGACAGAGCCCCGGCACTCCTCACACGGGAGTGCCGGGGCTCCGCTTTGTCACATCACCGCAGCTCGATCGGTCAGCGCAGCTCTTCCGGCGGTGTCCGCTTGCTGTCCACCTTGTCCACGCGGACCAGTTCGCCCCACACCACATAGCGGTACCGGCTCGTGTAGACCGGCGTGCACGTCGTCAGGGTGATGTAGTGGCCCGGCTTCTTCCTGCCGGATTCCTTCGGGACCGGGGCGAGGACCTTGACGTTGAACTTCGAGGTCTCGTCGAGCACGGCGTAGACCTTGTAGACGTACCACTTGTCCTTGGTCTCGAAGACGATCGGGTCGCCCTTCTCCACCTTGTCGATGTTGTGGAACTTGGCGCCGTGGCCGTCGCGGTGGGCGGCGAGGGCGAAGTTGCCCTTCTTGCCGGACATGGGGAGGGTCGCCTTCACCGGGTCCGTGTAGTAGCCGGCCACACCGTCGTTCAGGACCTTCGTCGACGTGCCCTTCTCGACCAGGACCTCGCCGTTGTGCATCGACGGCACGTGCAGGAAGCCGATGCCGTCCTTCGTGTCCAGCGCGCCGGGGCCGGTGTCGTGGGCCCAGCTGTCGCGGACCTTGTCACCGCGCTGGTTCGCCTGTCGGTCGGCGACGACGTTCGTCCACCACAGGGAGTAGACGACGAACAGGCCGAGCACCAGGCCCGACGTGATGAGAAGTTCACCGAAGACGCTGACCGCCGTGGCGATACGGCCGGTGCCCCGGCGCCGCCGTACCGGCGCCGCCTCCGGCGTGTCCGTCTGCTCTTCGGTGTCGTCGGCGGTCGCTGCCACTGTTCATCTGCCCTTACTCGACGAGCGCATCCGGCTTGCCCTTGCTGCGCGGCCGTTCCTCGACCATCTTGCCCCAGACGATCAGCCGGTACTTGCTGGTGAACTCCGGCGTACACGTGGTGAGGGTGATGTAGCGGCCCGGCCGGGTGAAGCCGGACCCCCTGGGGATCGGGTCCAGCACGCTCGTGTTGTTGGGCGCCGTCACCGGCAGCATCGACGTCATCTTGTAGACGTAGTACGTGTCCTGGGTCTCGACCACGACGTCGTCGCCCGGCTGGAGCCTGTTGATGTACCGGAACGGTTCGCCGTGCGTGTTGCGGTGTGCCGCCAGCCCGAAGTTGCCGGTCTTCGCGCTCGGCATCGCGGTCTTCAGCGGGCTCTCGCCGTAGTGCCCCACCATGCCCTTGTCGAGCACCCTCTTGTTGCTGATGCCCTCCGCTATCGGCGCCACCACGTCCAGCTTGGGAATGTGCAGGATGGCGAAACCCTGCCCCGGCTCGAACGTGCCCGGTTCCCGCTTTCCGCTCGCCCATTCGTTCTGCAGGTTGCTCGTCTCCTTGCCCGCCTGCGCATGGGCCCGGACGTTCGTCCACCACAGCTGGTAGGTGACGAACAGCAGCATCAGCACGCCGGTGGTGATGAACACCTCGCCTATCGCCCGGCTCGCGACGACGGCCGCGCCCGGCTTGCGCGCCCGCGCCTGGCGCCGGGCCTCCACTCGGGAGAGCGGCGCCCCGGCCCTGCTCTCCGCCCTCCGCGGCTCCGGCGCCCTCGCCGCGCCGCCATGACGCCCGCCACGCCGCTTGGCGGCCTTTCTGCGGGCCGCCCGGCCGCCCACCGGGGTTCCGGTGGCCGATGAGGCGCCAGAGGCGTATGTGGCGCTGCTCCCGGCCCCCGGCGGCGGATCCGGCAGGCGCAGCGCCACCGTCTCCTCGTCGACGGGAGGCAGATACGGCTCTCCGTAGCCCCCCTGCCCGTACTGGTCCCCGAGCGCTCCGGAAGCCCCGTACGACTGATCCCCGTACGAGGCATCGGTCTCGCGCTCCGGGCGCAGCGCGGTCACGCCGTGGCCCTGCCCACCACCGGGGCGAGCCCCGCCGACCTCGCCACCGCGCCCTGGTCCCCGCACTCCACCAGCCAGTTCGCCAGCATCCGGTGCCCGTGCTCGGTCAGCACCGACTCGGGGTGGAACTGCACGCCCTCGACCGGGAGTTCACGGTGTCTCAGGCCCATGATGATCCCGTCGTGGGTACGGGCCGTGACCTCCAGCTCCGCGGGAACCGTGGCCGGCTCGGCGGCCAGCGAGTGGTAGCGGGTCGCCGTGAAGGGCGACGGCAGTCCGGCGAAGACGCCCCGGCCCTCGTGCTCGACCAGGGAGGTCTTCCCGTGCAGCAGCTCCGGCGCGCGGTTCACCACACCGCCGTACGCCACCTGCATCGACTGCATGCCGAGGCAGACGCCGAAGACGGGCACCCCGGTGGCCGCGCAGTGGCGGACCATGTCCACGCAGACGCCGGCGTGCTCCGGGGTGCCGGGGCCCGGCGACAGCAGCACGCCGTCGAAGCCGTCCTGGGCGTGCGCCGTCGACACCTCGTCGTTGCGCAGCACCTCGCACTCGGCGCCCAGCTGGTACAGGTACTGGACCAGGTTGAAGACGAAGCTGTCGTAGTTGTCGACGACGAGAATCCGCGCACTCACTGGTTGTCCACCGTCACATCGTTGAAGGGCAGCAGCGGTTCGGCCCACGGGAAGACGTACTGGAACAGGACATAGACCATGACCAGGACCAGCACGAGTGAGATCAGCGCCCTCACCCACGCATTGCCCGGCAGATGCCGCCAGATCCAGCCGTACATGCCGTCCCTTCCGTCGCGCCACGGCACCTGACTCACGCCGTACAGCCACCAGACTAACGGCGCAGAGCCTTCGGTTTGCCTGCCTCCACAGGCTGTGTGGAGTCCAGGTGCGCCCAGACGATCAGCCTGTGACTGTGCCCCCATTCCGGATCGCACGTGGTCAGTGTGAGATAGCGGCCTGGACGCGTATACCCCGACTTACGTGGCACAGGGTCGATCACTTCAACGTCCGTCGGAACTGTTTTGTAAGGGCCTTTGTCGATCCGATACGTGAACCAGGTCGTCCCGTTCGTCAGTACGACCGCATCCCCCGGGCGCAGCTCGGGAAAGTCCTTGAACGGATCACCGTAGGTACGCCGGTGACCGGCGACCGCGAAGTTGCCCTCCTGGCCCAGCCGGGCGGTGCGGGCGTAGTGGGCGAGGCCCTTCTTCAGCACGTCCGTGCCGGTGCCCTCCAGCACAGGTTTGTTCCACGTGAAACCGAGCCGCGGGATGTACATGATCGCGAAGGGCTTGCCGTAGTGGTACGCCGCGGGCCTGGCCGGGCTCGAAGAGGCTCCGGGGCCTGCCGTCGGGTGCTCGGCCGCCCCTTTCGACCACTCCCGCTGTAACTGGTGGATCTGGTCGTCCATGACGCTGTCGGCCTTCACGCCGGTCCAGAACAGCACATAGACGACGAACAGCACGATCAGCGCGCCGACGGTGATGCAGAGCTCGCTGACGGACCTGACGATCACGCGCACCGGCGGCTCCTGGACGGACGGCTACTGCACGGGCTTCGCGTAGTGCAGATCCACTGTGCCCGAGTAGCCGGGAAGAGTCACCGTCCCGTCCTCGGCGACTTTCCAGCCGAGGCCGTAGACGTTGACGTACACCATGTAGTTCTGGATCGCCGGGCTCGCCGCAAGCGCCTTCTGCAGCTTGTCCGGGTCTCCGACCGCGGTGATCTTGTACGGCGGTGAGTAGACGCGGCCCTGGAGGATCAGCGTGTTGCCCACGCAGCGCACCGCGCTGGTGGAGATCAGCCGCTGGTCCATGACCTTGATCCCCTGGGCACCGCCCTTCCAGAGGGCGTTGACCACCGCCTGCAGGTCCTGCTGGTGGATGACCAGGTAGTCGGGCTGTGGCTCGGGGTAGCCGGGGAGCTTGGCGGTGGCGTTCGGCGGGGCGTCGTTGAGCGTGACCGTGATCGCCTTGCCGGTCAGCTTCTGGGTGCCGGCGTTCTTCTCCAGCGCCGCGAGCTTGCGGTCCTCGGCGTCCGTGGAGCCGTCGTCGCCCTGGGCCAGCGACTCCACGCTGTCGCGCAGGGTCGCGTTGGACTCGTCCAGCCCCTTGTTCTTGTGGCTGCGTTCCTGGATCAGGTCGGAGAGCTTCAGCATGGAGGCGTCCGTACGGATGTCGGTGCCCTTGGCCGTGTTGAAACTGGTGAAGAAAATGAGCCCGGCGAGGGCGAACACGGCCGCGGTGAGGATCCGCACCGGCCGGACACGGGATGCAGGAGCAGGGCCGGAACCCGTTGATCCCGTCCCGGGGGAGTCGGCAGAATTGCTCAACGTACCCTTATCTCCTTCGGCGCCGCGGAAGCACTACGCTAACTGACGCCCGGGGGAGCGCTAAGTGTCCCCTTGTACGCTGCCCCGGACCGACCCAGCTACCTGCGCGGCCACGCAGCGCATCGACAGGAGAGACCCTCGTGCCGAAGTCACGTATCCGCAAGAAGGCCGATTACACGCCGCCGCCCGCGAAGCAGGCGACAGCCCTCAAGCTGAACAACCGCGCCTGGGTCGCGCCGGTCATGCTGGCGATGTTCCTCATCGGCCTGGCCTGGATCGTCGTGTTCTATGTGACCGACGGTTCGCTGCCGATCGACAAGCTCGACAACTGGAACATCGTGGTCGGCTTCGGCTTCATCGCGGCGGGATTCGGCGTCTCCACGCAGTGGAATTAGCGGCCACCTCCCGGTGAACACAGCTCTGCCCAGGGCTATCCGCTGAGTTATCCACAGCTGTTTTCCACAGTGGGGAAAAAGAACGACGATCTGTGGATAACTCATCGAGTGTTGACGCCGGTGTGACTGGCCTACCGGCGACCGCAAGCTTGTTCGCCCCCTGTCCGACCTGGGAAAACACACCTGAGCGGCAGGGGGCACAGCTGTTCCCGCACAGCGTGCACAAGATCCGCCACACGCTGTGGACAACGGTTCGGTATCAGGTGAGCTGTGCGGTCCTGAGCAGCGTCAGGACCACGACCGCGACCAGGAACAGCGCACAGGTGCCGTACTGGATCAGGTTCCGGTGCCGGCGCGGGGCATGGACCATGGCGTAGCCGCACACGAGGCCCGCGACCAGGCCGCCGATATGGGCCTGCCAGGCGATGCCGCTCCAGCTGAAGGTGAAGATGAGGTTGATCACCAGCAGGGCGATGACCGGGCGCATGTCGTAGTTGAGCCGCCGCATCAGGACGGCCGTCGCGCCGAAGAGGCCGAAGATCGCTCCGGAGGCGCCCAGCGAGGGCTGGTTGGGTGCGGCCAGCAGATAGCTGAGGGCGCTGCCGGCCAGTCCCGAGACGAAGTACAGCGCGAGGTACCGGGCCCGGCCGAGGGCCGCTTCCAGGGGGCCGCCGATCCACCACAGGCTGAGCATGTTGAACAGGATGTGGATGAAGCTGGCGTGCAGGAACATCGCGGTCAGCAGCCGGTACACCTGGCCGTGCGCAATGCCCTGGATCGAGCCGAGAAGCGGGACGTAGGCCTGGCCGATCAGGTCGAACCGGTCGGTGAAGCGGTCGCCCACGGCGAGCTGGACCAGGAAGAAGGCCAGGTTGAGGCCGATCAGCACCTTGGTGACCAGCCGTGGGTCGGCACTGACCGTGCCTCCCGCGACCGTCCGGGGCCGGGACGCGGCCGGGGAGTGCCCCGTGCCCGAGCCGGTGCGGACGCATTCGGGGCACTGGAAGCCCACGGACGCGCTGACCATGCACTCGGGGCAGATCGGACGCTCGCACCGGGTGCAGTGGACGCCGGTCTCGCGGTCCGGGTGCCGATAGCACACCGGCACGCGCTGGGCGTCCTGCGCGCTGTCTGCAGCCTGGTCCATGAGATCCCCTCGGTCGTGGTGGGCAATGACACCGCCCCGCTCATCCTTACGGACGAGCGGGGCGTTTGGTTCCCTCCAGGAGAAATGGGCGAGCCGCTCGGCTCAGCCCTCGCGCTTCTCGACGACGACCGACTCGATGACGACGTCGTTGACCGGCCGGTCGTTGGGACGCGTGGTGGGCACGTTGGCGATGGCGTCGACGACCTTCTGGCCGGCCGGGTCGGCGACCTCGCCGAAGATGGTGTGCTTGCGGTTCAGCCATGTGGTCGGGCCGACGGTGATGAAGAACTGCGAGCCGTTGGTGGCCGGGCCGGCGTTGGCCATGGCGAGCAGATAGGGCTTGTTGAAGGAGAGGTCGGGGTGGAACTCGTCCTCGAACTTGTAGCCGGGACCGCCGATGCCGGTGCCGAGCGGGTCACCGCCCTGGATCATGAAGCCGCTGATCACCCGGTGGAAGATCGTGCCGTCGTAGAGCCGGTCCGTGCTCTTCACGCCGGTCTCGGGGTGGGTCCACTCGCGCTCACCCTGGGCGAGCTCGACGAAGTTCCCGACCGTCTTCGGCGCGTGGTTCGGGAACAGCCGGATCTCGATGTCGCCGTGGTTGGTCTTCAGGGTGGCGTAGAGCTGCTCGGCCACGATCTGCCTTCCGTTGTCTTCCTGTGATCCCACGATCCTTGCACGGCCGGGCCATGGCGTCGCCCGGCCGAGGTCGATGCACGCTCATCCGCGCGAATCGCTTGCGGAAAACAGGTTCAGTCCCCGCTGGGCGGGAGCGCACGGCGGCGATCCGTGGCATTGTCGACGACAAGCTCCTGTTGTCCAGAATTCGTCATTCATTCTCGCTTGCGCTTGATCGAGTGCATCAGCACCCATATGCCCTCCCTCGCGTGCCGCGCAGATGCTTGACAGGCATGATCCGTAAAAGTGTGGAAAGTCGAAATACCGTACGCCACCGAGGAGGAGGAAGCCGTGACCCGCATTGACAGCGTGCGCGCCGCGACCGGCTCGGCGAAGGACAGCGTGCTGCACGCCGCGGAAGTGGTGGCGCCCTACGCCGACACGGCCAAGGAGCGTGCCTCGTACTACGCGCAGGAGGCGCGCGTGCGGCTTGCGCCCGTGGTGTCCCAGGCCGCCGAGCAGGCCCGCGTCCAGTACGACGCCCATCTCGCACCGCGCCTGGAACAGGCCCTGGCCCATGTGCCGCCGAAGGTCGACCAAGCCGCGCACGACGCGGCCGTCCTCACCCGCAAGGCTGCCCGGCAGGCCGCCGACTATTCGCGGCCGAGGATCGAGCAGGCCGTCGCGGCGGCGGGGCCGATGCGTGACGAGGCCACCGCGCGGGGTGTCGCCGCGCTGGCCGCGCTGCGCGGTCAGGTCTCACCGGAGGAGATCCAGAAGCTGGTCCGCAGGCACGAGCGGCGGGAGAAGGCTGGCCGTGTCGCCAAGGTGCTGGTCGTGCTGGGCGCCGTGGCGGCCAGTGCCTTCGTCGCCTGGAAGTGGTGGGACAAGCAGACCAACCCCGACTGGCTGGTGGAACCGCCCGCCGCCACGGAGGTGCCCGAGTCCGGCCGTCTGTCGTCGGTGGACGGCAGTCTCGACCCCGATGTGCAGGCCAAGGAGGCCGAGGAGCAGGCGGCGAAGGACGACAAGCACCGCCACTGACCTACGCCGCCGACATCCGTTGTCGCGAACATCGCCGTGGGGCAGAAGACTTCAGGGTCTTGTGCCCCACGGCGATGTTTCACGTGGAACATCCGCCCGGGCAAGCGGGGTGGCGATACGAAGTGCGGTGGACGGCCCGAGGGCAGCATCGGTGCCGATGTCGCTGGTGACGTCCGCCCACCAATCGGCGCCGTCCTCGATATAGCGGAGCAGGACTCCTTCACGGATGGCCCAGGGGCAGACGGCGACCCTGCGCAGGCCCATCAGCTCCATGGCGGTGTGCCCGACGAGGGCTCCGGCCAGGCTCTGGGCGGCGCGGGGCGCGGAGATCCCGGGTAACTGGGCGCGTTCGGCCGCGGGGAGGGCGGCGAGCGCGCCGATGGCCCGGCGCAGGTCGCCGCGGAGCATGTCGCGATGGACGAAGGGGCCATGGCGTCCGGGGGCGGTACCGCACAGCCGGGCCAGCTGCTGAAAGGTGCGGGAGGTGACGGCGGCGGTGCGCGGGCCTTCCCAGCGGACCCGCGCCGCGACATCCCGCAGCTCATGGCGCACCCTGCGCCGTAACGCCTTCAACTCGGCCTGGGTGGGCGGGTCCTGGGCGCCGAGGAACTCCCGGGTCAGCCGGTTCGCGCCGAGCGGGAGGGAGGCGGCGAAGTCGGGCAGGCGGCCGCGCCCGAAGGCCACCTCCAGCGAGCCGCCCCCGATGTCGAGGAGCGCGAGGGGGCCGGCCTGCCAGCCCATCCAGCGGCGGGCCGCCAGGAACGTCAGCCGCGCCTCCGTCTCCCCCGGCAGGGTGCACATCCGGATGCCCGTCTCCGACCGCACCCGGTCCAGTACCTCCTGACGGTTGGGGGCGTTGCGCACGACCGTGGTCGCGAACGCCAGCGGGCCCGCCGCCCGCCACCGCTCAGCCGCACCGCCCGCCGCGGCGACGGCCTTCACCAGCCGCGCCACCGCCTCCTCACCGATCGTCCCGTCGGGCTCGACCTGTTCGGACAGGCGCAGTCGCCATTTGACGGTGTGGACCGGCAGCGGAACACCACCCTCCGCGTCGGCCACCACCAGTCGGACCGTATTGGATCCCGCGTCCACCACGCTCACCCGCATGACCTTCGATTACCCAGCTCATCGGCCACGACCCCATCGGGAAGGGGAACCGCTCACGCCGCTTGAGGCAAGTCCGCGAGCGCCTCCAGTGCCCGGTCGTTGATCTCCTCGACGGCTCCGACGGCGCGCACGGTCAGCACGATGTCCGCGTAATGGGCGAGGAGCGGGGCCGTCTGCCGCCGGTAGACCTGCTGGCGGTGCCGGATGACCTCCTCGGTGTCGTCGGACCGGCCACGGCCGCGCAGGCGTTCCACCACGACGTGCTCGGGGGCGTCGAACTCGACCACGGCGTCCAGGACCGCTCCGGTCGCGGCCAGGACGGTGGTGAGCGCGTGCGCCTGCTCGACGGTGCGGGGAAAGCCGTCGAGGAGGAAGCCGCGCCGGGCGTCCGGTTCCTCCAGACGACGGCGGACCATCGCGCCGGTGACGTGGTCGGGCACGAGCTCGCCCGCGTCGAGGTATCGCCGGGCCTCCTGCCCGAGTGGTGTCCCGCGGCCGACGTTCTCCCGGAACAGGTCCCCGGTGGAGATGTGCGGGATGCCGAACCGCCGGCCGAGCAGGGCGGCCTGGGTGCCCTTGCCCGCTCCGGGAGGGCCGATGAGGACGAGTCGCATCAGGGGGTCACGCCTTCCAGTGAGTACGTCGGTGTGCGTCGATGAGGTCCATCACGGAGGCGTCGGCGAGCGTCGTGACGTCGCCGACCTCGCGGTTCTCCGCGACATCGCGCAGCAGCCGCCGCATGATCTTCCCGGACCGGGTCTTGGGCAGCTCGGGGACCACGATGATCTGGCGGGGCTTGGCGATGGGGCCGATCTCCCGGGCCACGTGCTCGCGCAGGGCCGGGGTGACGTCTTCTTCGGACCCCTCGGACCGGACCGTGCCTCCGCGCAGGATCACGAACGCGACGATCGCCTGCCCCGTCGTCGCGTCCGCCGCCCCCACCACCGCGGCCTCGGCGACCGCGGGGTGCGAGACGAGCGCCGACTCGACCTCGGCGGTGGAAATGCGATGCCCCGAGACGTTCATGACGTCGTCGACCCGGCCCAGCAGCCAGATGTCGCCGTCCTCGTCGTAGCGGGCACCGTCGCCGGCGAAGTAGTGGCCCTGTCCGGCGAACCGGGCCCAGTACGTCTCCCGGTACCGCTCGTCGTCGCCCCAGATGCCGCGCAGCATGGCCGGCCAGGGCTCGTCGAGCACCAGGTAGCCGCTCTCGCCCCTGCCGACCTCCTCGCCCCGGTCGTCGACCACCTTGGCCGAGATGCCCGGCACCGGTCTCTGCGCGGAGCCCGGCTTGGCGGGGGCCGCTCCGGGCAGGGGGGCGATCATGACCGCGCCGGTCTCGGTCTGCCACCAGGTGTCCACGACCGGCGCCCGGTCGGCGCCGATGTGCGTGCGGTACCAGCGCCACGCCTCCGGGTTGATCGGCTCGCCGACGCTGCCGAGCACGCGGATCGACGACAGGTCGTAGCGGGCCGGGAGTTGCTCGCCCCATTTCATGAAGGTGCGGATGACGGTGGGGGCGGTGTAGTAGACCGACACCCCGTACCTCTCGATGATCTCGAAGTGCCGCCCCTCGTGCGGGGTGTTGGGCGTGCCCTCGTACATCACCGAGGTGGCGCCGTTGGCGAGCGGTCCGTACACGATGTAGGAGTGCCCGGTGATCCAGCCGATGTCGGCGGTGCACCAGTAGACGTCGCTGTCCGCGTCGAGGCCGAAGGCGGTGCGGTGGGTGTACGCGGCCTGGGTGAGGTAGCCGCCGGAGGTGTGCAGGATGCCCTTCGGCCTTCCGGTCGTACCGGAGGTGTAGAGGATGAACAGCGGGTGCTCGGCGTCGAAGGACTCCGGCCGGTGCTCGTCCGGCTGGACGCCGACCAGGTCGTGCCACCACAGGTCGCGGCCCTCGGTCCAGGGCACGTCGGTTCCGGTGCGCCGGACCACCAGGACGTGTTCGACGCTCGGTGCGTGCCGGGTGGCCTCGTCGGTGTTCGCCTTCATCGGCTCGGCCCGGCCCCGGCGGTACTGGCCGTCCGACGTGATCAGGAGGCGGGCCTCGGCGTCCTCGATGCGCGACTGGAGAGCGGCCGGCGAGAACCCGCCGAAGACCACACTGTGCGGCAGCCCGAGCCGGGCGCACGCCAGCATGGCGAACACCGCCTCGGGGATCATCGGCAGCTGGATGGCGACCCGGTCCCCGGCCGAAAGGCCCAGCGAGAGCAGGGCGTTGGCCGTCCTGCACACCTCGCGCCGCAGCTCGGCGTAGGTGATGGTCCGGGTGTCGCCCGGCTCGCCCTCCCAGTGGAAGGCGACCCGGTCGCCGTGACCGGCCTCGACGTGGCGGTCGACGCAGTTGTACGCGACGTTCAGCCTCCCGCCGGTGAACCAGCGGGCGAACGGCGCGTCCGTCCGGTCCAGGACGGCGGACCAGCCGGTCTCCCAGTGCAGGTGTTCCGCCTGCCGCGCCCAGAACGCCAGGCGGTCGGTGGCCGCCTCCTCGTACAGCCGGGACACCTCCTCGGCCGCTCCGGCGAGCGGGCTGCCGGGTGCGGGGCGGAGTTGGGAGCGCGGCGTCATGCTGGTTCCTCCAGAGGTGTGGGTGGGGGTGACGGGCGGGTCTCGGGAGGCCGGGCGACCCGTCCGTCACCAGGTCTCCACGGTGGCCGTGGCGGGTTGGTGCGAGGTTGGCGCGAGGGAGCGGGGCTCCCAGGGGCGCTTCGCGGCCGTGCCGCGCAGGGGCAGGGCGAGGCGGGGCAGCAGCGGCGCGGCGGTACGACGGCGCAGCGCGCCCTGCCACACGCCCCAGCCATAGGCCAGGTCGTCCAGGCGGCGGATCGCCGTGTGCGTGAGCGGGCCCAGCGAGGAGCGGGAACGGTGGCGGTCGGCCAGCCCCTCGGCGAGGGCGGCGGCAGCGAGGCCGTAGCGTGCCCGGCGGCTGACGGCGGCGGCTGCCACGGCGAGGGGCCAGTGGTGCCGGGTGGCACAGCGCAGCAGTTGCTGGGCGGTACCGCCGAGCGCGGCCAGCGACAGCAGGGCACCGGCCCGGGCGGGCTGGTCGGCGTCTGGCATGCGCCGGGCCACCTTCACGGCGGTCAGCGCGGTCAGCGCCAGCGCGGTGGCCGCGGGTACCGGCCTGCCGCGCAGCAGCAGGGCGCAGGCGGCGAGCGACCAGGGGGCGGCGTACAGCGGCGGCACCCGGCCGGGGTGACGCAGGGCCAGGTCGGCGGCGCCGATGCCGTATCCGGCCCGCTGGGCGAGCCAGCCGCGCAGGTCGGTGCGGTGCCGGTGGCCCACGCGCACGTCGGGGACGTAGCGCAGCCGCCAGCCCGCCTGGTGCAGCCGCATGCACAGGTCCACGTCCTCCCCGACCCGCATGCCGGGGGCGAACCCGGCGCCGACGGCGGACCGGCGGACCACGATGGTCGCGCTGGGGACATAGCCGAGCATCGACACCGGCACGACCGGCCCCTCCCGCGACCCCATGTCCAGCGGCGACCGGATCTGCTCGTAGCGGTCGAGCCGCCGTGGCGCGGGCACCGGCAGGGCGACGATCCGGGGGGCGACGAGAGCCACCGCCGGGTCGCCGAAGTGGGCCAGCAGGGGGGCGAGCCAGCCCGGTTCGGGTACGACGTCGGAGTCGCAGAACGCCACGTACGCCGTCTCGGCGTGGCGCAGTGCGGTGTTGCGTGCGGCGGCCGGGCCGAGGTTGCACGGGTGCACGAGCAGCCGGGCGCCATGCCGCCGGGCCACGCGGGCGAGGGCGTCCGGGTCCCGGGAGCCGTCGTCCACGACCAGGACGGGCAGGGTGGAGGTGGACGGGTCGGCGCGCAACGCGGTCAGCAGTCCGTCGAGTTGGTCGGCCCGGTCGCGGATCGGGACGGCAAGGGTGGTGTCGCGGACCGGGGGCAGTGGGGGGCGGGGGTGGGCGACGCCCGCGTCCAGGAGCCGGCGGGCGAGCGCGGCGCTCGCGGCGTCCGTCACCCCGAACCCGCCGTCCGCCAGCAGCCGGACGGCGGCGGCCCCGAGCCGCAGCAGCCTCGGCGGGGAGCCGCCGAGCATCAAGTGACCGTCGCGGGAGCGGTGCGTGTCGGCGGCGAGTTCGACCGCGAACCCGTCGGGCAGCCGGTCCCGCGGCGGGGACGGCAGCGGCTCGGACCACTCGGGTGTCCCCGCGTGCCCAGCGAGCAGGGACCCGCCCGCGCGCCCGCTGAACAGGAAGGCGCCCGCACGCGCGACGAGCCGGGCCGTGCCCCCGTACCGTCCGGACCGGGACGTGTTCGCGTCCCGCAGGAACCGTGTCATGTCGTGAACCCTCCGTCCGCGTGAAGTACGGAGCCGGTGACGGCGAAGGAGTCGGCCGAGCAGGCCCAGGCCACCACCGCGGCCACCTCCTCCGGCTCCAGGGGCCGCCCGGACAGCTGCTGCTCGGCGAGCTTGTCGACGTCGGGCAGTTCGTAGAGGTCGGCCGTGGCCCGCAGCATGTCCGTGCGTGTGGAACCCGGTGACACGGCGACCGCGTTGACCCCGGTGTCCCGCAGATCGCAGGCGAGGCCGCGGACCAGGCCGACCACGGCGTGCTTGGCCGCGCAGTAGGCGCCCAGGCCCCACAGCCCCCGGTGCGCGGCGGCCGAGGCAAGGGCGACGAACCGGCCGGTGCGGGGCTGCGGCCCGCGCAGCAGCGCGGGTACGGCGGCACGGGCGAGGTTGGCCACGCCCATCACGTCCACGTCGAGCAGCGTCCGCCACTGCGCGTCGGTCTGCTCCCACACCGGGCCGCCGCCGAGCATGACCGCCGCGGCGGCCACGGCGGCGTCGAGCCCGCCGAACACGCGCTCGGCCTGCTCCACGGCGGCCTGCAGCGCGGCCGCGTCGCGGACGTCCGCCCTGACCGTGCGCACCAGGGGGAACCCATGGGCCAGGCGGTCCAGCTGTTCCGGGTCGGCGAGCGGGTAGGGCACGTCGGGATCGTCCGCGCACCGGTCGACGGCGACGACGGCCCATCCCTCGCGGGCCAGTCGGCGTACGGTCGCGGCGCCGATGCCCCGTGCGGCGCCGGTGACGACGGCGACCCGGTGGCCGGTCACCGCCCCTCCCCCGTTCGGGCGGTGACCGGCTGCCGATCGGGCAGGCCGAGCCTGCCCCGCGCGGAGACCCCCCAGGCGCGGATGTCGGCGGCGAGGCGGTCCGCCATGCGGTCGAGGAGCCGTTCGCCCTCGCTCGCGCAGGCTCCGGCCGGGTCGCCGAGGACGCCGGAGGGGCTGACCCCGCGAACGGACTCGGCGACCAGGCGGTCCATCAGCAGATGGACGGGGTCGGTGGGTCCGGCCGCGGCCCGCTCCCCGCGGACGGCGGCAGGCCGCAGCGACAGCATCAGCGAGGTCTCGGTGCGGCCCGCATGGGCGTCTGTGTCTGCCGCAGGCCCCTGCGGCAGACACGGCCACCAGGCCGCGTCGCGGCTCTCGCCGCGCAGACCGGTCACCGCTTCGACCAGGCTCACCACGTTCCCGCCGTGTCCGTTGACCACCAGCAGGCGCCCCGCCCAGCGCAGCAGGGAGCGGCCCGTCTCGGTGACCAGCAGGCGCAGCGCGTCGTGGCCGATGGACACCGTGCCGGGGAAGCCCTCGTGCTCGCCGCTGGCCCCGTAGGGCTGGGCGGGCGCGACCAGCACGTCCACCTCCGCGCCGAGCCGGGCGGCGGCCCGCTCGGCGACGGCGCCGGCCACCGCCGTGTCGGTGTCGAGGGGGAGGTGGGGGCCGTGCTGCTCGCAGGAGCCGAGGGGCAGCAGCACCAGGGGGCGGCGGGCCATGAGGTCCGGCCAGGCCAGATCCGTGAGGCGCGCAGGGCCCGCGGCCATCTCAGACCGCGCCGAGGGTGCGGGTGAACCCGGGCGGGATCACCAGGTCGTCGGGGGTCAGTTCGTGGACGGACGAGCATCCGAGGCCGAGCAGGGCGGAGTCGATGCCGCGGCTGAGGATGTCGAGGACGTTCTCCACGCCGCTCTGGCCGCCCGCCGCCAGGCCCCACAGGTAGGCGCGGCCGATCAGCACGGCCCTGGCGCCCAGTGCCAGCGCCTTGACCACGTCGCTGCCGCGCCGGACACCGCCGTCCAGCAGCAGTTCGACCTGGTGGCCGACCGCGTCCGCGACGGCGGGCAGGGCGCGGATCGGTGCCGGGGTGGCGTCGAGGTTGTTGCCGCCGTGGTTGGACACGGAGATCGCGGTGACGCCCGCGTCGACGGCGCGCAGGGCGTCGTCCACCCGGCAGACACCCTTGAGCAGGAACGGCCCGTCCCACTGCTCGCGCAGCCAGCGCACGTCGTCCCAGGAGGGCGGCGGGGTCTGCAGCCACGCGCCGTAGGCGCCGAAGAACGTGGGCGCGTCCTGACCTGACTCGGCGAGGTTGGGGGTCGTCAGGTCCGGCAGACTGCGGGACTTCACGAAGTCCCACAGCCAGCGCGGACGGGCCAGCGTCTCCGGTGCGAACTGCGCCATGGCCTTCAGGTTCAGCCGCTCGGGGATCTTCGGGCTGCCCCAGTCGCGGCCGTAGGAGAAGGACCAGTCGAGGGTGGCGATGAGCCCCTTGGCACCCGCCTCGCGGGCGTACTCGATCCGCCGCGCCATCTCGTCCTTGGAGCCCATCCAGTACATCTGGAAGAACGTCTGCGGATTGGCCGCCACGACGTCGGGCAGCGGCTTGCTGGCGAAGGAGCTGAGCCCGATCGCGGTGCCGCGCGCCGCCGCGGCGCGGGCGACGGCCACCTCTCCGTCCGGGTGTACGGCCTGCACACCGGTCGGGGAGATGATCACCGGAAGGGCGATCTGCTGTCCCATGACGGTCGTCGCCAGATCGCGCTTGGCCGACAGTCCGGCCACGTGCGGGGCGAAGCCCAGCTGGGCGAAGGCGGTGGTGTTGTCGTCGTAGGAGACGCCCTTCTCGGAGCCGGCGAGCAGTGCGCTGTAGACGGACTTCGGCAGCCGCTTCCTCGCCAGCCGCTGGGCCTCGGCGACCGTCTCGATCCACTTGCTCATGACGTTCCCTTCGTGTGATGTACGGCGTCGGCGCCGGCCAGCGGGCTCTCGTCGCAGAAGCGGTCCGGCCGCCGGGTCCGGACGGCGGGCATGCCCAGGGGCACGGTGCGGTGGGAGTGGTCGTTGCCCTGGAGCGGAAGCGCGGTGCGGTCGTTGGCCGTGAGGGCCGTGGCGCCGTGGCCCATGACGCACTCCGGGTCCGGGCCGTCCAGCGGCAGGCCCGTGAAGAACTTCGCGGCCATGCAGCCGCCCTGGCAGGCGTCGTACGCCGGACAGACCGAGCAGGCGCCGCCGGAGGCCGGCCGGCGCAGGTCGGCGAAGAGCGCGGAGTCGCGCCACACCCGCTCGAAGCCGCCCGGCGCACGCACGTTGCCCGCCTTGAAGGCGTCGTGGATGGCGAACGGGCAGGCGTACACATCACCCACCGGGTCGATCAGGCAGACCACGCGCCCGGCACCGCACAGGTTCAGCCCGGGCAGGGGCTGCGAGCCGAGCGCGTTGAGGTGGAAGAAGGAGTCACCGGTGAGCACCTTCTCGCCGTGGCCGACCAGCCAGGCGTACAGCTCGCGCTGCTGCTCCGCGGTGGGGTGCAGCTCGTCCCAGACCTCGGCGCCCCGCCCCGACGGCCGCAGCCGGGTGATGCGCAGCTGGGCGCCGTACCGGTCGGCCAGGGACGCGAAGTCGTCCAGCTGCGGGATGTTCTGACGGGTCATCACCACAGAGATCTTGAAGTCCCGGAAGCCGGCCGCGGCGAGGTTCTCCATCGCCCGCACGGCCATGTCGTACGAACCCCGGCCGCGCACCGCGTCGTTGATCTCGCGGGTGGCGCCGTCGAGGGAGATCTGGACGTCGACATAGTCGGTGGCCGCGAGGCGGCGGGCCCGGTCCGGGGTCAGCCGCAGCCCGTTGGTGGAGAACTTCACCCCCACCTGGTGCGCGATCGCGTAGTCCAGCAGCTCCCAGAAGTCGGGGCGGACGGTCGGCTCGCCGCCGCCGACGTTGACGTAGAAGACCTGCATGCGCCGGAGCTCGTCGATCACGGACTTGATCTCGTCCGTGGACAGCTCCGCCGGGTCGCGCCGTCCGGAGGAGGACAGGCAGTGCACACAGGAGAGGTTGCACGCGTACGTCCACTCCCAGGTCAGGCAGATGGGGGCGTGCAGCCCGCCCTTGAACTGCTCGACGAGGGCGGGGACCGGGGCGGACGATTCTCGGGTGACGGTCACGGCTGCGGCTCCGCTTCGGTGGGGATGATCATGTCGGCGGCGGCCAGCGAGGCCAGCGCGCGCCGGAAGGCGTCCCGGCGCCGCTCGGGCACACCGGCGAGCGCCTCCCGGACGCTGGTGTGACGGCCCAGCCCCCGTACCAGCTCGACCAGTTCGGGCGCCTTCAGGAACGACAGCCGACGGTTGCCGAAGTGGTAGGCGAGCGCCCCGAACGACTCGGGGCGCAGCGCGACGCAGGGGTTCAGCCGGTAGGGCCGGTCCGCGTCGAAGGGGGACGGCATGACGGCCGGCCGGCTCAGTAGACGCCGCACATGCCGTCGATGGAGACCTCCTCGACGAGGATCTCCTCGACCACGTCGTCCACGGCCGTCTCCTGCTCGGCGCGGATCTGGTCCTCGTCCATGGCTAACCTCCTGAAGCAAAAGGGGAGTCGGGAATGTGCGCCGGTGCCGTCACGCGGTGACCGGCCGTATCCGACGCTAGGCCGGTCCTCTTCGCGTCTCGCCCTGCTTTCGGCCGCCCTCACCCTGTCCGGTCGGACAGGTGGGCCCGCTGCGCCGCAGGTCAGCGGTGCTCACCCCGTCCGATCGGACGGGGCACATCCCCTCCGTCCGCGCCCGCCTGCCGTCCGAGCGGCCGGTGTCGCACCGCCGCGCGGTCCCGGAGGGTGATGCACGCCGCATTCGTTCGGCACGTCCGTGCTCCACCCGGACCTCTGCCCGCCGGCGGGCCCTGGGAGCAGTCGACGCAGCACGCGCGGCCCCACCGCGCGGAGAGGACAGTCGCGATCATGAAGGTCGAAGAACTTCTCAAGCCGTTCCCGATCAAGGAATTCCATCCCTTCCCGCGGGCGTTGATGGGCCCGGGAGCCCATGAGCTGATCGGCCCGGAGGCCAAGAAGCTCGGATTCAGGCGCACGCTGGTGATGACCACGGGGCTGCGCGGCAGCGACACCGTGCACAAGATCGTCGAGTCGCTGAAGTACCACGGCCTGGAGGTCGTGGTGTACGACAAGGTCGAGTCGAACCCCAAGGACTACAACGTCATGGACGCCGTGGCGCTGTACCAGGAGAACAAGTGCGACTCGTTCGTGTCGATCGGCGGCGGCTCGTCGCACGACGCGTGCAAGGGAGCCCGCATCTCCGTCGCCCACGACGGCCGCAACGTCAACGACTTCGAGGGCTTCAACAAGTCCGAGAACCCGAAGAACCCGCCGCACATCGCGGTCTCGACGACGGCCGGCACGGGCTCGGAGACCTCCTGGGCGTACGTCATCACCGACACCACCACCGATCCGGACAACCCGCACAAGTACGTCGCCTTCGACGACGCCTCGGTCGCCTCGCTCGCCATCGACGACCCGACCCTGTACTACGACTGCCCGCTCGACTACACCGCGCAGTGCGGCTTCGACGTCCTCGCGCACGCCTCCGAGCCGTACGTCTCCCGGCTCAACTTCCCGCCCTCGCTGGGCAACGCGCTGCACGCCATCCGGCTCACGGCCCGTCATCTGCGGCAGGCGGTGTGGAACGGCACGGACCTGGCCGGGCGCGAGGGCATGATGTACGCGCAGTACATCGCGGCGCAGGCGTTCAACTCCGGCGGACTGGGCATCATCCACTCCATCTCGCACGCGGTCAGCGCGTGCTACGACACCCACCACGGGCTGAACAACGCCATCGCGCTGCCCCGCGTGTGGGCGTTCAACATGCCGGCGCAGTACGAGCGGTTCGCGGACATCGCCGAGGCGATGGGTGTGGACACGCACGGCATGACCAAGGTCCAGGCCGCCGACGCCGCGCTCGCCGCGGGCATCCGGCTGCTGCGCGACGTCGGCATCCCGGAGAAGTTCACGGACGTCCAGCAGGACACGTACTCCAAGAACCGGCTGGGCCAGGGCCCGACCAAGTACTACGAGCAGGCCAAGGTGATCAAGGGCGACGCCGCCGACGTCGACCGCATCACGAACCACGTCCTCGGCGACGCCTGCACCCCGGGCAACGCCAAGGAGTGCACGTTCGACACCGTCCGGCCGGTCGTCGACCACTGCATGAACGGCGACCTGGACGACCTGCTCGGCTGAAGAACCGCTTCCACCGAGCCCTTCCGGACCGGGGCGGGGTACGGACCACCCTCGCCGTCCCCCGCCCCGTCGCCCCTCCCCGGCCGAACAGCACCTCATGGAGGACCCGTGCCCGCAACCCCCGCCCGCCCCGCCGAGTTCGCCTCGGTCGAGGACATCACCGAACGCTTTGCCGCCCACGGCTACATCGCCGACCGCCGGCTCGCCACGACCGTGTTCCTGCTGACCAGACTCGACAAGCCGGTACTCCTGGAGGGCCCGGCCGGCGTCGGCAAGACCGAGCTGGCCAAGGCGCTGGCCGCCGCCACCGGCCGCCGGCTGCTGCGTCTGCAGTGCTACGAGGGCCAGGACGAGAGCCGCGCCCTGTACGAGTGGGACTACGGCAAGCAGCTGCTGTACACCCAGATGCTCCGGGACAAGATCGGCGACCTGACCGCCGACGCGCCCGATCTGGCCTCGGCCGTCCGGCGGATCGAGGAACAGGACAGCGTGTTCTTCTCCGACCGGTTCCTCGCCCCGCGCCCCCTGCTGGAGGCGGTCCGCGGCGAGGAGCCGGCGGTGCTGCTGATCGACGAGGTCGACCGGGCCGACGAGGCGCTGGAGGCCGTACTCCTGGAGTGCCTGGCCGAGTACCAGGTGTCGGTCCCCGAGATCGGCACGTACACCGCGAAGGTCCCGCCGTACGTCGTCCTGACCTCGAACAACACCCGTGATCTGTCGGCCGCGCTCAAGCGCCGCTGTCTGCACCTCTTCCTCGACCACCCGGACGCCGAGCGAGAGCTGGAGATCCTGCGCGCCAAGGACACCGGGCTGTCCGAGGCCACCGCCCGTCATCTGGTCGAGGTGGTACGGGGCCTGCGCGAGCTGCGGCTGCGCAAGAACCCCAGCATCTCCGAGACGGTCGACTGGGCCCGCACCCTCGCCGTGCTGGGCGTCGAGGAGCTGGATCCCGAGGTGCTCGCCGACACCGCCAACGTGGTCCTCAAGTACGAACGCGACCTCGGCCGCGCCCTGGACGTCCTGCCCCGCCTCGTCGACCCCAACCGCACCCTGCCCGAGCCGGGCCACCACCACGACGGGCACGGCCACCACCATCACAACGGACACCACCACGACCACGATCACGATCACGATCACGATCACGAGGTGGACGGGCGGGCTATCCGTGCGGCCATGGACCAGCAGGGCCGCCACGACGACGGCTACTACGGCGCACCCGGCCCCGGCCCGACGCGCCGCACCGCACCCGGCGCCGGCCAGGGCGCCCGCGCCTTCGCCGCCATCGCCCGCCGCCGCGCGGTCTGACCCGCCACGACAGGACCAACAGGACACGGGAGGCCGCAATGGAAGCCGGAGTGCACCGATTCGTCCGCGTTCTACGGCTGTTCGGGCTGCGCGTGTCCGTGTCGGAGGCCATGGACGCCATGCGCGCCGCCGCCCAGCCGGGCGTGCTGGGCGGGCGCGGGACACTGCGCGAGGCCCTGCGCCTGACGCTGGTGAAGGACCGCCGCGACGACGAGCTGTTCGACGAGCTGTTCGCCGCGTTCTTCTCGCTCCGCCCGGTCCACCAGGACTCCGGCGGGCACGGTCACAGCCATGAACACGACGACCTGACCGACTCCGGCGAACTGGAGTCGTACACCGTCTCCGACGAGCCGTCCGAGACCCCGCAGCAGGGCCACAGCCACGGCAAGCCGGCCGACATCCGCGACTACTTCGACCAGCAGGACCTGGCCCAGCGGTACAACCTGCACCAGGAGGCCAACAGGCTCGACCTGGCCTCGATGACCGACGAGATCGTGCTGTCCAAGGACGGCGCCGCCGACCGCACGAGCGGCCCCGCCGTCCAGCTGGAGACCGAGCGGCTGCACGGCGCCGGCATCCCCGGGCAGCTCGCGGCGGCGGCCGGACATCCGATCGACACGACACTGACCGTGGCCCAGCAGGACGCCCTGCTCGGCCGGCTCGCCGACGACGCCTCCGACGACCCCGACGACCCCGGAGCCGGCGCGCTTCGACGAGGGCCGGCAGGCGTCATCGACAACCTGCCCGCACTGCTCAAGCGCCACCTGGACCGCCTCGCCGAACTCCAGTCGGTGGCCGTGGAATCGGCGCGGCTCGCCGAACGTGCCCGTGCGGAAACGGTCGACGAGCACGAACGCGCCCAGCTGGAGGAGGCGTTGCGCCGCATCGGCCGCTCCCTGCACGGCGCCCTCACCAGCCGGAAGCGCACCACGCCACGCGGGCGCGTGCATCCGGGCCGCACCATGCGCCGCAACATGCGCTACGACGGAGTGCCGTTCCGCCCGGTCACCGTCACCCGCGCCGAGGACCGCCCCCGCCTGGTGATCCTGACCGATGTCTCCCTGTCCGTGCGGGCCACCGCCCGATTCACCCTGCACCTGGTGCACGGGCTGCAGTCCCTCTTCGGACAGGTCCGCTCCTTCGCCTTCGTGGACGAACCGACCGAGATCACCGAGCTGTTCACCGAGCACCCCCTGGAGCGGGCACTGGGCCTGGTCTTCGACGGCCTCCCGGCCGGCGGCCTGCTCGACGTGGACGCGAACTCCGACTACGGCCGGACGTTCGAGCTGCTGCTCGCCGAGCACGCCCCCGCCCTGAACCGCCGTACCACCCTGCTGGTCCTGGGCGACGGACGCGGCAACGGCAACCCCCCTGGGCTGCCCGCCTTCGAGGAGATCACCCGCAGGGTGCGCGAGACGATCTGGCTGACCCCGGAACCCCGGTTCTCCTGGGGCCTCGGCTCCTGCGACCTGCCTCGCTACGCCGAGTACTGCGACCGCGTCCAGGTGGTCGCCGACCTCGCCGGTCTCGAACGCACCGCCCACCGCATGGCCACGGAGGTGACCGGACGATGAGCGTGCCCAGCCTGCGCAGCGCGATCGCCGCGCGCCGCATCGACCCCTTGGCTCCGTGCCCGTCCGGCGCGTACGCCGACCACCTGGTCCGTGTGATCCGCGACAGCCCTCGCCTCGACGACGCCGCCCCCCGGCCCATCGTCCGTACCGAGCACTTCAGCCTGCGCCGCCGGGGCCGCCGGGTCGAGCTGGGTCACTCGCTGCGCCCCGGGCAACTGGACAACGATCTGGCCGGCCTGCTCGCCGAGGAGCTGTTCGCCCCCGGCTGGCTGTCCGGCAGCGACATCTTCGAGCGGGTCTTCACCGGGGTGGTGCGCTCCTGCGTGGACGAGGCGCTGCCCGCCTGGACCACGTTCTACGACAACACACTGGCCCGCATCCGGGAGTACTGGCGGGCGTCGAATCCAGCCGGTCACTCGTCGATCGCCGGGTTCGCCCCCGTCTACCGCCGCACCCTGGACCTGGTGGCCCCGGGCACGGTACTGGACATGGGCTCCTGCTTCGGCTTCCTGCCCCTGCTGCTCGCCGAGCGGGAGGGGTACGCGGTGATCGCCTCGGATCTCTCCCGCGGCACCATGCGCCTGCTGGCCGCCGTGACGGGGGCACGCGGCCTCGCGCTGGACACCCTGGCCTGCGACGCGGCACAGGTCCCCCGGCCGGACCGCTCGGTGGACACCGTCACGGTCATCCACGTCCTGGAGCACCTCGATCCCGGGCACGGCGACACCGTCGTACGGGAGGCACTGAGGCTGGCCCGGCAACGAGTGGTGGTGGCCGTGCCGTACGAGGACGAACCCACCGCCGCCTACGGGCACGTGCGGTGTTTCGACCCGGCCGGGCTCACCGCCCTGGGCCGCCGCACCGGCCACCGCTTCTCCGTCACCTCGCACCACGGCGGCTGGCTGGTCCTCGACGCGAGCTGACCCCGCTCCCTTTTCCGTTCTCAGATCACGCCCAGTTTGCTTGCCTCGTACACGACTTCGGCCCGGCTTCCGGCCTCCGTCTTCCGCATGATGTTGCGGACGTGGAACTTCACCGTGGTCTCCGAGATGTACAGCTCGGCGCCGATCTCCCGGTTGCTCAGTCCGCGGGCGAGCAGCCGGAGCACCTTGAGCTCGCGGTCGGTGAACTTCGGCCGGTCGGGCTGCACGCGCATCGACCGCACCATCGCCGCGGCGGCATGCGAGTCGAAGGCGCTCTCGTTGCGGGCGACCGCGCGAATGGACCGCAGCAGCTCGGTGGTGTCGACGTCCTTGACGACATAACCGCGCGCACCGTGCTGGATCGCCTGCACCACCAGGGAGTCGTCGAGGAAGGTGGTGAGCACCAGCACCGCCAGATCCGGGTACCGCTGGGTCAGCCGGGCGCACAGGTCCAGGCCCTCGGTGTCGGCTGCCGTGGACAGCTTCAGGTCGAGCAGCACGATCGACGGGCTGGTCCGCTCCACGACGGCGGCGGCCTCGGCGGCCGTGCTCGCCTCGCCCACCACCTCCAGGTCGCTCTCGCGTTCCAGGATCGACCTGAGGCCGTGCCGGACGATCGCGTGGTCGTCGACCAGGACGATCCGCTGGGCCTGCGCGGGCGCCGCGGCCGACTGCTGAGTGGTCATCGCCTGCCTCCTGAACAGTGCTTCACCGGCAGCGGGATGCCGACCCGCAGCAGGACGCCGCCCATGCCCGACCGGCGGATGGACAGCCGGCCGCCGAACTCCTCCGCCCGGGTGACCATGTTCGCCAGGCCGCGGTGCCGGCCGCCCAGATCGGTGGCCCTGGACAGCCGCAGCGCGCGGCGCAGCTGGGCCGGATCGCCACAGCCGTCGTCGGACACCGTCAGCACGACGGCCTCGGGCAGATACCGCAGCCGGACCAGTGCCCGACCCGCCTTGCCATGCGTGGCGGAGTTGAACAGGGCCTCGCCGGCCAGCCGGAGGATCGACTGGTCGGCCTCGGGCGGCAGCGGCACCGGGCTGCCCGTCACCTGTACCCGTACATCGAGGTCCGTGGTCAGGTGCACCGTGGACAGCCGCTCCAGCATCACCGGCAGCGGCCCCGCGGGCTCCTGCGACGTGTGCTGGAGGGCGTAGATCGCGGCCCGCAGCCGCTCCACGGCCTGCCGGTTGAGGTCCTTGGCCCCGGCCAGCCGTTCGGCGATGTCCGCGGCCGGTCCGCCGAGCGCCTCCAGCTCCGCCCGGCACACCTCGACGGTCATGCCCGCGCTGAGCACGTACTGGGAGACGCTGTCGTGCAGTTCGCGCGCGATACGGCGCCGTTCGTCGTCCAGTGCCTGCCGTTGCAGCGCCTCCAGCAGCCGTGCCTGCGTCTCGGCCAGCTCGGCGCTGCGCGCGGCCAGGTCGCGGGCCTGCCGCTCGGCCGCCTCGGACAGTTCCTCGGCCCGGCCGCGCAGGGTGGTCGCCGCGTGGAAGAGGAAGGTGTGGTGCAGCGCCACGGCGGCCTGGTTGGCCAGGACCCGCAGGATCGCCAGGTCGGTGTCGGCGACCTCGACACCGGGGCCGGGCGCCGCCGCGATCCCGCCGACCGGCTCGTCGTCGAGGGTCATCGGCGCGCGCACCCAGTCCCGGCCGCGGTCCGGCGTGCCGGCCTCCCAGGGGTGGCTGCGCAGCAGCGCCAGATGTTCCCGTACCTCGGCGGGCACCCTGCTCTCGTCGTCGATCAGCAGGTCGTCGGCGTACAGCAGGAAGCGCGGCCGGGCCGCGCGCAGCGCTCCGTCCGCCACGGCCAGCAGCAGCCAGCGGGCCTGCAGATGCTCCGCCGCCGTCCGGACGACCGCCTCGACCAGGGCGCGCGGGCCCTCGGCGGTGCGCACCAGGGCTCGGGAGATCCCGTCGAGTGCCTCCACCGTGCGCTCCAGCCGCTCGGCGGAGCGCACGTACGCCGGGTAGTACGACCGCTTGCCGGACCGCAGCCCGGTGAGGACGCCCAGGTCGGCGGTCTGGGGGGACCGTTCTGGCACGCTCACCGGGATCGCCTCACAGGGCTTCGCGGAACAGCCGCTCGACGTCCCGCACGTCGACGTCCCGGGGGTTGGTGGCCATGCAGGCGTCCCTCAGCGTGGTGCGGGCCAGCACGGGCACGTCGCGTTCCGTGACCCCCAGGCTCGTCAGGCTCTTCGGGACACCGAGGTCGTCCGCGAGCGCGCGCACCAGATCCGCGAGCCGCTCGGCCACCTCGTGCGGCGGAACGCCGTCGGTCGGCAGGCCGGCCGCCGCGCCGAGCGCGACGAACCGCTCCGGCCACGCCGCGGCGTTGAACCGGATGACATGCGGCAGCAGGACACCGTTGACCACGCCGTGCGGCGCGTCCAGCAGTCCGCCGACCTGGTGGCTCATGGCGTGCGTCGCGCCGAGGATCGCGTTGGTGAAGGCCATGCCCGCCTCCAGGGCGGCCTGGGCCATGGCGAGCCGGGCACCGAAGTTCTTCGGCTGCACCTGGGTCCGTACCAGATTGCCGGTGATCAGCTCCACCGCATGCAGCGCGTGGATGTCGGTCAGCGGGTTGTGGGCCCGGGACACGAACGCCTCGACGGCGTGGGTCAGGGCGTCCAGCCCGGTCGCGGCGTTCAGCCAGTCCGGCATGGTGGTCAGCAGGCGCGGGTCGATCACCGAGATGTCCGGGACCAGCGTGCGGCTGACGATGCTGATCTTGATGTGCTGGGTGGTGTCGGTGACGATGGCGAACTGCGAGACGTCCGCCCCGGTGCCCGACGTGGACGGCACCATCACGGTGGGCGGGATGGGCTGCACGACCTGGTCCACACCCTCGTAGTCGAGAATGTGTCCGCCGTTGCCGGACAGGATCGCCACGCCCTTGGCGGCGTCGATGACCGAGCCGCCGCCCACCCCGACGATCACGTCGCAACCGCTCTCCGCGTACCTCTCGAAGGCGGCCTGGATCTCGTGGTCCTTGGGATTGGGGGTGACGTCGTGCCATACGACGGGACGCAGGCCGACCCGCCTGAGATGGCCGACCGCCTCGTCCGTCCAGCCCGCCTCCAGCAGTCCGGGGTCGGTGACCAGGAACGGGCGACGGCCGCCGAGGCGCAGCGCACAGTGCCCCAGCTCGGTCAGCGAACCGGGCCCGAACACGACCTCGGGCACGTGGAACTTGGTCAGCCGGGCCGACCGGCGCACGGCGTCGCTGCTCGTCTCCTGCGGCCCCAGCAGCTCGCACTGGCACTCGTCGCGGCTCCAGTCCGCGCTCGGATCGCTGCCACCGGTCATCACGGCGCCGGACATGAGCGTCATGCGACCTCCCAGGGGCACGAGGCCCGCAACGCGAACGCAACCTTGATTTTACCGCCCGATTGGCCGATAAAACTTTGTACAGACCGAAGACCAAGCTAGGCATGCCGGTCCGGGTGGGGCACCTGTCCGATCGGACGGGGAAAACGGCCCGACAGGTCAGGTGTGCCGGTGAAGTTCCCGCGGACAATAGCCGAATGTCCCCGTTCGACGGCAGGGGAAATGCAGATGTCACAGCGCAGTGACCTCCGGCGCCGCAAGGCCACGCTGGAGGGCGAGTGGTTCCGTCTGGTGCCGCGGCTGAAGACCACCGGGCCGGCGGCGGGCGGTGGCGCCGACGCGTTGCGCCACGAGGTGACCGAGTCCTGGGCGCGCTCGCTCAGCAGTGTGGACCCCGGCCGGGACAGCGCCCCGGTCACCGAGGGCGGCACGGTGCACCACCGCTGGACCGACTCGCCGCTGCGCCGGCCGGTCGACGACCTCGCCGACGAGCTGCGCAACATCGCCGACGACGCCGGATTCGTCACCGCGGTCACCGACGAGTCCGGGACCATCCTGTGGACCTGCGGCGGCCGGACCATGACCCGCCGGGCCGAGCGCGTCAACTTCGCGCCCGGCGGACGGTGGGACGAGCAGGCCATGGGGACCAACGCCCTCTCCCTCGCCCTGCGCACCGGCCGCCCCAGCTCCGTCTTCTCCGCCGAGCACCTGGTGACGGCACTGCACGGGTGGGTCTGCTACTGCGCCCCCGTCCACGGCCCCGACGGCCGCGTCCTGGGCGTCCTGGACATGTCCACCACCTGGGACCGGTCGAACCCGCTGGCCATGTCCACGGTGCGCTCGCTGGTGTCCGTCATCGAGGCCCGGCTCCGCACCGAGCTGCCCCGCCAGACCCGCGACAACCCCGGCCAGGTGCGTCTGACCTGCCTGGGGACCGACCAGGCCGTCCGCGAGGAGCGGCCCCTCGCGCTGCGCCCCCGGCAGCTGGAGATCCTGACCCTGCTCGCCCTCGAACCGGACGGCTTCTCACCGGAGCGGCTGCGCGAGGCCCTGTACGGCGACCGGGCCGTCACGGCTTCCACGTTCAAGGCGGAGATCTCCCACCTGCGCCGGGCCCTCTCGGGCGGCATCGCCACCCGCCGCTACGCCCTGACCACCCCCGTGTCCTGCGACGCCGTGGACGTGCTGCGAGCCCTGGAGAACGGTGACGCGGAGACCGCCCTGCGGCTGTACCGCGGCCCGCTGCTGCCCCGTTCGGCGGCGCCGGGCATCGAGCAGTGGCGTACGTACCTGGAGGTGGCCGTCCGCGAGGCCGTGCTGGCGAGCACCCGCCCGGAGCACGCCCTGCGCTACGGCGAGCGCGCCCCGTACGACGCGGAGGTGCACGAGCACGCGCTGCGCCTGCTCGACCAGGGCGATGCGCGCCGCGCGGTCGCGGCGGGACGGCTGAGCACGGCGCTGCGCGACTGACATCCACCGCCTCGCTCCCGGCGTCCGGTACGCCAACCTCGCGCCAACCTCCGGGGCTCACAGTGAGCGGCGGCACGGCGGCACGGGCCGTCGTACAGCCCTCACCATCCCCCGAGGAGAGCCGCCATGGTGTACGCGCAGCCAGGAACAGAAGGCAGCATCGTCGACTTCGCCCGCCGCTATGACAACTTCATCGGCGGTGACTGGGTCGCCCCCGTCGAGGGCCGCTACTTCGACAACCTCTCGCCGGTGGACGGCAAGGTCTTCTGCGAGGTCGCCCGCTCCTCCGCCGCCGACGTCGAGCTCGCGCTGGACGCCGCCCACGCCGCCGCCGACCGTTGGGGCCGGACCTCCACCGCCGAGCGGGCGAACCTCCTCAACAGGATCGCAGACCGTATCGAGGAGAGCCTGGAGAAGATCGCCGTCGCCGAGACCTGGGAGAACGGCAAGCCCGTCCGGGAGACCCTGAACGTCGACATCCCGCTCGCCGTCGACCACTTCCGCTACTTCGCGGGCGTGGTCCGCAGCCAGGAAGGCACCGTCGGCGAGATCGACGAGGACACCGTCGCCTACCACTTCCACGAGCCGCTGGGCGTGGTCGGCCAGATCATCCCGTGGAACTTCCCGATCCTGATGGCCGCGTGGAAGCTCGCCCCGGCTCTGGCGGCGGGCAACTGCGTGGTCATCAAGCCCGCCGAGCAGACCCCGGTCAGCCTGCTGAAGGTCATCGAGCTGATCGCCGACCTGCTTCCGCCGGGCGTGCTCAACGTGGTCAACGGCTTCGGCGTCGAGGCCGGCAAGCCGCTCGCCTCCAGCCCGCGCATCGCCAAGATCGCCTTCACCGGCGAGACCACGACCGGCCGGCTGATCATGCAGTACGCGTCCGAGAACATCATCCCGGTCACCCTGGAGCTGGGGGGCAAGAGCCCGAACATCTTCCTGTCCGACGTCATGGCCGCCGACGACGCCTATCTGGACAAGGCCGTCGAGGGCTTCGTGATGTTCGCGGTCAACCAGGGCGAGGTGTGCACCTGTCCCTCCCGGGCCCTGATCGCCTCCTCCATCTACGACGAGTTCATGGCCCGCGTCCTGGAACGCACCAAGGCCATCAAGGGCGGCAGCCCGCTCGACCCCGAGACGATGATCGGCGCGCAGGCCAGCAACGACCAGTTCGAGAAGATCCTCTCCTACATCGACATCGGCAAGCAGGAGGGCGCCGAACTCCTCACCGGCGGCAGGGCCCGCACCGTCGACGGCCTGGAAGGCGGCTACTACATCGAGCCGACCGTCTTCAAGGGCACCAACGACATGCGGATCTTCCAGGAGGAGATCTTCGGCCCGGTCGTCTCGGTCACCACCTTCGACTCCCCCGAAGAGGCCCTCAAGATCGCCAACGACACCCTGTACGGCCTCGGCGCCGGCGTCTGGTCCCGCAACGGCAACCTCGCCTACCGCCTGGGCCGCGAGATCAAGGCCGGCCGTGTGTGGACCAACTGCTACCACGCCTACCCGGCCCACGCGGCCTTCGGCGGCTACAAGGGTTCCGGCATCGGCCGCGAGACCCACAAGATGATGCTCGACCACTACCAGCAGACGAAGAACCTCCTGGTCAGCTACTCGGAGCAGAAGCTCGGCTTCTTCTAGGCCGGGGGTTTCACGATGAGCGAGCGGGCGACGCGAGTCGAACTGACCGTCGCCGCCGAGAACTTGGTACGGCAGCTGATGGCACGTCACGGTCCGCTGATGTTCCACCAGTCCGGCGGCTGCTGCGACGGCAGCGCGCCCATGTGCTACCCGCGCGGCGAGTTCCGGGTCGGCGCCGCGGATGTCCTGCTGGGCCGGGTCGCCGGGGACACCCCGTTCTGGATGAGCGCCGGCCAGTACGCGTACTGGCGGCACACCCGCCTCACCGTCGACGTGGTCCCCGGCCGGGGCAGCGGCTTCTCCCTCGAAGCCCCCGAGGGCGTGCGCTTCCTGCTCCGGTCCCGGGTCCTCACCGACGAGGAGTGGCGGCGCGTCGCGGCCGAACCGCCCCTGCCGACCGGGGCGGACCCGACGGGGTGACCCGGCGGGCCGGCGCGGGCGGTGGTGACAGCGGGGCCGGACACCTGGTGTCCGGCCCCGCGCCCATACCGGCCGAGACGTCCTTCAGCACGGAAACCCGGGACAAAAAGACCCCTCCAACCGCGTTCCCGCTGGTCGGAGGGGTCTGAAGAAGTGGAGCCTAGGGGAGTCGAACCCCTGACATCTGCCATGCAAAGACAGCGCTCTACCAACTGAGCTAAGGCCCCGTGCAAAAAGCAGCCGCCGGATCACTCCGGTGGGCGCCGCAGACCAGAGTACCGGGTCACCCCCGGTATCTCGCAAAAAACTTGGGGGTCCCCGTGGACGACCACTCTCCGTAAGATGCTCGTCGTGGTTCGCTACAGCGAACCACGTTCTGGGGAAGCGATGGGGAGACGCAATGGACGCCGCACAGCAGGAAGCCACCGCAAGAGCGCGGGAGCTGCAGCGGAACTGGTACGGGGAGCCGTTGGGGGCGCTCTTCCGTAAGCTCATCGACGATCTTGGCCTCAACCAGGCTCGTCTCGCGGCGGTGCTGGGACTCTCCGCGCCGATGCTGTCACAGCTGATGAGCGGCCAGCGCGCGAAGATCGGCAATCCCGCGGTGGTCCAGCGGGTGCAGCTGCTGCAGGACCTGGCGGCGCAGGTCGCGGACGGCAGCGTGAGCGCGGCCGAGGCGACGGACCGCATGGACGAGATCAAGAAGTCGCAGGGGGGCTCCGTGCTCAGCAACACCTCGCAGCCGACGACCAGTTCGGGTGCGCCCACGGTCAAGCGGGTGGTGCGGGAGATCCAGTCACTGCTGCGTTCGGTGGCCGCCGCGGGGGACATCATCGAGGCCGCCGACACCCTCGCCCCGACCCACCCGGAACTGGCAGAGTTCCTCCGGGTGTACGGCGCGGGCCGCACCTCCGACGCGGTCGCGCACTACCAGTCCCACCAGAGCTGATCCCACGGCCCGGTCCACCGGAGGGGGTCCGGCGGATCGGGGTCGGGGAACGACTCGGGGCGCGGGGGGGGGTCGTATCACTCATCACGGGGGAAGCACGAGGGAAGTACGGGGGAAGTACGGGGGAAGCAGGTGGCAACCGCAGGGGGAGGAGCGACGGGCAGCCATGGGTGAGGTCTTCGCCGGCCGGTACGAACTGGTCGACCCGATCGGTCGCGGAGGAGTCGGCGCCGTGTGGCGCGCCTGGGACCACCGCCGCCGGCGCTATGTGGCCGCCAAGGTGCTGCAGCAGCGCGACGCCCACTCGCTCCTGCGCTTCGTGCGGGAGCAGGCCCTGCGGATCGACCATCCGCATGTGCTCGCACCGGCCAGCTGGGCCGCCGACGACGACCAGGTCCTGTTCACCATGGACCTGGTCGCCGGAGGTTCGCTGGTCCATCTGGTCGGGGACTACGGCCCGCTGCCGCCGGTGTTCGTCTGCACGCTGCTCGACCAGCTCCTGTCCGGGCTCGCCGCGGTGCACGGGGAAGGCGTGGTGCACCGTGACATCAAGCCCGCCAACATCCTGCTCGAAGCGACCGGCACCGGACGCCCGCGGCTACGGCTGTCCGACTTCGGGATCGCGATGCGGCTGGGCGAACCCCGTCTGACGGAGACCAACCTCGTGGTGGGGACGCCCGGCTACCTCGCGCCCGAGCAAATGATGGGCGCGGAACCGGACTTCCCGTCCGACCTGTTCGCGGTGGGCCTGGTCGCACTGTATCTGCTGGAGGGTGCCAAGCCTGACGCCAAGGCACTCGTCCAGTACTTCGCCGAGCACGGCACACCGGGTGCGCCCAAGGGCATCCCGGATCCGCTCTGGCAGGTCGTGGCCACGCTGATCCAGCCCGATCCACAGGCCCGCTTCCGAACGGCGACGGGTGCGCGCAAGGCCCTCGCCTCCGCCAGGGAGCTGCTGCCGGAGCCGGGACCCGACGACGAGTGGATCGAGATCTTCGACCAACTCGGGCCGCTCCCACCGGGCTTCGCGCCCGACGGGCCCCTGGAGCGGGCTCCGGGCGTGGACGGAGGTGTGGACACGGGCGCTCAGGCCGGCGGAGCGGGGGACACGGGCTCCCGGCCGTCGAATCCGGCCTCCGGCGCGGCCACACCCGCCGCCGACGCCGCCGGCACTGCCGGCACCGGCAACACCGCCGTACCCGCCGATCCGCGCCGGGCGACCGGCTCGCAGCCCTCCACCATGTCGGACACCGGCAGCTTCCATCTGCCGCCGCCCCATACGGCCCAGCCGGAGGAGCCGCCGGAAACGCCCGCCCAGCCGACGTACACCGCGCACACTCCCCAGGGGTTCCAGCCGCAACAGCAGCCGTACCAGCAGCCGCTCCCGCCGTTCCAGCCGTTCCAGCCGCATGAACCGTGGAACCCCACCCAGGTCCTGACCCCGGTGACGCAGCAGCGAGTCGACGCCTCCACCGCTTCGTACACCGCCCAGGAGCCGCGGTTCCCGCCGCCCGCGCCGGAGACTGAGCCGCGGCGCTCCAGACGCCGGGCGCGCCGCGCGCGCCGCCCCGGTCCCCCGGCGAAGGCGGCGGTCCCGATCCTGCTGCTCGCGCTGGCCTGCTACGCCGTGGGCTTCTGGGCGCTGACCCGTATCTGAGCCCCGGCCCGCCGCCGGGCCACCACCGTCCACACCCCGAGCAGGACCAGCAGCGCGGTGCCCGTGCCGAGGCCGGCGACCGCGACCGCCCTCATCGCCGGGTCACCGCCACCGGTTTCCCCCGCGGCCCCGGCCGCCGCCGCCCGGCGGTCCTGCCGGGTGACTTCGAAGAGCTTGTGCTGCGCGGGCTGTCCCGCGTATCCCGGTCCGGGGTGCGCGGTGCCGCTGACGCGCACGCGCAGCGTCAGCCCGTAGGGTCCCTTGCCGAACGTGTCGGCCGTCTTGGCGCTGAGATGGACGACGAGGTAGTAGAAGCCGGCGAAGCGCATGCCGCGCACGTCTTCGGCGACGGCGTACCGGTTGCGGTACTCGACGGGGGGCAGGGGGGCGATGGTGGCCGTCGTCTGGCTTCCGGTGTAACCACGGGCCACGTCGTCGACGCGGCCGCGGACGGGGTTGTGCGCCGCGAGGTCGAGGGCGCCGTTGACATAGCCGTCGCTGCTCGAACTGCCCAGTTCGGCGGTGGCGTAGAGCTGCTGGCCCCAGTCGACCGGCACCTTGTAGAAGAGGGTCTGTCCCGGCTCGATGCCGGTCCGCCACACGCCCTGTTCCAGCCCCCGTGCCGTCGCGAAGCCCGCTCCGCCGCCGCGGCTCCTGGGCTCGCCGGCGAGGGCTTCGGGGGAGGCGGAGTTCCAGACCTCGGGCGCTGTCGTGGCCCCGGCCTGCTCCAGGCGGGGTTCCGTGACGGGGGCGAGTTCCAGGTCCCAGGCGCCGGGCGAGACGGTGTTCCCGGATCCGGTGGCGTCGAGCCGCTCGACGAGCAGGTAGTAGGTGCCGGCCCCCTGGCAGAGCGTCTTGCCGCTCTCGCGCACCCCGAGCGCCGTGACGGGACGGGGGCTCAGTCCGCCGCCGAAGCGGGCGGACGTATAGGAACAGGGGGTGCCGTCGGCGTCCTGCAGCGACACCCTGATGCCGTCGGAGGCGGTGACGGTGGCGTTCGCGGGGGGTACGAGGGTGACGGGGACGTACGCGGTCGTCGTGGCGTCGAGTTCGAGGCGGTAGGAGAGCTTGGCGCCCTGGGCGATGGAGCTGCGGTACGTCCGGCCCGGCTCCAGCGCTACGGCGCCCGTGGTGCTTTTCGCTCCGGCGACGCCACGGTCGCCCGGGGCGAAGTCATAGGCGCTGCCGTCCGGCGCACCGGCCGCCACGGCGCTCCCGCTCGGCAGCAGCCCCACCGCGCACAGCACCGCGCCCGCGACGACGGCCCGCACAGCGGCAGAGCGCGGACAACGTGGACGACGGGGACGACGGAGGCTCCGGTGTCCTCCCGTCCACCGCCACGCCGTACGCCGCATCATCACGCGCCCCCTCGTCGTCGTACACCGGCCGTCGTGACCGAGTCGTGCCGGACCGTGGCCATCCTGCCCCGCTCGTGCCCGCGCCATCCGCGAAATCCGGACGAGCGTCCGAAAAGCGCCGTCTCGGAGCCCTTGCCCCGCCGCCTGCGGCGCCCCCGGCAACACAAAACCCCGACCGCGAGGGCGGCCGGGGTCTGATCAGATTCCGGTATCGGTACTCACGAACCCGTGGGCACGGAGTCAGTCGCCTCCGTCCACAGATCCTGCTCGGCGCGATCCGCCTGGATCTGGCGGTACACGAGGAGCCCGCCGATGGCGGCCAGTGCGACCAGGAGAAGCTTCTTCACCGCGCGACCTCGTCTTTCCTTGACGTAGGGGACCTCTGCCGCCCGACTATACACACCGACCGATATCGATCGGTGACCTGCGTCGGACGCCAACTCCCGCCCGCGACAGGGCAATGGGTGAGGATCGCGCCGCTCCGATCGGAGGGTGATCACACCCCCACGGACGGTCACTTTGCTCGCTCTTCGGGCTCTCTCACCCTGTTCCGGAACATTTCCGGCGCCCGTGCCTCCATCCGGGTGGTGTTCATCAGAACATCGACGCGCCACGGGCGGAGGTCCACCACTTCGCGACCCCCATACACATCATGAGGAAAGTACGCAAATCGCCCGACCCGAAAGTGAGGGGCCATGGCCCGGAACAAGGTCCTGAAGCTGTGGACCACCATTGTCACCGCCTTCCTCGCGCTGTTCACGGCGCTCGGACTCGTCTCGGCGACCACCGCCGCGGCGGTACCGCAGACCGAGACCCCGCGCAACAGCGAGGCGCATCCGACGTTGCCGTCGATGTCCCGCTGGTCCTGGTCCCCCACCGGGTCCCGACCTAACGTCAGGGCCCTGCCCCCCACGATGAAACAACGGATCCACGCGGAGGCCCACGGCAAATCCCCCAGCTGCCGCCACCGCCCCCTCGACGACACGACGGAAGCGGACGAACCGGAGGACCTGGGCGAACGCACAGCACCCCTCGCCTGCTGACAGACACGGTTGGCACGAGCAGGACAGATGTGACGGCGAGCTTGCGTACTGAACAGGCAGGACCCTCGGCCTCCACGGGCCGGGGGTCCTCGTCGCGCCCAAAACGGCCGGACTCATCAACTCGTCAAGACCTCTTTAGGAGTCGCTAGACTGAATCCATGCCCAAGGCCTACGAGGAGATCGCCGACGACATACGCCGGTCCATCCGGGAGCGCCTGCGCAAGCCCGGCGACCGGCTGCCGTCCGAGGCCGCCCTGGCCGAGCACTACGGCCGGAGCGTGCCGACCGTGCAGAACGCCTTGCGGCTGCTCAGCGAGGAAGGCCTGATCGACAAGCAGCACGGCCGCGGCAACTTCGTCAGGCGCCCCCGTACGCTCGCGGTCCGCGACAACGGGCGGCACCAGTGGGAGAAGAACCGCGCACGGGAGCCCGAGGCCACCCGGGCCGAGACCGGAGCCACGGAGCACGACACCGGTCTGCGCCTCGACGACCTCGTCTTCTACGCGAAATACCGCGAGTTCGAGGCACCCGACGAACTGGCGGACGCCTTCGGGGTACCGGTGGGCACGACGCTGCTCGAACGCACGTACAGGACGCGGTGCGCGGCCGAGACCGCACCCTTCAACCTCGTCACCTCCTATCTCGTCCGCGACCTGATCGCGGCCAACCCCGACCTGCTGGACGAGACCAAGGAGCCCTGGCCCGGCGGCACACAGCACCAGCTGTACACCGTCGGCATCGAGGTGGACCGCGTCGAGGAACGCTTCACCGCCCGCCCCCCGACGCCGGAGGAGGCGAAGGCGCTGGAGCTCCCGGCGGGCACATCGGTGATCGTCCTCAGGAAGACCTCGTACGACATCGACGGCCGCGTGGTGGACGTCTCCGTCGTCACGCTGCCGGGCGACCGCACGGAACTGCTCTTCACCACGTCCCTGGAAAGGTGGTGAGTGCCGCCGTGAGCCGGCGCGTCATCATCGTCACCGCTGTGCACGCCCCCTCGGCCCGGTTCCTTCCGGAGGCGCACAAGTCCCTTTGCGAACAACGGCTCCCGGACGGCTGGGAGTGGCACTGGGTCGTCCAGGAGGACGGAAGGACGGACGAGGTCCGTCCGTACGTCCCCGACGACGTGCGGGTGACCTTCCGGCAGGGCCGGCCCGGCGGTCCCGGCGTCGCCCGCACCATCGCCCTGGCGCACGCGGACGGCGAGTACGTCAGGACCCTGGACGCCGACGACCAGCTCACGCCGGGCGCACTCGCCCGTGACCTGGCCGTTCTGGAGGCCGACCACACCATCGGGTGGGCCACTTCCCGGGTCCTGGACCTGCTGCCCGACGGCTCGACCGCCGGCTTCCCGGGCGACCCGGACGAGGGCCCCGTCGAGCGCGGCGCCGTGCTCGACTTCTGGAAGGCCAACGGCTTCCGCGCCCAGGTCCACCCCGCGACGCTCTTCGTCCGCCGCGGTCTGCTGCTCGCGGTCGGCGGCTGGATGGCCCTCCCGGCATCCGAGGACACCGGTCTGCTGCTCGCGCTGAACGCCGTGAGCCGTGGCTGGTTCTCGGCGGAGGTGGGACTGCTCTACCGGAAGTGGGAGGGGCAGGCGACCGGACAGGCCTCCCACGTCGATCCGGTGGAACGCGAGGCGCGCATGGCGGTCGTCGAGACGAGGGCGCGGGCGCTGGCGGAGGTCGACTGGCGCTATCCGCCGACGTGAACCGCCGGATCCGCCGGATCCGCCGGATCCATCAGATCCATCAGATCCGTCGGCGGGAAGAGTCGCGGCGGTCGGGACACTCGCCGAGGTCGCGTCACCCGAGTGTCTCGGCGTCGACGCGCGAGAACACCAGCTCGCTCTCGCCCACGACCGCTCCCCGCCATCGCACCGGGGCCACCGGCCGACTCAGGGCCGCCGGATAACTCTCCGGCGCATAGTCGTTGAGCAGGCGATACGTATGGAACCCGGCCTTGCGCATGGTCTCCAGCAGGTCGTCGACCGAGTAGCCGAGCCGGGCCATGCGCTCCGGAGTGACTTCGACGGCGATCTCCGCGTCGGAACGCAGCCGGTCGAGGATCGGGGCCAGGCCCTGGACGACGGCGCCCTCCGCGCCCTCGACGTCGATCTTGATGACGCGGGCCCGGGCGATCTCCTCCGGCTCCAGGAGTTCGGGCAGCGGGCACGCCTGCGCCTCGAAGCTCGACTCGGCGGGGCCGTCGTAGGGAACGATGCTGTTGGCGCCCATGTTGTGCGAGCTGGCCAGGACGAAGGTCAGCGTCTCGCGCTTGTCCGAGACGGCGGCGTTGACCGCGCGGACGGTGCCGCACCGGTTCAGCTCGATGTTCCGCAGCAGCCTGCGGTGGAAGGCGGGTGACGCCTCGACGGCGACCACCCGGCCCGTGTTCCCGACCAGGCGGGCCGCCACCAGGCTGAGATAGCCGACGTTCGCTCCGACGTCGACCAGGACGTCACCCTGCCGCAGCCGGCCCTGGAGCCAGCGCGTCATGTGCGGCTCCCACGCCCCGAAGAGATACAGATAGCGCTGGATGAGGTCCTGGGTGTCGACCGCGAACCGGGCGCCGGAGCGGGTCTCGACCACCCGCCGCCGTGGGTGGTCGCGCAGATACGGATTCAGGTAGCGCCCGGCCAGCAGCGCTTTGCCGAGGGTGCCCGGGGCGTCGCGCACATAGCGTCGGCCGAGGGTGACCATGGCCTCGGAAAGGGCACTGCTCATGCGTTCTCGCTGATCCTTATGGCCTGGGAGGGGCACCGCTCGGCGGCTTCCTGTACGAGTCCGTCGTCGCCGGCGTCCTCATGGCCGGGCCGGACCACGCCGTACCCGTCCTCGAAGGCGAACACGGCCGGCGCGCGGTGGGCGCACTCCGCGGAACCGTAACAGAGGCCGGCGTCGATGGAGACCTTCATGCGGGGTCCCTTCCCAGCGGTGCCCCCTCCTACGCGGCCTACGCGAAAGGCAGCTCCAGCATCCGGATCGCGTTGCCGCGCAGCAGCTTGTAGGCCACGTCGGCGGGCAGGCCGCCCACATGCTCCTGGGCCACCCGCTTGGTGTCCGGCCAGGTCGAGTCGACGTGCGGATAGTCGGTCTCGAAGGTCGCGTTGTCCACGCCCACGGTCTCGATCGCCTCGATGCCGTGCCGGTCACGGAAGAAGCAGCAGAAGATCTGCCGGTAGTAGTACGTCGACGGCGGCTCCGGAATCAGGTCCTTGACCCCGCCCCAGGCCCGGTGTTCCTCCCACACGTCGTCGGCGCGTTCCAGGGCGTACGGGATCCAGCCCATCTGCCCTTCGCTGTAAGCGAGTTTCAGCCGCGGGAACCTGACCAGGACCCCGGAGAAGAGGAAGTCCATCATCGACGCCATGGCGTTGTTGAAGCTCAGCGAGGCCTGGACCGCGGGGGGAGCGTCCGGCGACGCGGCCGGCATCTGCGACGAGGACCCGATGTGCATGTTGACCACGGTGCCCGTCTCCTCGCACGCCGCGAAGAACGGGTCCCAGTAGCCGGAGTGGATCGAGGGCAGGCCCAGATAGGTGGGGATCTCGCTGAAGGTCACGGCCCGTACGCCACGGGCGGCGTTGCGCCGGATCTCGGCGACTGCGAGCTGGACGTCCCACAGCGGGATGAGACACAGCGGGATCAGGCGCCCGCCGCTGTCACCGCACCACTCCTCGACCATCCAGTCGTTGTAGGCGCGCACACAGGCGAGGGCGACCTCCTTGTCCTCGGCCTCGGCGAAGGTCTGCCCGCAAAAGCGCGGGAAGGTCGGGAAACAGAGGGAGGCCTCGACATGGTTGAGGTCCATGTCCTCCAGCCGGGCCTTGGGGTCCCAGCAGCCGCGGCGCATCTGCTCGCGGGTGATGCCGTCGAGCGTCATCTCGTCCCGGGAGAAGCCGACGGCCGCGATGATGCGCTTGTACGGGAAGAGGCCGCCTTCGTACTCCCACCAGTCGGTGATCTGGCCGTCGGGGTCGGTGGTGAACCGGTACTTGCCGCCGATGTACTGGAGCTCGCCGATGCCCGCGGTGAACGGCTTCGGCCCCTTGTCGCGGTACTTGCTCGGGAGCCACGTCTCGAAGAGGTGCGCGGGCTCGATCACATGATCGTCCACGCTGATGACCTTCGGCAGCTCACTGGTTTCGCCGGCGCTGGTGACCATGGCCTCGCCTCTCACTGACCGATGCGGTATCTGACGGACCGTCAGAAGTAGGTTAGGGCCGACTCACTTGACGGGCAAGGGGAGCGTGGACGCTCTGCTGCTCGGTGCGGTGACCACCCATGTGACCAACCATCCGATGGAGCAAAGCAGCTGGCCCGACGATCTTTCAGACGCCACCCGTCCCCCGAGGCCTGACGCCCGCGCTTCTGGTCTCTTCGCCTCCGTCGTGGCACCCTGCCCGCGCCGCCGAGCAGCGTCAGGCGTCACACCGGCGAACGAGGAGGCAGGGATGGCTGAACCGCGAGACGCACAGGACGCACAGGACGCACAGGAGGCCCTCAGGAAACTGCACTCCGCCCGCGCGCAGAGCGCGTACGACCGTGCCGCGGCCCTGTGCCGGCACGCCGGAATCGAGCAGGACGCGGCCGAGATCGTGCCGAGGAGCCCCGTCGGACGGGCCGCCAACGCCCTGCGCCTGTCCGCGGAGTCGATCTCCGCGCTCACCGGGAGGGCACCCGACCCGGCGGCGGACGCCCGGTGCGCCCGGAATGCCGCGGCCGCCGCGGCGCTGGCCGCCCAGGTCGCCCAGTCGCACGACGACACCCCCGAAGCAGTCGAGGCGCTGAACGCGGCCCTGGCCGCCTCCCGGGCCGCCGCGGTCGCGGCCGGCGGGACGGCGGCGGGAAGGGACCCGTCCCTGAACGAGGCGGCCGACGACGCGGAGGGACACGCGGTCACCGCCGCTCGTGCCGCGGGCTGGATCCGCTAGCGGGAGCCGCCGGGACCTCTGTGGTGCCGCGTCGTTCGGCTCCGGTCCCTCCCCACGTGGGGACCGGCGCCGAACGACGCGGAGCAGGCCGGACCCGAGGTCGGCGGGACGCAGCCCACGAGGGACTGTCTGCACGGGTCCTTCAAGCTCGTACGACGAGAGCGACGCCGCCGACCGGTGAATCCGGCGGAAGGTGACCGAGAACATGCGGCGTCGTGAGCTGTCTCTTCGAACGCTGAGCAGGTGGCCTGTCCGGGCGGCGTCCGTGGGACCCGCCACTACGGCGAAATCCTGCCAGTTGAGGCCCCCGCCGAGGAGGTTCCGGCGTCCGGACACCGGCTTCCTCGCAGGTCAGCCGTATAAAGTGGGTTTTCCGGTCCGGATGCCCAGGCGCGGGGAAGTTAGCGGGGAAGTAAGGGGTGGAGACCTTGGGTTCCGACTCAGGGGCACGCACAGCCTTCGCGGAACGTCTCGCGCTGCTGTACAAGGAGGCGGGAAACCCTCCCCTCAAACGCGTGGCCGAAGCGGTCGACCGGCTTCACCGGGTCGACGAACGAGGGCGTCCGGTACGGGTGTCCGCCCAGCGGATCAGCGACTGGCGGCGGGCGAAGAACGTACCGGCCCAGTTCGCCGCCCTCGCCACGGTGCTGCACGTACTGATCCCCCAGGCACGGCGCTCGCAGCCCACTCCGGTCTCCGCGGGCCTGTACGACCTGGCCCAGTGGCAGCGTCTGTGGGAGCGCGCGGTGGCCGACCCGGTGGGCGACCGGCCCGCCGGATCCGCCGAGGAGGAGGAACAGGCTCCGGCCGACGCCCCGGCCGTCCCCGGTGTGTGCCCGTACCGGGGGCTCGCCTCGTACCGCAGGCAGGACGCCCGGTGGTTCTTCGGCCGCGAGCGCAGCACGGACGCGCTGGTGGCCCAGCTCCGCGCCGCCGAGCGGACCGGCGGCCTGGTCGTGCTCGTCGGCGCCTCGGGCGCGGGTAAGTCCTCCCTGCTGAACGCCGGCCTGGTGCCCGCGCTGCAGAGCGGCGCGGCGGACGACGGGGACGGCCCGGCCCGGGGCGTCCTGCAGCTCGTGCCCGGCGCCGACCCGGTCGCGGAACTGGTCCGCCACATCCCTGAACTGGAGAAGGTCCTCTCCTCGAAGGAAGAACCCGGCACCCCGGAGTTCGGGCGGGCGGTGCGGGAGGCCGTGACGGCATGGGCGCGGCGCGAGGCGCCCGGGGCCGCCCGTCCGGTCGTCATCGTGGACCAGTTCGAAGAGGCGTTCACCCTCTGCCCCGACGAGACGAGCAGGCGCGCCTTCGTCCGGCTGCTGCACACCGCCTGCTCACCCGACCGCCCTGACGACCCGGCCCCCGTGCTCGTGGTCCTGGGCATACGCGCCGACTTCTACGACCAGTGCCTGCGCCACCCCGAGCTCGCCGACGCGCTGCAGCACCGGCACATGGTCCTCGGCCCGCTGACCACGGCGGAGCTGCGCGAGGCGGTGACGGGTCCGGCCAAGGCCGTCGGCGTGGAACTCGAACCGGGGCTCGCGGAGCTGATCGTCCGGGAGGTGAGCGCCGACGGACCCCGCGGGGCGCACGACGCCGGCGTGCTGCCGCTCCTGTCCCACGCCCTGCTCGCCACCTGGCAGCGGCGCAAGGCGGGCCGGCTGACGCTGGCCGGTTACCGCGCGGCGGGCGGAATCCAGGGGGCGGTGGCGGCGACCGCCGAGCGGGCCTGGTCCGGCCTCGACCCGGCGGCCCGCACAGCCGCGCGACTGCTCCTGCTCAGGCTGGTCCGGCTGAGCGAGGACACCCAGGCCACCCGTCGTCGGGGCACTCGGCGCCAGCTGGCCCAGGAGTCGACGGACCCCGGCAAGACGGAGGAGTCGCTGGAGGCACTGGTGCGTGCCCGGCTGGTGACCCTGGACGCGGAGACCGTCGAGATCACCCATGAGGCGCTGCTCCACGCCTGGCCCCGGCTGCGCGACTGGATCGACGAGGACCGGGGCGGCAATCTGCTGCGCCAGCGGCTGGAGGAGGACGGCCGGTCCTGGGAGGGCTCCGAGCGCGACGCGTCGCTGCTCTACCGGGGTTCCCGGCTGGAGCAGGCCCACAACTGGGTGAAATCCGCCGGTGACACCGTCCTCACCAGGAGCGCGGTGGAGTTCCTGGAGGCTTCGGTCCGGCTGCGCAGGCGCACGGTGTGGATCAGCCGTGCCGCGGTGTCCGCCCTGGTCGTACTGGCCTTGCTCGCCGTCGGCTCGGCGGTGGTCGCCCGCCAGCAGCGCGACGACGCGGTGTTCCAGCAGGTGGTCGCCGAGGCCGACCGCGTCCAGTACACGGACCCGTCGCTGTCCGCCCAGCTCGACCTGGTGGCGCACGGTCTGCGGCCGGACGACGAGGGCACGAACAGCCGGCTGATCTCGATCGTCAATGCCCCGCTGGCCACCCCGCTCCTGGGCCACACCGGCGCCGTCTACCTCACCACGTTCAGCCCGAACGGCCATGTCCTGGCCACCGCCAGCTACGACCGGACCGTCCGGCTGTGGGACGTGACCGACCCGACCCGGCCCAAGCCCCTCGGCAAGCCCCTCACCGGCCACACGAGCTGGGTGAGCACCGCGGTCTTCAGCCCCGACGGCCACACCCTCGCCAGCGCCTCCGACGACGGGACGGTCCGGCTGTGGGACGTACGGGACCCCGCTCGTCCGCGCGCCCTCGGCAAGCCCCTGACCGGCCACGGCGGCACGATCTACCTGCTCGCCTTCAGCCCGGACGGCCGCACCCTGGCCTCCGCCGACGAAGACCGCACCGTGCGCCTGTGGGACGTACACGCCCCGGCCCGGCCGGCCGCGCTCTCCACCCTGACCGGCCACACCGGCGCCGTGCGCTCCGTGGCCTTCAGCCCGGACGGCCGCACCCTGGCGGCCGGGGGCGACGACAACACGATCCTGCTGTGGAACACCGCCGACCCACGCCGTCCGGCGCCGATCGGCACCCCGCTCACCGGCCACACCTCCACGGTGCACTCGGTGGCCTTCAGCCCCGACGGCCGCACCCTCGCCTCCGGCAGCGCGGACGACACCATCCGGCTGTGGAACGTGAGCTCGCCGCGCCGTGCGCGACAGCTCGGCGCGCCGCTCACCGGCCACACCGGTCCCATCTGGTCGGTGGCCTTCAGCCCGGACGGCACCATGCTCGCCGCCGGCAGCGCCGACAGCACGGCGAGCCTGTGGAACGTCCGCAATCCGGCTTATCCGTCCCAGGTCGGCGAGCCCCTCGCGGGCAGCAGCGGCGAGATGTACGCCGTGGGCTTCAGCCCCGACGGGCGGACCCTGGCCACCGGCAGCGGCGACAACAAGGTGCGGCTGTGGTCGATCCCGGCCTCGGACATGATCGGCCGGATCGGGGCGTACCGCCCGGACGGGCGGGTGCTCGCCACGGCCGCACGCGACGGGCGGGTACGGCTGTGGAACGTGCAGACCCCCGACCGGCCCGTCCTGCTGAGCGAGCCCTTCACGACCGGGGAGCGGGACCTGCGGTCGCTGGTGTTCTCGCCCGACGGCCGCACGCTCGCCGTGCTGACCGGGACCAGCAACACGGTGCAGCTGTGGAACGTCGCCGACCCCGGCCGTCCCGTCGCCCACGGCCGGCCCCTCGCGCTGCGGACCCGGTTCGCGGGCGCCGACGCCCTGGCCATCAGCCCCGACGGCCACACCCTGGCCGCCGACTACGACGACCGGACCATCCAACTGCTGGACATCACCGACCCGGCCCGCCCGAGGCGCCTGGGCAAGCTCCTCACCGGCCACACCGGATACGTCAACACCCTCGTCTTCAGCCCGGACGGCCGCACCCTCGCCAGCGGCAGCGCCGACACGACGGTCCGCCTGTGGAACGTGACCGACCCGCGTCACGCCTCCGTCCTGGGCGCTCCCCTCAAGGAGCACCTGGGACCGGTCAACGCGCTCGCCTACAGCCCCGACGGCCACACGCTGGCCAGCGGCAGCGACGACGGCACGGTCCGGCTGTGGAACGTCGCCGACCCGCGCCACGCCACCGTCCTCGGCCCCGTCCTCAGCGGCCACACCGAGGCGGTCGTGTCGCTGACGTTCAGCCAGGACGGCCGCACGCTGGCGAGCGGCGGCAACGACGACACGGTACGGCTGTGGAACGTCGCCCGCCCCTCCTCGGCCTCCGCCATCGGCCAGTCGATGAGCCCCAACGCCAAGACGGGCAACTTCCTGTCGTTCAGCCCCAACAGCCACATGCTCGGGGTGTCGAGCGGCGCCGACACCGTGCGGCTGTGGAAGCTGGACGTGGACGAGGCGATCGGCCACATCTGCTCGATCACCCGGGGCGTTCTGACCCCGGACAAGTGGCACGAGTACCTGCCCCGGCTCTCGTACGAGCCCCCCTGCGACCGGTGACGTCACCGACCGTTTCAGACAGCGCTTGCGTGATCCCGATCACAACTGCTCGGTACAGCCGAGCAGTCGGCTCCCACGGCGCCGACAGCCTTGTTACTGTTGGCCACAGCCCGATCGCTGGTGCATCCCCCGTCGCCAGCGGTCGGGCGTTTTCGTGCGCCGTCGGGCATTGCCGCGACCCTGGAACCCGAGATGCCGCAACACGCAAAGACCCCCGGCCCTGCTGGACCGGGGGTCTTCATGCTGGTGGGGCTAACAGGATTTGAACCTGTGGCCTCATCCTTATCAGGGATGCGCTCTAACCAACTGAGCTATAGCCCCGCCGCGCTCTGCGGTGTGTGTCCCGCGCGCTGACTCCTGAAGATTAGCGCACGACCGGGGCAGTCCCAAAATCGGTTGTCGGAGGACCGTCAGCGAACGTTCGTACGCCGGTCACTCGTCCTCGGCCAGCGTCAGTTCGACACCGCCGACGAAGCCCGCGGAGAGGTTGTAGATGAACGCGCCGAGGGTGGCCAGGGCCGTCGCGAGGACGACATCGATCACCGCGATGATCGTCGCGAACATCAGGACGTGCGGGAGGGACAGGAAGGCCTGCAGGTCGAAGCCGTTGGCCTCGTTCGAGCCGGTCGCCTCCGAGATGGTGCCGCCGACCGTCGAGAACACGCCCATCGCGTTCATGACCATCCACAGCACGGCGGACGCGACGATCGTGCAGATGCCCAGCGCGATGGAGAGCAGGAAGCTGACCTTCATCACCGACCACGGGTCGGCCTTGGCCACGCGCAGCCGCGCCTTACGGGTGCGGGGCGTGGTGCGCGCGCCGGTGCGCGCCCGGCGTACGGCACCTGCCGGAGCCTGCGCCGGGTAGGCCTGCGGCGGATGGTAAGGCCCGGAGGGCTGCTGCTGCCGGCGCTCGCCGGGCAGCGGCGAAGCGGCCTGCGCCTCGGGGGCGGCGGCCGGGGGCTGGGCGCCCGGAGCGGCCGGGCCCGCTCCAGCCGCGTACTGCTGGGTCTGCGGGCCTCGGGTGTCCGTCACAGTTCCCCCCTGGGATCCATGAGTGTCGGGCGAGTGCGAGTCGGTCCCGGAGGACTTGACCGGCTTGAGATTGGTCGTGTGCGGGTCCGTCGGGGTTCCCGCGTTCGTGGCGGAGCCACGGCCGCCGCCGTCGTTGTGCTTACCGGCAGAGGTCCCGGTCGAGCTACCGACCGGACCGGCGCCCGTGGCTCCGCTCACGCTGACTCACTCCTCGTGCTACTCGGCCGAGGGCGCCTCACCCTCGTCCGTGCCGGTCGCCGCGGCACCCTCGGCGGTCTCGTCCACGACATCCTCGCCGTCGACCTCCTCCGCCTCACGCCCCGCCTCGGCGTTTCGAGCGATACCGACCACGGCATCGCGCTTGCCCAGGTTGATCAGTTGGACGCCCATGGTGTCACGGCCCGTCTCCCTGACCTCGTTGACTCGCGTACGAATCACACCGCCGGACAGCGTGATGGCGAGGATCTCGTCGGTCTCCTCGACCACCAGCGCGCCGACGAGCGATCCACGGTCCTCCACGATCTTGGCGGCCTTGATGCCGAGGCCGCCGCGACCCTGGACGCGGTACTCGTCGACGACGGTCCGCTTCGCGTACCCGCCGTCCGTGGCAGTGAACACGAACGTACCGGGTCGAACAACATTCATCGACAAGAGTTCATCGCCCTCGCGGAAACTCATGCCCTTGACACCCGAGGTGGCACGGCCCATCGGCCGCAGCGACTCGTCCGTAGCGGTGAACCTGATCGACTGCGCCTTCTTGCTGATCAGCAGCAGATCGTCATCGGCCGAAACGAGCTCGGCCCCGATCAGTTCGTCGTCGGATCCGTCCTCCCGCTCCCGCAGGTTGATGGCGATCACACCACCCGAACGCGGGGAGTCGTAGTCCTTCAGCGGGGTCTTCTTGACCAGGCCCGCCTTGGTGGCCAGCACCAGGTACGGGGCCGCCTCGTAGTCACGGATCGCGAGGATCTCGGCGATCGCCTCGTCCGGCTGGAAGGCCAGCAGGTTCGCGACGTGCTGCCCGCGCGCGTCACGGCCGGCGTCCGGAAGCTCGTACGCCTTCGCCCGGTACACCCGGCCCTTGTTGGTGAAGAACAGCAGCCAGTGGTGCGTGGTCGAGACGAAGAAGTGGTCGACGATGTCGTCTTCCTTCAGCTTCGTGCCGCGTACGCCCTTGCCGCCGCGCTTCTGCGCCCGGTAGTCGTCCGTCTTGGTCCGCTTGACGTAACCGCCTCGCGAGACGGTGACGACGATGTCCTCCTCGGCGATCAGGTCCTCGATGGACATGTCACCGTCGTAGGGCACCAGCATGGTCTTGCGGTCCTCGCCGAACTTCTCGACGATCGCGGCCAGCTCCTCGCTGACGATGCCCCGCTGGCGGACCGGGGAGGCGAGGATCTGGTTGTACTCGCTGATCTTCGCCTGGAGCTCGTCGTGCTCCTGGACGATCTTCTGGCGCTCCAGGGCGGCCAGTCGGCGCAGCTGCATCTCGAGGATGGCGTTCGCCTGGATCTCGTCGATCTCCAGGAGGGCCATCAGGCCCGTGCGCGCGACCTCGACGGTCTCACTGCCCCGGATCAGGGCGATGACCTCGTCGATGGCGTCCAGGGCCTTCAGCAGACCGCGCAGGATGTGCGCCCGCTCCTCGGCCTTGCGCAGCCGGAAGCGCGTACGGCGGACGACGACCTCGATCTGGTGGGTCACCCAGTGGCGGATGAACGCGTCCAGGGACAGGGTGCGCGGGACCCCGTCGACCAGCGCCAGCATGTTGGCGCCGAAGTTGGTCTGCAGGTCGGTGTGCTTGTACAGGTTGTTCAGGACCACCTTGGCGACCGCGTCGCGCTTCAGCACGATGACCAGGCGCTGGCCGGTACGGCTCGATGTCTCGTCGCGTACGTCCGCGATGCCGCCGATCTTCCCGTCCTTCACCAGGTCGGCGATCTTCTGCGCCAGGTTGTCCGGGTTGGTCTGGTACGGCAGCTCCGTCACCACCAGGCACTGGCGGTTCTGGATCTCCTCGACCTCGACGACCGCGCGCATGGTGATCGAGCCGCGGCCGGTACGGTACGCCTCCTCGATGCCCTTGCGGCCCACGACGAGCGCGCCGGTCGGGAAGTCAGGGCCCTTGATGCGCTCGACGAGGGCGTCCAGCAGCTCCTCGTGCGAGGCCTCCGGGTTCTCCAGACACCACTGGGCGCCGGCCGCGACCTCGCGCAGATTGTGCGGCGGGATGTTGGTCGCCATACCGACCGCGATCCCGGCCGAGCCGTTGATCAGCAGGTTCGGGAAGCGGGCGGGCAGGACGGTCGGCTCCTGGGAGCGGCCGTCGTAGTTGTCCGTGAAGTCGACGGTCTCCTCGTCGATGTCGCGGACCATCTCCATCGACAGCGGCGCCATCTTGCACTCGGTGTAGCGCATGGCGGCCGCCGGGTCGTTGCCCGGGGAGCCGAAGTTGCCGTTGGAGTCGACGAGCGGCATGCGCATCGCCCACGGCTGGGCGAGGCGGACCAGCGCGTCGTAGATGGAGCTGTCGCCGTGCGGGTGGTAGTTGCCCATGACGTCGCCGACGACGCGGGCGCACTTGTAGAAGCCGCGCTCGGGGCGGTAGCCCCCGTCGTACATGGCGTACAGGACACGGCGGTGGACGGGCTTGAGACCGTCACGGACGTCGGGCAGCGCGCGGGACACGATGACGGACATCGCGTAGTCGAGGTACGAGCGCTGCATCTCCGTCTCGAGCCCGACGGGCTCGACGCGGACGACCGCCTCGCCGTTCTCTTCAGGGGTGACAGGAGTGTTCTCGTCGGCCATTGCTGGTGAAGATCCTTCCTGGTGCGGTCAGCTGAGACCGACTCAGATGTCGAGGAAGCGGACGTCCTTGGCGTTGCGCTGGATGAAGGCGCGGCGGGCCTCGACGTCCTCGCCCATGAGGACCGAGAACAGGTCGTCGGCCTGGGCGGCGTCGTCGAGGGTGACCTGGCCGAGGACGCGGTGCTCGATGTCCATGGTGGTCACGCGCAGCTCCTCGGCGTTCATCTCGCCGAGACCCTTGAAGCGCTGGATCGAGTCCTCCCGGACGCGCTTGCCGCGCTGACGGCCCAGCTCCAGCAGGGCGTCGCGCTCACGGTCGGAGTACGCGTACTCGACCTCGTCCCGGCCCCACTTGATCTTGTAGAGCGGGGGACGGGACAGGAACACGTGCCCGGCCTCGACCAGCGGCCGCATGAAGCGGAACAGGAAGGTCAGCAGCAGGGTGTTGATGTGCTGGCCGTCGACGTCGGCGTCCGCCATCAGGATGATCTTGTGATAGCGGAGCTTCTCGATGTCGAAGTCCTCGTGCACACCCGTGCCGAAGGCCGAGATCAGCGCCTGGATCTCCTGGTTCTGCAGGATCTTGTCGATCCGCGCCTTCTCCACGTTGAGGATCTTGCCGCGGATCGGGAGGATCGCCTGGTACTGCGGGTTGCGGCCGGACTTGGCCGAGCCGCCGGCGGAGTCACCCTCGACGATGAAGATCTCGCACTTGGTGGGGTCGTTCGACTGGCAGTCGGAGAGCTTGCCCGGCAGGGACGCCGACTCCAGCAGGCCCTTGCGCCGCGTGAGGTCGCGGGCCTTGCGGGCCGCCACGCGCGCGGTGGCCGCCTGGATGCCCTTGCGGACGATGTCCGCCGCCTCGTTCGGGTTGCGGTCCAGCCAGTCGTTGAGGTGCTCGTAGACCGCCTTCTGGACGAAGGTCTTCGCCTCCGTGTTGCCCAGCTTGGTCTTGGTCTGGCCCTCGAACTGGGGCTCGCTCAGCTTCACCGAGATGATCGCGGTCAGACCCTCACGGATGTCGTCACCGGTGAGGTTGTCGTCCTTCTCGCGCAGCAGCTTCTTGTCGCGCGCGTACTTGTTGATCAGCGAGGTCAGCGCGGCACGGAAGCCCTCTTCGTGCGTACCGCCCTCGTGGGTGTGGATGATGTTCGCGAAGGAGTACACACCCTCGCTGTAGCCGCTGTTCCACTGCATCGCGACCTCGAGGGACAGGCTCTTGTCCTTGTCCTCGGCCTCCAGGTCGATGACGGTGGCGTGCACCACGTCGCCCTTGCGGGAGTTCAGGTACTTCACGAAGTCGACGATGCCGCCCTCATAGCGGTACGTGACGGTCTTGACCTCGTCCTTCTCGTCCGCACCCGCCTCGTCCGCACCGGCCGTGGCCTTCGCCGACTCGCGCTCGTCCGTGAGCCTGATGATCAGGCCCTTGTTGAGGAACGCCATCTCCTGGAAGCGCCGCGAGAGCGTCTCGAAGGAGTACTCGGTGGTCTCGAAGATGTCCGGGTCGGCCCAGAAGGTGACCGCCGTGCCGTGCTCGTCCGTCTCCTCGTGCTGGGCCAGCGGCGCCGTCGGGACACCCATCTTGTAGTCCTGGGTGAAGCGGTGGCCGTCGGTCTTGACCTCCACCGACACCTTGCTGGACAGGGCGTTCACGACGGAGACGCCGACACCGTGCAGACCGCCGGAGACGGCGTAGCCGCCGCCGCCGAACTTGCCGCCCGCGTGCAGCACCGTCAGGACGACCTCAAGGGCCGGCTTCCCCTCGGAGGGGACGATGCCCACCGGGATGCCACGGCCGTTGTCGACGACGCGCACACCGCCGTCGGCCAGGATCGTCACGTCGATGGTGTCAGCATGACCGGCCAGCGCCTCGTCGACCGAGTTGTCGACGACCTCGTACACCAGGTGGTGCAGGCCGCGCTCGCCGGTGGAGCCGATGTACATACCGGGTCGCTTGCGGACCGCGTCCAGCCCTTCGAGCACGGTGATGGCGCTGGCGTCGTACGAGGCGGTGACCTCACCGTTCGCGCCGGCGTCGGTGGACGGGATGTTCTCGTTGGGGTTGCCGGAATCGGCCACGAAGCGCCCTTTCTGGCACTGGCACAGCACGAGCCGGGCTCCTGGGGGCGCCCCCTTTGGGGGAGGGTTGCCGGAGCGGCTGCGGCATGTTGCGGTGGTAAGCCTTGATCAGCGTTGCTCAGCTTTTCCCGGACGTCCCCACGACTGGGGCGGGATTGGCTTCCAGTCTACCGGTAGCGCCGACAGTGATGGGGGTTTGCCGGTACCTGAGTCCCCATGTGCCGCCCTGAACCGGTCTCGGCCGGGTCCCGATATGTGGAAGGGGGCTCCAAGAGGCTCACGGAGGCACTCAGCGCTTCCGGCTGTCAACCCTTGGCTACTCCGGGGTCAGGTCGGGATTCGCAACCGCGTGCGGTTGTACGACAAGACGGCGCGCCGCTGTACGACCGGACCGCACCACGGCACCGCGACGTGAGGTATGTCACCCGTAGGTGTCACCGGGGCCCGTGCTCCCCGGGGCACGCAAGGAGCCGTAGCGGCGCACGGGACCGCCGGGGCCGTTCACCTTGATCAGCTTCACCGTGCCGTGGCCGAGGTCCTCGTTGAGCCGGGCGACCAGCGTCGGGGCGAGCAGCCGCAGCTGCGTCGCCCACGCCGTGGAGTCGCACTGCACGCTCAGGACGCGCTCGTCCTCGTCGTACCGCTGCGGTACGCAGTGCTTGGCCAGGTCCTCGCCGACGATCTGCGGCCAGCGGCCCATGACCCCGCCCACCGCGGCCGGGGTCTCCCAGCCGCGCTCGTTGATCAGCCGGTTGATCGCGGCACCGAGCGCCATGGGGTCGCGGCCGTCGGCGCGCGCGCCGGAGCGCAGGCCACCGCGCCGCGCCTGCTTTCTCTCCTGCGCCGCGGCGCCACGCGCGCGTGCCTGCTCCTTGGCGGCGCGCAACGCCACGCGCGCCAGGTCGACTCCGGAGGGCTCGGGCGCCTTCCCACGGCCCTGGGGGGTGGGCTCGTCGGTGCTCATACGCGCTCCACCGTCCCCTCGGCCACGGTGTACCGCGCCCTCGCCAGGACGTGCGGCACGTCGTCGTCGACCGCGGCGGTCACCAGAACCTGCTCACCGGGCGCGACCAGCTCGGCCAGCCGCTCCCGGCGCCGGGCGTCCAGCTCGGCGAACACGTCGTCGAGGATCAGCACCGGCTCATTGCCCTCCGCACACAGAAGGTCGTGCGACGCCAGGCGCAGCGCCAGCGCACAGGACCAGGACTCGCCGTGGGAGGCGTACCCCTTGGCGGGCAGCTGACCGAGTTTGAGGATCACGTCGTCACGGTGGGGGCCCACGAGCGTCACACCCCGCTCGATCTCCTGCTTGCGGGCCTCGGCCAGGGCCGCCATCAGCTGGGCGCAGAGGTCCTCGCGCGTGTGGGCCTCGCCGGGGGCGGACGGCTTGTACTCCAGGGCGACGGGACCGCCGCCGGGGGCCAGCTGCTCGTACGCCTTGTCGGTCAGCGGATGGATCGCGGCGATCAGATCGAGGCGCTGGGCGAGCAGCTCGGCGCCCGCGCGCGCCAGGTGCTGGTCCCACACGTCGAGCGTGGACAGGTCCATGGAACGGCCGCCGTGCCGGCGGGCCAGCGCGGCCGACTTCAGGAGCGTGTTGCGCTGCTTGAGGACCCGCTCGTAGTCGGAGCGCACGCCCGCCATGCGCGGGGAGCGGGCGGTGATCAGCTCGTCGAGGAAGCGCCGCCGCTCACCGGGGTCGCCCTTGACCAGGGCGAGATCCTCGGGCGCGAACAGCACGGTCCGTACGATCCCGAGCACATCACGCGGCCTGACCTGCGAGGACCTGTTGATACGGGCGCGGTTGGCCCGGCCCGGGTTCAGCTCCAGCTCGACCAGCTGCTGCCGCTCGCCCTGTCTGACCTGCGCCCGGATGATCGCGCGGTCGGCGCCCATACGGACCAGGGGGGCGTCGGAGGCGACCCGGTGGCTGCCGAGGGTGGCGAGATAGCCGATGGCCTCGACGAGATTCGTCTTCCCCTGCCCGTTGGGGCCGACGAAGGCGGTGACGCCCGGGTCTAGCGGGACCTCGACCCGGGCGTACGAGCGGAAGTCGGCCAGCGACAGATGCGTGACGTGCATGGTCGTTCGCCGACCTCCCCCAAGGTTGTGGATCGCGGTGCGACCCTGTGGATTACTTCTTCTCTACGGCGTGGCCGCCGAATTGGTTGCGCAGCGCGGCGATCATCTTCATCTGCGGCGAGTCCTCCTGGCGGGAGGCGAACCGCGCGAACAGCGAGGCGGTGATCGCGGGAAGCGGCACCGCGTTGTCTATGGCGGCCTCCACAGTCCACCGGCCCTCGCCGGAGTCCTGTGCATAACCCTTCAGCTCGGTCAGGTGCTCGTCCCCGTCGAGGGCGTTGACCGCGAGGTCCAGCAGCCACGAGCGGATGACCGTGCCCTCCTGCCAGGAGCGGAAGACCTCACGGACGTCGGTCACGGAGTCGACCTTCTCCAGGAGCTCCCAGCCCTCGGCGTAGGCCTGCATCATCGCGTACTCGATGCCGTTGTGGACCATCTTCGCGAAGTGGCCCGCGCCGACCTTGCCCGCGTGCACCGCGCCGAAGTCGCCCTCGGGCCGGAGCGCGTCGAAGACCGGCTGCACCTTGGCGACGTTCTCGGCGTCGCCGCCGTACATCAGCGCATAGCCGTTCTCCAGGCCCCAGACGCCGCCGGAGACACCGCAGTCGACGAAGCCGATGCCCTTGGCGGCCAACTCCTCGGCGTGCCGCTCGTCGTCCGTCCAGCGGGAGTTGCCGCCGTCCACTACGACGTCACCGGGCTCCAGGAGCTCGGCGAGCCGGTCGATCGTGCTCTGGGTGGGCTCGCCGGCGGGGACCATCACCCAGACCACACGCGGGCCGGGGAGCTTGCCCACAAGCTCTTCCAGGCTGTGGACATCCGCGAGGTCCGCGTTGCGGTCGTATCCGATGACGGTGTGGCCCGCGCGGCGGATCCGCTCGCGCATGTTGCCGCCCATCTTGCCGAGGCCGACGAGACCGAGGTCCATCAGTTGATCCTTAGGTTGCTGTGTGACGTGTGGGGCACCTTCGTACCCACGTCCGAGCCTAAACCCGGACTCTCACGCACATCTGTGGGCATACGCGCTCATACGTATGCCCTCACCTGCGGCTTCGTCCGACGGGGCGGTGACCGGTGGGAACGCGGCCCGCTCAGCCGCTGAGGCGCACCGGCATGATCAGGTACTTGTAGGCCTCGTCCGCCTCGGCGTCCACCGCCGGCTTGCCGCTGAGCAGCGCGGGCTTCGTGGACGTCGTGAACGACAGCTGGGCCACCGGCGAGTCGATGGCGCTCAGACCGTCGAGCAGGAAGGTCGGGTTGAAGGCGATCGAGATGTCGTCGCCGTCCAGCTGCGCGTCGACCCTTTCCACAGCCTGTGCGTCGTCGCTGGAGCCGGCCTCCAGGATGAGCACGCCCTGCTCGAAGCTGAGCCGCACCGGGGTGTTGCGCTCGGCGACCAGGGCGACGCGCTTGACGGCCTCCACGAAGGGGGCGGTCTCGATCACGGCGATGCTGTTGAACTCGGTCGGGAACAGCGTGCGGTACTTCGGGAGGTCGCCCTCCAGGAGGCGGGTGGTGGTCCGGCGTCCGGCGCCCTCGAAGCCGATCAGACCCTCGCCCGCGCCCGAGCCGGACAGCGCCAGGATCACGCTGTCGCCGCTGGTGAGTGCCTTGGCGGTGTCCAGGAGCGTCTTGGCGGGCACCAGGGCGACCGCCGAGGCGTCCGGGTTCTCCGGCTTCCACAGGAACTCACGGACCGCGAAGCGGTAGCGGTCGGTGGAGGCCAGGGTGACCGTGTCGCCCTCGATCTCGATGCGCACACCGGTGAGGACGGGCAGCGTGTCGTCGCGGCCCGCGGCGATGGCGACCTGCTGGACGGCGGAGGCGAAGACCTCGCCGGGGACCGTGCCCGTCGCGTTCGGCATCTGGGGCAGGGACGGGTACTCCTCCACAGGCAGGGTGTGGAGTGTGAAGCGCGAGGAGCCGCAGACCACCGTCGCCCGTACACCGTCTGTGGAAATCTCCACCGGACGGTTGGGGAGGGCGCGGGAGATGTCGGCGAGCAGACGGCCGGAGACGAGGACGGTGCCCTCCTCCTCGACCTCGGCCTCGACGGACACCCGGGCGGAGACCTCGTAGTCGAAGCTGGACAGGCTCAGCTGGCCGTCCTCGGCCTTCAGGAGAAGGCCGGCGAGGACAGGCGCCGGCGGACGGGCCGGAAGGCTGCGTGCCGCCCAGGCCACTGCCTCCGCGAGTACGTCGCGTTCCACCCGGATCTTCACCGTAAGCCGCCTCCTGCTGTTGCTACTGAGCCCTACGACTCGGTGTCACCGCCCACTGCGACGGGAAGAACACCGGGGACCAGTCTGACGCACGGCACTGACAGTAGGTGCCCGTCGGGGTCAAGTCGTGCCGAGGGGCAGCCGGGCTCGAAACGACGAGTTGTGCACAGGCCCCGCTTCGAAACGGATTCCGCACTCTCTCTAGTCGGGAGTAGTAGTAGGGCCTGTGGATACGGTGGATAACCACGTTTGCCCAGCTCAGCGCGGAAATTTTGTCCACCGGTCCTGTGGGTGACGGCAGTGGACAACCAGGCGTCTCTGTGGAGAACAGGAAGTTCTGCACACACCGCCCACAGCCCGAGGGCAGTTCTCCCCAGCTGCGTCCCCAGATTTACCCACGTTTCCCACACCCCCATCCGGCACCTTGATGTGACGCCTTTCACTCGACGCGGTGATCGGGTGCGCCGCGTTGCCGAACAGTGGACAGCCATGTGGAGAAGCTGGGGATCGCTGGGGACAACCGGCCCCAGCCTGTGGGCTGCCGGTGGACAACTTCGTGCACAGCCTGTGGATCTTTCCTTCGTCCACAGTCTGTGGAGATCCTTCGTCCACCAATCCACAGCCAGGTGACCTGGTCTGATGGTCTTTCAACAGGGTCCGCTGTGGACACGATCTGGACAACTCCACAGTCCCCAGGATGTGGACGCAAGAAAGTCACCGAATCTGTGGAGAGCGGCCGTAACCCGGCTGGTAATCGAACATCGGGTTGCTGCCGGGTGACGGTCGTGGCCGCGCTGGAACGACGAAAGGCGCCCCCGGATGTCCTCCCGGGGGCGCCTTCAGCGCATGAGGGGCGTGGCGGTCAGCCGTTCTTGATGCGGTTGGTCAGCTCCGTGACCTGGTTGTAGATGGAGCGCCGCTCCGCCATCAGCGCGCGGATCTTGCGGTCGGCGTGCATCACGGTCGTGTGGTCGCGGCCGCCGAACTGGGCGCCGATCTTCGGCAGCGACAGGTCGGTGAGCTCACGGCACAGATACATGGCGATCTGGCGCGCGGTCACCAGGGCGCGCCCGCGAGAGGTGCCGCACAGGTCCTCGACCGTGAGGCCGAAGTAGTCGGCCGTCGCCGCCATGATGGCCGTTGCCGTGATCTCCGGCGCCGAGTCCTCGCCGCCCGGGATCAGGTCCTTGAGGACGATCTCCGTCAGGCCCAGGTCCACCGGCTGCCGGTTGAGCGACGCGAACGCGGTCACCCGGATCAGCGCGCCCTCCAGCTCGCGGATGTTGCGCGAGATGCGGGAGGCGATGAACTCCAGCACCTCCGGCGGGGCGTTCAGCTGCTCCTGCACCGCCTTCTTGCGCAGGATCGCGATGCGCGTCTCGAGCTCGGGCGGCTGGACGTCGGTGATCAGACCCCACTCGAACCGGTTCCGCAGCCGGTCCTCCAGCGTGACCAGCTGCTTGGGCGGCCGGTCGGAGGACAGCACGATCTGCTTGTTCGCGTTGTGGAGCGTGTTGAAGGTGTGGAAGAACTCCTCCTGCGTCGACTCCTTGTCCGCCAGGAACTGGATGTCGTCGACGAGCAGGATGTCCATCTCGCGGTAGCGCTTGCGGAAACTGTCGCCCTTGCCGTCGCGGATGGAGTTGATGAACTCGTTGGTGAACTCCTCGGAGCTCACATAGCGCACGCGCGTGCCCGGGTAGAGGCTGCGCGCGTAGTGCCCGATCGCGTGCAGCAGGTGCGTCTTGCCGAGTCCCGACTCCCCGTAGATGAAGAGGGGGTTGTACGCCTTCGCGGGCGCCTCGGCGACGGCGACCGCGGCCGCGTGCGCGAAGCGGTTCGAGGCGCCGATGACGAACGTGTCGAAGAGGTACTTCGGGTTCAGCCGTGCGGTCGGCTCGCCCGGACCGGTCGCCGGCGCGGGCTGCGCGGCCAGCGGGCCGGGAGCACCGGTCGCCGGCCGCCCGGAGCCGACCGGACCGCCGCGGTGCGCCTGACCGGAGCCGGGCGGCTCGGACAGGTCGCGGCGGGCGGCGTCGCGCTGGTCGTAGTCGACGCGTGACGGGTCGTAGTCGGAGCGCTGCTGGTCGTAGGAAGGACGCTCCATCGACTGCGGGCGGTAGTCCTGGGACGGCGAGCCGTACGCGTCCTTGGCCGGCCCATAGGCGTCCTGGCCCGGACCGTACGCGTCCTGTGAGCCGTAGGAGTCCTGCGCCGGCGGGCCGTAGGAGTCGCGTGACGGCGGACCGTAGGAGTCCTGGGACGGCGAGGCATAGGGGTCCCGCTCCGGGAAGCCGAGCCGCGGCTGCTGCCAGCTGTACTCGTCCTGGGCGGGGCGCGGCCAGGCGCCGGGCTCGGGGCGCTGGTACTCGGACGGATAGGCGGGGCGGGCGGTCGGCAGCTGGTCCGGGCGCGGCGCCTGGTCGCCGCCCTGCCGCTGGTCGCCGCGGTGGCGGCCGTAGCCGTCGTACTGTCCGCTGGACAGCTCCGGCTCCTCGTAGCGGGACTGCGGCTGGGCGGGGGGCGCCGGCGGGGCCGGGGGCTCGCCCGCGGAGTCGTCGACGGTGATCGCGATGCGGATCGGGCGGCCGCACTCGCGGCTCAGGGTCTCGCTGACGATCGGGGCGAGACGGCCCTCCAGTACGCCCTTCGCGAATTCGTTCGGTACGGCGAGCAGGGCGGTGTCCGCGACCAGCGCGAGGGGCTGGCAGCGCCGGATCCAGTGCTCGTCCTTCGCCTCGACACCCTGACCGCGGCCCTCACCGAGGAGCTGCTCCAGTACTCGTGGCCACACTGCGGCAAGATCGGCAGGTACGTCAGCCACAGGGCACGCTCTCTCACAGGTCCCACGAACGTGTGGTTCGAGGACGGGTCGGGATGCAGATCGGGTGGGCGGGCGGGAGGAACCCGCTCGGCCGGGGATAAAGGAACGAATCGGAGTTCAGTCACGGTAGTCAGCGCGGCCCGTGCGGTTCAAGTTGTTGTCCCCAGCCTGTGGACAGTGTCTCTCGGTGACCCCTGGTTTGACCGGATGGCGCAGCCCCGCGTACCGTAACCAGGTCGAGTTGTCGATGGCTGCTGCCGCCTGCCTCCGATGGGCACAGGTCACTGAAGGTGATCGGAAAGCGGTGCACTCGGGCGTAACGCGAGCTACTCGTGGGCGCACGGTGACAGCCAGGACGGCACCCCGCAACCACCCGATTTTTACTGGAGCCCCCGAGTGAGCAAGCGCACCTTCCAGCCGAACAACCGTCGTCGCGCGAAGACCCACGGCTTCCGGCTGCGTATGCGCACCCGTGCCGGCCGCGCGATTCTCGCGTCCCGCCGTAGCAAGGGTCGCGCCCGTCTGTCCGCCTGATCCCGATCAGGTCATGACGTCGTGCTGCCCACCGAGAACCGGCTGAGGCGGCGCGAGGACTTCGCGACCGCGGTACGACGGGGTCGTCGGGCTGGACGCCCGCTTCTCGTCGTCCACCTTCGTAGCGGTGCCACGGACCCGCACGCGCCTGGGGAGAGCGCTCCCCCGACGCGTGCGGGTTTCGTCGTCAGCAAGGCGGTGGGTGGTGCGGTCGTACGCAACACAGTGAAGCGCAGACTTCGCCATCTGATGCGTGACCGAGTCGCCCTGTTTCCCCCCGGTAGCCTGGTAGTCGTACGAGCGCTGCCCGGAGCGGGTGACGCAGACCATGCACAGCTGGCCCGAGACCTGGACGCCGCCCTTCAACGGCTGCTGGGAGGGGGCGCGCGATGAAGTACCCACTGCTGGCTCTGATCAAGCTGTACCAATGGACGATCAGTCCGCTGCTCGGCCCGGTGTGCAAGTACTACCCGTCGTGCTCCCACTACGGCTACACGGCCATCGACCGGCACGGTGCGATCAAGGGGACGGCACTCACCGCCTGGCGCATCCTCCGGTGCAATCCGTGGTCGCTCGGCGGTGTGGACCATGTTCCGCCGCGCAAGCGCCCGCGGTGGCACGAAATGCTGCGCGGCGCCTGGCGCGCACGCAGGGGCGGGCCCTCCGCCGCCGAACCGGCCATCGACGGGAAGCTCCCTTCCGAGCCCCCTTCGAGCCCGGCCGCAGAGACTTCGTCCCATGCCCAAGGAGCATGATTAGTGGACACGATTGCCAGCCTCTTCAGCTTCATCACGACACCCGTCTCCTGGGTCATCGTCCAGTTCCACACGGTGTACGGCGCCATCTTCGGTCCTGACACCGGCTGGGCCTGGGGCCTGTCCATCGTGTCCCTGGTGATTCTGATCCGTATCTGCCTGATCCCGCTGTTCGTCAAGCAGATCAAGGCGACCCGGGCCATGCAGACGCTCCAGCCCGAGATGAAGAAGATCCAGGAGCGCTACAAGAACGACAAGCAGCGTCAGTCCGAAGAGATGATGAAGCTGTACAAGGAGTCGGGCACCAACCCGCTCTCCTCGTGCCTTCCCATCCTGGCGCAGTCCCCGTTCTTCTTCGCCCTGTACCACGTGCTCAACGGCATCGCTTCGGGCCAGACCATCGGTGTCATCAACCAGAGCCTCCTGGAGAGCGCGCAGAAGGCGCACATCTTCGGTGCTCCGCTGGCCGCGAAGTTCACGGACGGTGCGGCGAAGGTGGAGTCGCTCGGTGCCTCCATCACCGACGTCCGGGTCGTCACCGCGATCATGATCGTCCTGATGTCGGCGTCGCAGTTCTACACGCAGCGTCAGCTGATGACGAAGAACGTCGACACGACGGTGAAGACGCCGTTCATGCAGCAGCAGAAGATGCTGATGTACGTCTTCCCGGTCATGTTCGCCGTCTTCGGCATCAACTTCCCGGTCGGTGTCCTCGTCTACTGGCTGACCACCAACGTGTGGACCATGGGCCAGCAGATGTACGTCATCCACAACAACCCGACCCCGGGTTCCAAGGCCCAGGCCGCCTACCTGGAGCGTCTGACCAAGCACGTGACGAGCCACGGCAAGACCCGTCGCCGCAGCGAGAAGACCATCGTCAAGGCGATCGTCGCCAAGGGCCGCGACCGCAACGAGTTCGAGCGCAAGTTCATCAACGCCCTGAGCAAGGCGGGCCTCGCCGCCGAGGCCGACGGCACCGTGGTGAAGAGCGAGAGCCCGGCCGCCACCGTGTCCGAGGACGGCACGACCGCCGCTCCCCGGCGCCAGCAGCCCAAGCGCCAGACGAAGGCGCAGCGGCAGTCCGGCGGCCCGAAGCAGGCCGACGACCCCACGCCGACCACCTCGCTGGAGAAGTCCGACGAGCCGCAGGACGCCAAGCCCGCCGCCAAGCAGGACCCGAAGCCCGGCACCGGGAACCGCAGCAAGGCCCAGTCCGGTCAGCGCAAGGGTCCGCAGCGGCCCAAGTCCCCGTCCAAGAAGTAAGAAGGAGTCCATCCCGTGACGGAAGGCACCACCTCCGCCGCTACCGAGGGTGCAGACACCCTGACCCGCCTGGAGCAGGAGGGCGAGATCGCGGCGGACTACCTCGAGGGTCTGCTGGACATCGCCGATCTCGACGGCGACATCGACATGGACGTCGAGGCCGACCGCGCCTCCGTGTCGATCATCAGCGACGCGGGCAGCCGCGACCTGCAGAAGCTGGTCGGCCGTGACGGCGAGGTGCTGGAGGCTCTGCAGGAGCTGACCCGACTGGCCGTGCACCGGGAGACCGGGGACCGCAGCCGGCTGATGCTGGACATCGCGGGCTACCGAGCCAAGAAGCGGGCTGAGCTCTCCGAGCTGGGTGCCAAGGCCGCCGCCGAGGTCAAGAGCTCCGGCGAGCCCGTGAAGCTCAAGCCGATGACCCCGTTCGAGCGCAAGGTCGTGCACGACGCGGTCAAGGCCGCGGGACTGCGCAGCGAGTCGGAGGGCGAGGAGCCGCAGCGTTTCGTCGTCGTGCTGCCCGCCTGATCGGTCTCCACAATCCACCGGCCCCGTCTGTTGCGCAGACGGGGCCGAACTTTGTCAGCCTGGTAGTTCTGGTGGTCGGCGCTCGGTGCGCCGGCGCTGTACGGAAGGACGGTCCCCGTGACGGAGGCAGCGGAGCTCCCCCCTGCGCCCGAACAGGCGCGGGAGGTGTTTGGTCATCGCTTCGCCGATGCGGTCCGCTACGCGGAACTGCTCGCCGAGGCGGGCGTGCAGCGTGGTCTGATCGGCCCGCGGGAAGTGCCCCGTCTGTGGGAGCGCCACCTGCTGAACTGTGCGGTGCTCTCGGAAGTCGTCCCCGAGGGGGTGACGGTGTGCGACGTCGGCTCGGGCGCGGGCTTGCCGGGCATTCCCCTGGCGCTCGTCCGCGAGGACCTGAAGATCACGCTTCTGGAGCCGCTGCTGCGGCGTACGACCTTCCTCACCGAGGTCGTCGAGCTCCTGGGCCTGGATCACGTCACCGTCGTGCGTGGGCGTGCCGAGGAGGTCATGGGCAAGCTGCCGCCGGTCCATGTGGTGACGGCGCGGGCCGTGGCTCCGCTGGACCGGCTGGCCGCCTGGGGCATCCCGCTCCTGCGGCCGTACGGCGAGATGCTCGCCCTGAAGGGGGACACCGCCGAGGAGGAGCTCAAGAGCGCGGCCACCGCGCTGAGCAAGCTCGGGGCGGTGGAGACGTCCGTGCTCCACGTGGGTGAAGGCGTTGTGGACCCGCTGTCGACGGTCGTACGGGTCGAGGTCGGGGAGAGCCCCGGCGGTGTGCGGTTCGCGGCGAAGCGGGCGAAGGCTGCCCGTACGGGGCGGGCGCGCCGACGGCGCTGATCCGTCCTGCGGACGAGACGTACTCCACACAAGCTGCCAGACCCATGCATGCCGGAGTGTCGTGAGGATCCGGCCGCGGCCGCTGTGCATCGTGTTTCACGTGAAACGTCGCTCACTGTTGCACGGCATCATCAGTCGCGGCCGCGCTGCGGCCGAACCCCGCGACCGCAAGCCTCTCGGTTCACTCGGAGAGGCATCGGAGTTGTCCACAGAGGTGGATTTCTCCACAGAACAACAGGCCTCACTGGTTCGCGACCCCGAAGACATGGGAGGCTCTGTTCATTGCGAGCCTGAAGTCGAGGAGAGTGAATCCTTGCGGTCCGACGCCAACATCGCGGGACCGATGACCGATCCGGTCCCCGGTCCCCGTACCGAGTCGATGGGGGCGGATGTTTCACGTGAAACACCGCCTCCGATGGACGACACTCCGATCGGTCGTGCTGCCCAGCTGGCGGTGGAGGCTTTGGGCCGCGCCGGCGAAGGACTGCCACGACCGGAGCAGACCCGGGTCGTCGTCGTCGCCAACCAGAAGGGCGGTGTGGGCAAGACGACGACGACCGTCAATCTTGCCGCTTCGCTGGCCCTGCATGGCAGCCGCGTCCTGGTGATCGACCTCGACCCACAGGGCAATGCGTCCACGGCTCTGGGGATCGACCATCACGCCGATGTTCCTTCCATCTATGACGTGCTGGTCGAGAGCAAGCCTCTCGCGGATGTCGTACAGCCGGTCCCGGACGTCGAGGGTCTCTTCTGTGCCCCCGCCACGATCGATCTCGCCGGTGCGGAGATCGAGCTGGTGTCCCTCGTGGCGCGGGAGAGCAGGCTGCAGCGTGCGATCCAGGCATACGAGCAGCCGCTGGACTACATCCTGATCGACTGCCCGCCCTCTCTCGGTCTGCTCACGGTCAATGCTCTGGTCGCGGGCCAGGAGGTCCTGATCCCGATCCAGTGCGAGTACTACGCGCTGGAGGGGCTGGGGCAGCTGCTGCGCAACGTCGACCTGGTGCGGGGCCACCTCAACCCCGCCCTGCATGTATCGACGATCCTGCTCACCATGTACGACGGCCGGACGCGTCTTGCCTCCCAGGTCGCCGACGAGGTGCGCAGCCACTTTGGTGACGAGGTGCTGCGCACTAGCATTCCCCGGTCGGTCCGTATCTCCGAGGCGCCCAGTTATGGGCAGACGGTGCTGACCTACGATCCAGGATCGAGCGGTGCCCTCTCCTATCTGGAGGCCGCCCGAGAAATCGCGCTGAAGGGTGTCGGTGTCAGCTATGACCCGACGCAGGCCCACATCGGCGCCCAGAACAACCCGAGCATGGTGGAGGGGATCCAGTGAGCGAGCGACGGAGGGGTTTGGGCCGTGGGCTCGGCGCACTGATCCCCGCTGCCCCGACGGAGAAGACACCGGCCCAGACCGCGTTGGGTGGTGCGGTTCCCGCGTCCCCCGCAGCGGTTCCGGTGCTGGCGAGCGACCGTGGGGTGGCCGCGGCGAAGGTGGCCACGCTGCCGCCTGTTTCACATGAAACCGAGGAGCCGTCGATGAACGGCTTCACGGAGACGCCCGCGCCTCCCGTGGGCGCCCACTTCGCCGAGATCCCCCTTGAGTCCATCACGCCGAACCCGCGCCAGCCGCGTGAGGTCTTCGACGAGGATGCGCTGCAGGAGCTGGTCACCTCCATCAAGGAGGTCGGTCTCCTCCAGCCCGTCGTCGTACGGCAGCTCGGCCCCGCGCGCTATGAACTCATCATGGGTGAGCGGCGCTGGCGGGCCTGCCGTGAGGCCGGCCTCGAAGCGATCCCGGCGATCGTGCGGGCCACCGACGACGAGAAGCTCCTCCTGGACGCGCTGCTGGAGAACCTGCACCGTGCCCAGCTGAACCCGCTGGAAGAGGCCGCCGCCTACGACCAGTTGCTGAAGGACTTCAACTGCACGCACGACCAGCTGGCGGACCGGATCGGGCGCTCTCGTCCGCAGGTCTCCAACACCTTGCGTCTGCTGAAGCTTTCTCCCGCGGTCCAGCGCCGGGTCGCCGCCGGAGTCCTCTCCGCCGGACATGCCCGCGCACTGCTGTCCGTCGAGGACTCGGAGGAGCAAGACCGCCTGGCCCACCGGATTGTGGCCGAGGGGCTCTCGGTGCGGGCCGTGGAGGAGATCGTGACCCTCATGGGATCGCGGCCCCAGACGGCACAGCGCGCCAAGGGACCGCGTGCCGGTGCTCTGGTCTCCCCGGCGCTGAGCGAGCTCGCCACGCGTCTGTCGGACCGGTTCGAGACGCGGGTGAAGGTCGACCTGGGCCAGAAGAAGGGCAAGATCACTGTCGAGTTCGCCTCGATGGAAGACCTTGAGCGGATCCTTGGCACGCTTGCCCCGGGCGAGGGGCCGGTCCTGCAGAGGGGCGTCCAGGACGATCTGTCCGAGGAGACGGAGGACTGAGCCCCGGGCGGTCCTCCTTGGCCGAGGCTCGCTTGTTCAGGCAGTTGAGCGGATGGTGTCCGGTGTGTACCGGAACACGGTCCGCTCTTTGCTTTCAGGCGGTATCGATGCAATCGCATCGTGGATACGATGCGATCGGGTTTGGCGCATCCACCTGGCAGCACCTCTGAGTGGGAGGCGGGGGCCATGCGAACGATGAGCCGTACCGGACTGGTGAGCGCGGGCCTGGGCTTGGGCGCGGTCGGCGGGTTCGTCGGCAGTCTGCTCAGGGAACGCAGCGCTCTGACAGCCGCTCGCGATGCCGCGGGCGAAGGAAGCGAGGAACAGCCTTCATGGGGCGTCGGCTCGTACCGCTCACGCTGGACAACCTTCAGGACCTTCCCCAGCGCTGTCGCGCGTGTGTCTTCTGGGAGTTGGACCCCGTCAGCGGTGAGGCCGCGGTAAGGGCAGGTACTCCGGCTCCGGAGAAGGAGGCCTGGATCTCCGCCGTCCTGCTGGACTGGGGGTCCTGCGGCCGCGTGGTCTACGTCGACGACGCACCGGTCGGCTTTGTGCTCTACGCTCCGCCCGCCTATGTCCCCCGCTCCACGGCGTTCCCCACGAGCCCTGTCTCCCCGGACGCCGTGCAGTTGATGACCGGCTTCATCCTGCCCGGCTATCAGGGGCAGGGGCTCGGCAGAGTGATGGTCCAGACGGTCGCCAAGGATCTGCTGCGACGTGGCTTCAAGGCGATCGAGGCGTTCGGTGACGCCCGCTGGAAAGAGCCGGCCTGTCTCCTTCCCGCCGACCACCTTCTGGCCGTGGGCTTCAAGACGGTCCGGCAGCACCCCACCCATCCGCGGCTGCGGCTGGAACTGCGATCGACGCTCTCGTGGAAGGAAGACGTGGAGCTGGCCATCGACCGGCTGCTCGGGGCCGTACAGAAGGAACCCGTGCTGCGGCCGCTCTGAGAGCCGCTGGAAACGCCGAATGGGCCAGCCCTTCCGGGTTGGCCCATTCGTGTTTCACGTGAAACATCCGCCGTCGCCTCGACGGCCCTGCCGACTACTCGGCGATGAAGTCCTCAAGGTCGCGGACGATCGCGGCCTTCGGCTTCGCACCGACGATCGTCTTGGCGACCTCGCCGTTCTGGTAGACGTTCAGAGTCGGGATCGACATGACGCCGTACTTGGCGGCCGTAGCCGGGTTCTCGTCGATGTTGAGCTTGACGATCTCGATCTTGTCGCCGTGCTCGGCAGCGATCGCCTCCAGGGACGGCGCGATCTGGCGGCACGGTCCGCACCAGGCGGCCCAGAAGTCCACCAGGACGGGCTTGTCGCTCTTGAGGACGTCCTGCTCGAAGGAATCGTCGGTCACATTCTTCAGGGTGCCGGCCACGGCGGGCTCCTTAACTTGATCGTGCGGTGGGGCGGGAAGGGGAATCAGGCGGAGGTCTTCTCGGGCTCGGCCTTCTCGCCGTCCGCGAGGGCGGCGAGGAAACGCTCGGCGTCGAGAGCGGCGGAGCAGCCGGTGCCGGCCGCGGTGATCGCCTGACGGTAGGTGTGGTCGACCACGTCACCCGCGGCGAAGACGCCGGTCAGGTTCGTCCGGGTGGAGGGCGAGTCGACCTTCAGGTAGCCCTCCTCGTCGAGGTCCAGCTGGCCCTTGAACAGCTCGGTGCGCGGGTCGTGGCCGATTGCGATGAACAGACCCGTCACCGCCAGGTCCGAGAGCTCGCCGGTCTTGACGTTGCGGAGCTTGAGGCCGGAGAGCTTCTGGTCGCCCTGGATCTCGGCGACCTCGCCGTGCCAGGCGAACTTGATCTTCGGGTCGGCGAAGGCACGCTCCTGCATCGCCTTGGAGGCGCGCAGGCTGTCCCGGCGGTGGACGATCGTCACGGACTTGGCGAAGCGCGAGAGGAAGGTGGCCTCCTCCATCGCGGTGTCACCACCGCCGATCACTGCGATGTCCTGGTCCTTGAAGAAGAACCCGTCGCAGGTGGCACACCAGGAGACACCACGGCCGGAAAGGGCGTCCTCGTTGGGCAGGCCGAGCTTGCGGTGCTGGGAGCCGGTGGTGACGATGACGGCCTTGGCCCGGTGGACGGTGCCCGCGGTGTCCGTGACGGTCTTGATCTCACCGGCCAGGTCGACGGAGACGATGTCGTCCGGGACGAGCTCGGCGCCGAAGCGCTCGGCCTGGGCGCGCATGTTGTCCATGAGGTCGGGGCCCATGATCCCGTCACGGAAGCCGGGGAAGTTCTCCACCTCGGTGGTGTTCATCAGCGCACCGCCCGCGGTGACGGCACCCTCGAACACCAGGGGCTTCAGCGACGCGCGCGCGGTGTAGAGCGCCGCCGTGTACCCGGCGGGCCCGGAGCCGATGATGATCACGTTACGGACGTCGCTCACGGCTTGATTCCTCGTCTCTGGTCTGTCTCAGTCGACCGGTGGGAGCCCTTTCGGAACCCTCACCCCACCCAACGGATCCTAAGGGTCCCGCATTCCCGGTGTGTCGGGGCACACGGGATGCCACACGGGGAGGGATTCGCCACGCTGGGCCGAGACGAAGAACGGTTGCTCAGGGACGCGCGAGGGACTGCGTCAGGAGGACCTTGCCCGGGGCGGCAGCCTCCTTGCTCACACAGGTCGCGTCGACGACGTACGCCGTCACTCGCGTGTTGTCGCCCGCGTCGGGCAGGACGACGAGGTAGGCATCCGTCCCCTCGTACGTCCCCTTCTGGGCGCCCAGGACATTGCCGGCGTTGTTGATGCCCTGCCGCACGCAGCCGGGAACCGGGATCTGCGGCTGGATGAGGGTCTTGGCGGTCGAGCCGGGTGTGTCGGTCTCCGACTCGATACCCAGCCGGGGCTTTTGGCTGCCCGGCTGCAGGCCCTTCTTCGTGGTGAGCAGATCCGTCACCTGGCCCTTGAGGCTTCCGCTGGAGAACGAGTCGTGCGCCGCGGTGGTCGGCTGGTCATTCCCCAGTGACTCCAGGAAGAGCGACCCGGCCCCCAGAAGGGCAGCGGTGAAGACGGCTCCCAGGACGACCGTCCGGCGACGCCGGCCACGCCCGCGGTTCTTGCGGCCCGGGCCGGTCGCCGCGTGGGGGCGTCCGGCGGGTCGGTCCGCCGGGGTCGATGTTTCACGTGAAACAGGCGACTCGGCGTCCTCGTCCGACAGAGCGGGGGAGGCGGAGACCAGGACCGGTGTGTCCGCGGACTCGGGCGTGGTGGTCTGCAGCAGGGCTTCCGCGGCGAGAGCGGCATCGATACGCCCGGCGACGTCGTCGGGCATCCGCACCGGGCCCGGCAGCGTGCCCAGGAGGCCCCGGATCTCCTCCAGCGAGGTGAAGACGTCCGTGCACAGCTCGCACTCGTCCAGATGGCGCCGTACGTCCGCGGTCCTTGTGGGCGGGAGCAGGCCTTCGGTGAGGTCGGAGATCTCGGCGACGTCCGGGTGCCCGGTTGTGTCCGTCGTGGAAGTCACGCTCGCCCACCTCCGCCCTTCACTGCGGCTGAATCGCTCGGCCCCGTGGTGTGTGGACCTCTGTTCTGAGGTCCCGCTGCCGGTGGGACGGATGTCCCCGGCGCCCGGTTCCGTCCCGGGTCCGGCTCTGTCCCGTCGGCGGCGTTTTCCGGCCGGAGGTGGGAGAGCAGCGGCAGCAGCCTTGCTCTACCCCGAGCGCAGCGGCTTTTCACCGTTCCGGTCGGCACATCGAGAATGTGGGCCGCCTCCGCCACGGGGTAGCCCTGCATGTCCACCAGGACGAGGGCCGCACGCTGCTCACGGGGAAGTGTGCCGAGGGCTTCGAGGAGCTGGCGGTGCAGGTCGTTCCGCTCGGCCGGCGCCGAGGCCGATTCGTGCGGCTCGAGCAGCTGCTCCAGACGCTCGGTGTCGTCGACGGGAGCGGTCTTTCGGGAGGCCGCCTTGCGGGCACGGTCCAGGCAGGCGTTCACCGTGATTCGGTGCAGCCACGTTGTGACGGCCGACTGGCCCCGGAAGGTATGCGCGGCCCGGTAGGCGGACACCAGGGCGTCCTGGACCGCGTCAGCGGCCTCCTCACGGTCCCCCAGCGTCCGCAGCGCGACCGCCCAGAGCCGGTCCCGGTGCCGCCGCACGATCTCACCGAAGGCATCGGGGTCGCCTTCCACATGGCGGGCGAGCAGGTCCTGGTCGCTCACTCCGTCGTATCCGGCGCCTTGCGCCATCTGCCCCCTCCGCCTCCGGTGAGACGTCAGCCTGTGAACTTCACTTCGGTGATGGCCTGCTTGAAGCCGGCGTCGGCGTACGTCTCGGGGTCCGGGCCCGAGTTCGGTACGGCGGTCAGCCAGACGAGTACGTACCGCGTCTTCACCGCCTTGGCGGCCTTGACCGTAGCGGTGTTGCCCGTCGTGGTGACCTTGCCGATCTTGTTCATCGACCCCAGTGCCGACGCCGGCGGCGTCAGCGAGTCGGCCGCGTACAGCTCGACCGTGGTGTGATCGCCAGAGTAGCGAAGCCCGATGCCGGCCGTGGAGAGTTCCTTCACGGAGCCTAGGTCGTAGACGATGCCGACGCCCGGCTTGTAGGGCGCGATCTCGGGACCGCCGGTGAAGGTCCTCGTCCTCCAGAAGGTCGACGTGCTGCCGTCGTAGGTCTTGGCAACGTCGTTGGGATGCTGGGCGCCGCCGTCGGCGACGAACTCACGGCTGTTCTGGATCTTTATGGGAGCGGCGGGCTTGGTGGTCTTCCCGCCCTTGTCGCCGTCGTCCGTCGACTGTGAGCTCGGCGTGTCCTCGGACTTGCCGCCCTGGTCCATGAGGGCGTCCGCGAGCTGCCAGCTGCCCAGGCCCAGGGCCGCGATGAGGAGGGCGGAGACCGCCCACTTCAGGGCCTTGCCGGTGCGGCTCTGGAGCGGGAGCGGCGGCGTGGTGAGCGGCTGGCCGGCGCCGGGATGCGGGGCCGGGCGGCCGTACGTGCCCTGCTGGTACGTCGTGCGCTGGTACTCGGGCGGTGCGGTGAACGCGGGCTCCGGCGGGCGGATGCGGGGCATCTCGCCGATCGCCTTCACCAGCTCCTCCGGCGTGGTGCACGGGGACTCGTGCCGGGAGGCGGTGGCACCGTCGTTGGCGAGCGCACGCATGGCGAGCTCGGACAGACCCCGGTGGACGCCTGCGCGCACCTGGTCGGGCGCGATGAGGCCGACGTCCTTGGGCAGCCCGGACAGGCCGTATGCGTCGTTCTCGTACGGCCACCGCTGGGTCAGCGCCGCGTACAGCAGGGCACCGATCGCCTCGGTGTCCGTACGCTGCGGGGTGTCGGAGCTGATGCCGCGCAGCGCGGCGTTCACGGCGAGCCCCCGGATGCGCCACTGGCCGGTGGAGGCGCGCAGCACGGCGTTCGGGTTGAGACGCAGATGGGCGAGGCCCTCGCGGTGGGCGGCCGCCATGGCCGAGGACACCTGGCTGACCATCTGGTAGGCGTCGTGCGGCTCCAATGGCCCGGCGAAGAGCAGGGTGCCCAGCTCCGTGGCGTCCGGCAGCCACTCGTGCACGACATAGACGAGGTCGTTCTCCTCGACCGCGTCCAGGACTTGGACGAAGCGGGGATCGCCGAGCAGCGCGGAGGAACGGGCCGCGGCCAGCACCGAGCGGGCTCGTGTGTGGTTCGCGGGCAGGATATGGACGCCGACGGCGCGACGGAGTTTCTCGTCGACCGCTCGCCAGCTGCTGAATCCGTCCAAACGGGTGACGCACTCCTCCAGGCGGTAACGCCTGGCGAGTTTGTGACCGCTGTGCAGTTCGGAAGGTGACGCCTTCCCGGGACCACTACCGGTCCCGCCGCTCCCCTGTGCCTCGTTGCTGTTCGTGTCCAGCTCCGGGTTCTGGGCCACCCCGTCGGCCGTGGACTGGTCCGCCTTGGCGGTCAGCGGCTCGTCACCGCTGTTGTCTGCCACGTCGACGGCAGCCGTGCTCCGTTCCGCCACCGTCGTCCCTGCCTCCCCATCCGTTGCACGCTGTCCGACGCCGAAACCAATTGTGCCCACAGTCCGCCGCTATGCACGACACACGGCGGCGGACGATGGTTGTGCGCGTACCCCCTCTTCAGCGCCCCAGACGCCCGCGCACCATGCCGACGAGGGAGTTGAGCTCCTCGATGCGCATGCGCCGGGCCGCGACGAAAAAGATCCCGAGCAGTACGGCACCGCCCGCCAGGAGTGCGGCGAACGAGCCGGCGACGCCCTGGCCGAGAGTGTGTCCGATCCCGTAGCAGGCCGCGCCGCTGAGCAGCGCCGCCGGTACCGAGGCGATGCACAGACGCGCGTACGTCCGCAGTACGCGAGAGCCGTCCAGATCGCCGCCCAGCCGCTTCTGCAGCCGCCTCCAGGCAACCCCTACGCCGATCGCGTAGGCGAGGCCGTAGGCGGCGGCCATGCCGATGACCGCCCAGCGGGCCGGGAGGAGGAAGTAACAGAGCACCGAGGCTCCCGCGTTGACCGCGGCCACGATCACCGTGTTGTAGAACGGCGTGCGGGTGTCCTCGTAGGCGTAGAAGGCGCGCAGGACGACGTACTGCACGGAGTACGGGACCAGGCCGAGGCCGAAGGCCATCAGCATGTAGCCCATGTTGGTGGCCTCGCTGGTGCCCGAGGAGCCGAAGATCAGCGTGCACATCGGGATACCGAGGGCCAGGAAGCCGAACGCGATGGGCACGATCGCCACGGCGGTCGTACGCAGACCCTGCGAGATGTCGTCGCGGACCGCGCCCGCGTCGTCCTCGGAGGCCGAGCGCGAGATGCGCGGCAGCAGGGCGGCCATCAGCGAGACCGTGATGATGGCCTGCGGCAGGCCCCAGATCAGCTGTGCGTTGGCGTAGGCGGCGAAGCCGGTGCCGTCGACGGGCGAGGCCTTGCCGGCCGCGGTGGACAGCTGGGAGACGACGAGCGCGCCCGCCTGGTTGGCGAGGACGAACAGGATCGTCCACTTGGCGAGGGTGGCCGCCTTGCCGAGGCCGTGCCCCCGCCAGTCGAAGCGCAGCCGCAGCCGGAAGCCGGTCTCCCGCAGGTACGGGATCATCGCCAGGGCCTGGACGACGAGGCCGAGCAGCACGCCGATACCGAGCAGCCGCTGGCCCTCCGGCGGGATGCTCGTGACCTTCATCCCGGAGTTGGCGGCGGTGCCGTACACCCAGATGAACATGCCGAGCGTGACGATGATGACGATGTTGTTGAGGACCGGGGTCCACATCATCGCGCCGAACTTCCCACGGGCGTTGAGGATCTGACCCATCACCACGTGGATGCCCATGAAGAAGATCGAGGGCAGGAAGTAGCGGACGAAGGTGACGCCGACCTCGTTGGCCGCCGGGTCGCTGGCGACCGAGTCGGACAGCAGCCGGATCAGGACCGGGGCGGCCACGATCGCGAGGGCCGTGAGGGCGCCCAGCGCCACCATCACCAGCGTCAGCAGCCGGTTGGCGTACGCCTCGCCGCCGTCCTCGTCCTCCTTCATGGCGCGGACGAGCTGTGGCACGAAGACGGAGTTGAGGCCGCCGCCGACGGTCAGGATGTAGATCATCGTCGGCAGCTGGTAGGCGACCTGGAAGGTGTCGCCGAGCAGGCCGACGCCCAGCGCGGAGACGATCAGCGCGGAGCGGACGAAGCCGGTGAGCCGGGAGACCATCGTGCCCGCCGCCATCACGGCGCTGGACTTCAGCAGGCCCGAGGCCCGCCCGCCCTTCTTCGCGGCAGGCGCGGCGGAGGCGGAGCCGGCGTCGGGAGCGGCGGTCCCGGCGGATGCCGGAGCGGGCGCCCCGGCCGCATGAGGCGCGGCGGGGTGGGCGGCCGCGGCGTACGGGGCGGCGGGGTGTTGCGGCGCGGCGGGGTGCTGCGGGACCGCGGGCTGCGGGGTCGCCGCGTACTGCCCCACGGGGCCCGGGCCGACGCCCGGTCCAGCCGGGCCCGGAACGGCCGGGGTCCCCATGGCGGGATGCCCGCCGCCCTGCTGCTGGTCCCGGAAGAGATGCGCGAAGGCGTCCGGCTCGTGGCGCTCCTCGCCGGAGTGCGTGACGAGGTCGTCCACGCCCACGAACTGGGTCGTGCGGGGGTTGTCGCCGTACGGCATGTACTGCGCCGGACGCTCCGGCTCCGGCGCGGGGGTCTGGGCCCACACGTTGGGGTCGGGAGCGTACGGGGACTGGGCCGGCTGGGAGTACAGCGGCTGCTGCGGCTCGTACGTGCCCGGGGGCGGCGGGGGGTGCGAGGCGCGGTCGTAGAGCGCCTCGGCGACCGGGTCCTGGGCGGAGAGGTCCTGTGCCCGGTAGGGGTCCTGGTCGTAGGCGTCCTGGAGGTACATGTCCGCCGCGGGCTGCGGCGGCACCTGGCCGGGCTCGGGCGGCGGCTCGGGGTAGCCCGAGCCGGCCGCGGCCTGGCCACGGTCACCCTCGTACGGCGCGTTCATGGTTACCCCACCTCATCGTCCCCGGGCCCACCGGCCACGACATCGCTCAACGGTCCACTCTCTCACCCGTCCCGGACGGGTCGGCGCTTTCCGGTGCGGTGTCCGGTGTCGGGTCACTCGGCTGCTCCGGGTCGTCTGCCCCGGAGCGGGCGTCGGACTCCTCCTGAAGACGGTCTTCAGGGCCTTCGGGGTTCTCGGGACCGTCGGTGTCCTTCCCCGCCTCCTCGGAGCCGTCCTCCTCGGCCTCCTTGGCGGCCGCGCGCTTGCGCTGGGTGTACATCCGGAAGCCCGCCAGGACAAGCAGCAGGACACCGCCGCCGATGACCAGCATCACGGTGGGCGTGACCTCGGTGACCTTCACATCGAAGCTGACCTCGTTGCCGTACTCCTGGCCGTCCTCGGTGTACAGCTGGGCGATCACGGTGGCCTGGCCGTTGGCGTTGGCGGACGTGGTGAACTTCACGGACTGGCTGTGTCCGCCGGACACCGCGACGCGCTGCTCCTGGTACGCCTCGCCGCCGATCTTGAGGCGGGTGGGATTGGTCGAGGTCAGCCGCAGGACCAGATGGTCGACGCCCTGCACCAGGTTGTTCTGCACGGTCACCGGGATGGTGGCGCTGCGGCCGGAGAGCTTGGTCGGGGACTTGTCGATCAGCTTGACCTGGTCGGTGAGCTCGTCGAGCCATGCCTCCACGCCGGCCCGGAAGCGGTCCGACTCGACGGTCCGGCCTCGCCACGACGTGGACATCCCACGGTTTATGGCCCGCCCGAAGGGGGTCGCGACCCGGGACTGGTCGGTGAGGATCACCTGGAAGTTGTCGAGCTTGTCCTGTGTGCGCGCGATCTGCTCGAAGGCCGACCGTGGCAGTTCCTGCTTGCGCAGCGAGGAGGGGTACGCGGACGTCGACGGGATCCTCGTGGTGGCGCTCGGGTCCGGTTTGGCCTTGGCGGCGTCGGCGAGGTCCTGGGTCTGGACCCAGTTCGTCTCCTGGAGGGCCCCGATCGCCTGGGCCATCGCCTGCGCCTGGCTGGAGGACGGCATGCGCTGCGGGGCGACGACGATGCTGCGCTGCCGGTCCGTCTGGACGTTCAGCGCCAGGCTCTGGGCCAGGTACTCCTGGACGGCGAGCGTGGCCGAGTCCGCCTTCGTCAGATCGCCCTCGAACGCCCTGGACAGCCGTGAGTCCGCGACCACCGCCGTCGTGCCGCCGCCGATCGGGCGGGCCGCGGACGGCGTGTAGGTCAGGCCGCCGGTCTCCTGGAGGCTGTCGCTGCGGGCGATCACCTTGTCGGCGCCCGCGGAGGTGGCGACCTTGATGATCGACGGGTCGACGGCCCCGTTCACGGGCCACGCGAAGTCGGTGGTCGGCTTCACATGGAGGATCGGCTCCACGGTGTTCGTGACGACGTCCGTGGCGTCCTTGAAGTGGCTGAGCGAGCCGGTGACGCTCGTGCCGTTGTGGGCGAGGGAGGCCAGGTCCGGGTCCGCGAAGGGCAGCGCGACGACCTCCTTGTCGGCCACGGCCTTCTGCAGGTCGGCCAGCCACTGCTTGGCGACCGCCTGGTGCGTGCCGGCCGTGGTGGCGCGGTCGTCCCCCTGGATCCGGTAGTTGCGCGTCATAGCGTCCACGGAGGCCAGCAGATCGGGGTCGATCACCCAGGTGACGTCGAGGTCCTTGCCGAGGGCCAGCATCTGGGCCAGGCGGCCGCCCGGCGCGATGTCCTTGGCCAGGTCGTCGTTGAGGAAGACCGGCGTCTGCTGTTCACCGGCGCCCGTCTTCGCCGTCATGTGGACGGTGGAGATCAGCGGCCACAGGAACGTCGTCTTCGTCTTGGTGTCGGCCTCGTCCGGCTGCCACGGCAGGAACGTCCGCTGGATGCCGAGCACCTGCTCCCAGGGCTGTGCCGAGGTCTGGCCGGAGAGCGAGACGCCGAGCTCGTAGACACCGTCTTTGCCGAGGCCGAGCTTGTCGACCGGTACGGAGATGCTGAAGTGCTGGGCGACGTGCGGGGGGAGCTTGGCGAACTTCGCGACGTACTTGCCGCCGACCTCGGAGCCGGCGGAGGTCTGGAGGCTGTCGGACCGGTCGGCGGCGCTGTCGATGGCCGAGCGGATGGTCAGCTCCGGCCCCACGCGCAGGCCCACGTGGGCGCCGGTGACCGACTGCTTGCCGTTGTTCGTCACCGTGCCGGAGACGGTCAGCGTGTCCCCGTCCGTCGGGGCACTGGGGCTGAGCGAGTCCAGTGAGACGGAGACCGCGTCCGAGGAGGCGGCCCGGGCGGGCGTCGCGGCGGGCAGCTGGAGCAGGCCGGCCAGCAGAGGCGCCCCGGCGAGCAGTGCCCCGGTGCGCCTCAGCCACCGGCGGGCAGGTGAGGGACTCATCCCCTGGAAGTCTGCCGCCTCGGCCACGCGCTCGCCCGTCCCTCGTCGTCGTCAGTGGTCGTCGGAATGTGCGTCCCCGCATGGTAACGAGGTGCGCTGAGGCGACGTGCCGCGGTCCGCTCCACAAGATCGAGGACTCGGGCGACATGTTCTGTATGCCCCTTATAAAGGGGAGAGTGGATGTACGTAGCGGGAGCGGGGCCTGTGACCCTTATAACGACAGATGTTCGCGGGCGTTTAATGGGGGCGCTTCCGGCCGTCCGGGCCACGTACCCTCTTTTGTTGTGCCGAACGCCAACGAAGACACTCCCACTGCCCTGAACCAGGTGCAGCAGCGCGCGGTGAGCGAGCTGCTGCGGGTGGCCCCCGTCGCCGACGACCTGGCCCGCCGTTTCCAGGAGGCCGGGTTCTCGCTCGCCCTGGTCGGCGGCTCGGTCCGCGATGCGCTGCTCGGCCGGCTCGGCAACGACCTGGACTTCACCACCGATGCCCGCCCCGAGGACGTATTGAAGATCGTGCGGCCGTGGGCGGACGCCGTATGGGAGGTCGGGATCGCCTTCGGCACGGTGGGGGCGCAGAAAGACGGTTACCAGATCGAGGTGACCACGTACCGGTCGGAGGCGTACGACCGGACCTCGCGCAAGCCCGAGGTGTCGTACGGCGACTCCATCGAGGAGGACCTCGTCCGGCGTGACTTCACGGTCAACGCGATGGCCGTGGCGCTGCCGGAGAAGGAGTTCATCGACCCGCACGGCGGGCGGGAGGACCTCGCGGCACGGGTGCTGCGCACTCCGGGCACCCCCGAGGACTCCTTCTCGGACGATCCGCTGCGGATGATGCGTGCCGCGCGCTTCGCCGCCCAGCTCGACTTCGAGGTCGCCCCCGAGGTCGTCACGGCGATGAAGGACATGGCCGGCCGCCTTGAGATCGTGTCGGCGGAGCGGGTCCGGGACGAGCTGAACAAGCTGGTCCTGTCCGCGTACCCGCGCAAGGGCCTCACGCTTCTGGTCGACACCGGTCTGGCCGACCACGTCCTGCCGGAGCTGCCTGCGCTGCGCCTGGAGCGTGACGAGCACCATCGGCACAAGGACGTCTACGAGCACACGCTGATCGTCCTGGAGCAGGCGATGGCCCTGGAGGAGGCCGGCCCCGACCTGGCCCTCCGCCTGGCCGCCCTGCTGCACGACATCGGCAAGCCGCGCACCCGCCGCTTCGAGAAGGACGGCCGGGTCTCGTTCCATCACCACGAGATGGTCGGGGCGAAGATGACCAAGAAGCGCATGACGGCGTTGAAGTACTCCAACGAGCTGGTGAAGGACGTCTCGCGTCTGGTCGAACTCCACCTGCGCTTCCATGGCTATGGCACCGGTGAGTGGACGGACTCCGCGGTCCGCCGCTATGTCCGCGACGCGGGACCGCTTCTCGACCGGCTCCACAAGCTGACCCGCTCCGACTGCACCACCCGCAACAAGCGCAAGGCCGCCGCGCTGTCCCGGGCCTACGACGGCCTGGAGGAGCGCATCGCCCAGCTCCAGGAGCAGGAGGAGCTCGACGCGATCCGCCCGGACCTCGACGGCAACCAGATCATGGAAATCCTGGGCGTCGGACCGGGCCCGACGGTGGGCAAGGCCTACAAGCACATGCTGGAGCTCCGACTGGAGCACGGTCCGATGGAGCACGACACAGCGGTGACGGCACTCAAGGAGTGGTGGGCCGAGCAGGGCTGAGCGTGAAAACGGCGGCATGTTTCACGTGAAACATGCCGCCACCGAGATACATCGAGGGGCGGTGTTTCACGTGAAACACCGCCCCTCGATGTATCTGCCTTACTTCTTGTAGTCCTTCAGGCAGAGCAGGAAGTTGCTGCCGTCACCGCTCTCGGTGTACGTGTACTGGAAGTCCTTGGCCGCGGACTCGCACTTGGTGGAGGCCGAGATCTCGGTCAAGTAGCTGCCCTTGACCTTGGCCAGCACCACGTACTGAGCCTTCGTCGACTTGCAGTCGACGACCTCGAGGTCCGGGTTGGTGTCGTTGGTGCTGCCGCGGTGCATGCAGTCGCCGACCTTGGCCGTGTTCGCGTCGTCCTGGCTGGATATGTAGCCGTAGATGGCGCCACCGAGTGCGAGCACGATGACGACGATGGTCCTGATCGTGCGGAAGCCGATCTTGCGCTTGGGCTGCGGCGGAACCGGAGCGTACGGGGCACCGGGCTGAGGCGGGTACGGAGCCTGACCCTGCTGCGGTTGGCCGCCCTGAGGCGGGTACGGAGCCTGGCCCTGTGCGAATGGGTTCTGGCCCTGGGGCGGCGGAGTAGTCACTTAGGGGTCCCCCTAGAACGTGGGTGCGCATGGCTGGAACATGGGTGCGCATGGCGCGAAGACCCACGTAAGTTAGCGGTTCCCACTGACAACCCTGTAACCCAGGGCCCGTCTGTGTCTTTGATGTGACACTTACCAGCGTTCAAAGCGGGCCATAGCCGCAGCAACCACCCCGTAGATAATGGCGACCGTGACCACCAGGACCGCGGACCGGCCGTCCGGGGGGAGCATCAGGGACGCTGCGCCGGCGGCGCCGACGAAGGCGACGTTGAACAGGACGTCGTAAACGGAGAAGATCCGGCCACGGAAGCCGTCCTCCACGCAGGACTGCACGATCGTGTCCGTGGCGATTTTCGCCCCCTGGGTGGTCAGCCCCAGAACGAAGGCCGCGATCAGCATGGGGACAGTGGCGAAGGGCAGACCGAGAGCCGGTTCCAGGACGGCGGCCGTCGCGGCGCACACGGCGATCCAACGACCGGGACCGAGCCGTCCGGCCGCCCAGGGTGTCACCAGGGCCGCCGCGAAGAAGCCGGCGCCGGACACCCCCAACGCGAGCCCCAGCAGGCGGAGTCCGCCCTCGGGGGTGGAGGAGAGGGCGTACCGGCACAGCATCAGCACCATGACCAGCAGGGCGCCGTAGCAGAACCGCATCAGCGTCATCGTGAGCAGTGCCCAGACCGCCTCCCGGCGCTGCGGCGCGGCCAGATGCCGTACGGCCGCCAGCAGTTCCCGCGCGGTGCCCACAAGCGCCGTGCCCAGATGGGGAAGTTCATGGTTCCGGTCGGGACCGAGCAGTCCGGGAGCCATGGTCAGCGAGGCGAGGGACGCGCACAGATACAGGGTGGCGCCCAGCAGGACCACCGCGGCGTCCGAGTCCGACACCACCAGCCGAACGAGGAAGGCGAGACCGCCGCCCGCGGTCGCGGCGAGCGTTCCGGCGGTCGGGGAGACGGAGTTGGCCATCACCAGGCGCTCGGTGTCGACCACGCGCGGCAGGGAGGCGGAGAGTCCGGCGAGAACGAAGCGGTTGACGGCCGTGACGCACAGCGCGGAGACATAGAACAGCCAGTCCGGCACCTGGACGACCATCAGGACGGCCGTGCCCGCCGCCAGCACGGCGCGCAACAGGTTGCCGTACACGAAGACCTGACGGCGTCGCCAGCGGTCCAGCAGGACGCCCGCGAAGGGGCCGACGAGCGAGTAAGGGAGCAGCAGCACCGCCATCGCCGAGGCGATCGAGGTGGCCGAGGTCTGTTTCTCCGGGGAGAAGACCACGTACGTGGCGAGCGCGACCTGATAGACGCCGTCGGCGCCCTGGGAGAGCAGGCGTACGGCGAGCAGGCGTCGGAAGTTCCGGAAGCGGAGCAGGACGCGCAGGTCGCGAACGACGGGCATGGGGCACAGCCTCACACATGCGGGAGGGTCCCCGGGGCTGGAAACCCGGGGACCCTCACAGCCCTGGCAGGAGCGTTCTCGGACGAGCGCCCGTCTCAGCGCTCGACGTCGCCGCGGATGAACTTCTCGACGTTCTCGCGGGCCTCGTCGTCGAAGTACTGGACCGGCGGGGACTTCATGAAGTACGAGGACGCGGAGAGGATCGGGCCGCCGATGCCGCGGTCCTTGGCGATCTTCGCGGCACGCAGGGCGTCGATGATGACACCCGCGGAGTTCGGGGAGTCCCAGACCTCGAGCTTGTACTCCAGGTTCAGCGGGACGTCACCGAAGGCACGGCCCTCGAGGCGGACGTACGCCCACTTGCGGTCGTCGAGCCAGGCGACATAGTCGGACGGGCCGATGTGGACGTTCTTCTCGCCGAGGTCCCGGTCGGGGATCTGGGAGGTGACGGCCTGCGTCTTGGAGATCTTCTTGGACTCCAGGCGCTCGCGCTCGAGCATGTTCTTGAAGTCCATGTTGCCGCCGACGTTCAGCTGCATCGTGCGGTCCAGGATGACACCCCGGTCCTCGAACAGCTTCGCCATGACGCGGTGCGTGATGGTGGCGCCGACCTGCGACTTGATGTCGTCACCGACGATCGGGACGCCCGCCTCGGTGAACTTGTCCGCCCACTCCTTGGTGCCGGCGATGAAGACCGGGAGGGCGTTGACGAAGGCGACCTTGGCGTCGATGGCGCACTGGGCGTAGAACTTCGCCGCGTCCTCGGAACCGACGGGCAGGTAGCAGACGAGGACGTCGACCTGCTTGTCCTTCAGGATCTGGACGACGTCGACCGGCTCGGCCTCGGACTCCTCGATGGTCAGGCGGTAGTACTTGCCGAGACCGTCGAGGGTGTGGCCGCGCTGGACGGTGACACCGGTGTTGGGCACGTCGCAGATCTTGATGGTGTTGTTCTCGGAGGCGCCGATGGCGTCCGCGAGGTCGAGGCCGACCTTCTTCGCGTCGACGTCGAAGGCGGCGACGAACTCCACGTCACGGACGTGGTAGTCGCCGAACTGCACGTGCATCAGGCCGGGGACCTTCGACGCCGGGTCGGCGTCCTTGTAGTACTCGACTCCCTGCACCAGCGACGCGGCGCAGTTGCCCACGCCGACGATGGCTACGCGAACCGAACCCATTCCGGTTGCTCCCTGTGTGTACGAGTGAGGCCCTGAGTGGGCTTCACGTGGCGGTGTCGCCGGGCGTATCCGTCCCGGGGGTGTCCCCGGGACGGGGCAGGCCGCCCGTCGCTCCAAATGATGTGTCCTGCTGAGCGGGCCCCCCGGACGCGGAACCCCTGAGGTCCCGTCCGGCCCGCTCGCTCTCGATGAGCTCGTTCAGCCAGCGCACTTCGCGCTCCACGGACTCCATCCCGTGGCGCTGGAGCTCAAGCGTGTAGTCGTCGAGTCGCTCCCGGGTACGGGCCAGCGAGGCGCGCATCTTCTCCAGGCGCTCCTCCAGCCGACTGCGGCGGCCCTCCAGTACGCGCATGCGCACGTCGCGTGACGTCTGCCCGAAGAAGGCGAACCGGGCGGCGAAGTGCTCGTCCTCATACGCGTCGGGGCCGGTCTGCGAGAGCAGCTCCTCGAAGTGCTCCTTACCTTCCGCCGTCAACCGATAGACGATCTTGGCGCGGCGTCCCGCGAGGGGAGCGGCCAGGGCGTCCTCGTGGGTGCTGCCCGGCTCCTCGATCAACCAGCCGCTGGCGACCAGCGTCTTGAGGCAGGGATAGAGCGTCCCGTAGCTGAACGCACGGAACACACCCAGTGACGTGTTGAGTCGTTTGCGCAGCTCGTAGCCGTGCATCGGAGACTCGCGGAGCAGGCCGAGTACGGCGAACTCGAGGATGCCGGAACGCCGGCTCATCGTCGCCTCCTCTCGTCCTTATCTCTCGCTGATGTATCGACTCGATACATCACGACGATAGAACGGCCTTCCGCATGCGACAAGAGGGGGGACGGTGAACGGGATCACATCACCGATTCGCAGGAGGCAAGTTGCCTGATTTGGGATGAACATCCGTAAAAGCAGGTTTTGGTGGTGCGTAGTCTGTGCGGCATGCACACCGCCGGGAACCAAGTGACGTCTGGGGAGCGTCCATGTCCTCGGTGCAGTACGGGTGAATGCAAAACCGACCACATCCGTACTTCGGGGGGACCGGAAACCAGCCGCCTTTTCCAGGCGCGCAAGGGTGCGCCTGCCCGAGGAGTAGTCGTTCGATGAGCGAGCACCGTCGCAAACCGCCGCCGCCGCAGGGAGGCGGACGTGCCGCGGCCCGACGCGGCCAGTCCGGCTCGTCCTCCGGCCGCCGTGCGGCACCGCGAGGCGCAACCGGGTCCCCTTCCGACTCCTATGGGTCCGGTGCCTATGGGGCCGGAGCCGAGGAGCGCCCCTACGGCAGCCGTGCCGAGGCCCGTCGGGCTGCGCAGAGAAGTACGGGAGGCCGCCGCAGAGCGGTCGACGAGGGTCCGGGTGGCCGACGTGGTGGCCCGGGCGGGCCAGGGCGTGGCAGAGGCCGCGCGGCCCCTCCCGCCAAGAAGCGGTTCATCGACTACCCGCGCTACGACAAGGACGGGTGGCACCGCTGGGTGCCTTCCTGGAAGCTCGTCACCGGGCTGTTCATCGGCTTCGTCGGCAGCCTCGTGGCCATGGTCGGCGTCGGCTACGCGATGGTCTCCATCCCCAACGAGAACGACGCGGCCAAGTCCCAGAACAACGTCTACTACTGGGCCGACGGCTCGCAGATGGTCGCCACCGGCACGGGCGCGAACCGGCAGAACGTCACGATCGACCAGATCCCCGAGGCCATGCAGTGGGCGGTGATCTCGGCCGAGAACAAGAGCTTCTACCAGGACTCGGGCGTCGACCCCATGGGTATCGCCCGCGCCCTGGCCAACATGGCCAGCGGTGGTCAGACGCAGGGTGGCTCGACGATCACCCAGCAGTTCGTCAAGAACACCTACCTGAGCCAGGACCAGACGCTGTCCCGGAAGTTCAAGGAGATGTTCATCTCCATCAAGGTGGGCACCAAGCTCACCAAGCCGCAGATCCTGCAGGGCTACCTGAACACCTCGTACTACGGCCGTGGCGCCTACGGCATCCAGGCCGCCGCTCAGACCTACTACGGCGTGGACGCGGTCAAGCTCAAGCCGAGTCAGTGCGCCTTCCTCGCGGCGCTGCTCAAGGGCCCGACGTACTACGACCCGGCCGGCAACTCGGACATCGACCCCGCGGCGGACGCCAAGTCCAACCTCAAGCGCTCCAAGGAACGCTGGGGCTGGATTCTCGGCGAGATGCACAAGGACAAGCGCATCACGGACCAGCAGTATCAGGAGGCGATCAAGGAGTACCCCACGCCTCAGGGCCGCAAGGCGACCAAGGGCATGACCGGCCAGATCAGCTACCTGGCCGACACGGCGAAGAAGTACGTCCTGGCGCACTCCCACATCTCTGAGCAGGAGTTCGACCAGGGCGGCTACCAGATCTACACGACCTTCGACAAGACCAAGGTCAATGCGCTGAGCGCGGCCGTGAAGAAGATCGAGAAGCAGCGCCTGAACCCGAAGACGCGCGAGAAGGACAAGTACGTCCAGTTCGGCGCGGCCTCGGTGGTGCCCAATGACGGCGCGATCGTCGCGCTGTACGGCGGTGCGGGCTACGAGAACAACCACTTCACCAACAACGCGGACACCTCGGGTGTCCCCGTGGGTTCGACGTGGAAGCCGTTCGTGCTCGCGGCGGCCATGCAGTACGGCACGTACAAGACGGACGGGGCCGGGGTCTCGCCGCTGAGCAAGTACAACGGCGACGACCATCTCAAGGTCAGGAACGAGGACGGCTCGTTCGTCCTGAACAAGGACAACTCGGTCTTCTACCAGAACAACGAGAGCGACCACGCCTGGGGCTACATCACCCTGCGCAAGGCGATGGAGCAGTCCATCAACACGCCGTTCGTGCAGCTCGGCTGGGACGTGGGCATGTCGCACGTGAGGGACGTGGCCAAGAAGGCCGGCATCCTGGACGCGAGCTTCGCCGGGCTCAACCCGTCCTTCGCGCTCGGTACCTCCACTCCCAGCGCGATCCGTATGGCCGACGCCTACTCGACCTTCGCGGCCTCCGGGACGCACACGGACCCGTACTCGGTCACCAAGGTCAAGAAGGACGGGAAGGAGCTCGGCTTCACGAAGCCGAAGCGCACGACGGCGATCCCCGAGGACGTGGCGAACAATGTCACGGACACCCTCGAGAACGTGATCCAGAACGGTACGGGTCAGAACGCCAAGGCCCTGGGCCGTACGGCGGCAGGCAAGACCGGTACCACCGACAGCAACAAGTCGGCCTGGTTCGTCGGCTACACCCAGCAGCTGTCGACGTCGGTCGCCATGTTCCGCGAGAACCCGAAGGACCACGAGCTGCTCTCCATGAACGGCACGGCCGGTGTCGCGTCCATCCACGGTGGTGACATCCCCACGTCGGTGTGGACCGAGTACATGAAGGCCGCGCTGAAGGGGAAGTCCGACCCCGGTTTCCCGGAGGCCGTCAAGATCGGTGAGATCGCGGACGAGGTGGGCGCTCCCTCCCCGACCCCGTCGGCCACCATCACCCCGAGCGAGACCCCGAGCGAAACCCCGAGTGAGACGCCCAGCGAGACGGCCACCTTGCCGTCTCCCTCCGCCACCGAGACCTGCAGGTTCAAGTTCAACTGCGGCAACACCAATGGCGGGACCACCAGTGGCACAGACGGTGGGGTGACCTCATCGCCGACTCCCACGGATACGTCGAGTACCGGCAGTACCAGAGGCAACGGCAACGGAGGATTCTTCGGAGGATCGACAGGTTAGTCGGTGCACCGACCGGTTGGTGATCATTTTGCCCGCCGTGGGTGTTTCACGTGAAACACGGGCCGCCGTACCTCACGAGGTACGGCGGCCTTCGGCGTACTCCTACACACGTACGGCAGGATGTGCCCCATGCCCAGTGCAGAAACGACGCCCACGAGCGTGCACGAGCCCGATCTGGTGCGGCCGACCAGGGAGGACGAGATCGCCGCGGCCGGCAGTGAGCTGATCGGCGGCCCCATCGGGCGGTACGCCCTGCTCGGAACGACCTGGTGGACCCCGGTGCGGGTCGTGGTGCTGGTGGCGATCGGCGTGTTCGCCCTCGGCCTGGTCCAGAAGGCGCCCTGTTACGACGGCGCCTGGTTCTTCGGCGCCAGTTCGCAGTACACGCATGCCTGCTACTCGGACATCCCGCACCTCTACCAGGGGCGCGGCTTCGCCGACGGGCTCGTGCCGTACTTCGACAAGCTCCAGGGCGACATGGAGTACCTCGAGTACCCGGTCCTGACCGGTGTGTTCATGGAGGTGGCCGCCTGGCTCACCCCCGGCAGCGGCAGCCTCCAGCACCAGGAGCAGGTGTACTGGTTCGTCAACGCCGGGATGCTGATGGTGTGCGCCGCCGTCATCGCCGTCTGTGTGAGCCGTACACACGCGCGGCGCCCCTGGGACGGCCTGCTGGTCGCCCTGGCGCCTGCCTTCGCGCTCACCGCCACCATCAACTGGGACCTGCTGGCGGTCGCTCTGACGGCCGCGGCGATGCTGATGTGGGCGCGGGGCCGCTCCTTCGCGTTCGGCGTCCTGCTGGGGCTCGCCACGGCCGCCAAGCTCTATCCCGTCCTGCTGCTCGGCGCGCTGCTCGTGCTGTGCTGGCGCGCGGGCAAGTGGCGGGACTTCGGCAAGGCCCTGGGCGGTGCGACGGTCGCCTGGCTGGCCGTGAACCTTCCGGTGATGGCGTTCGCCTTCGAGGGCTGGTCGAAGTTCTACACGTTCAGCCAGGAGCGGGGTGTGGACTTCGGCTCCTTCTGGCTGATCTGGGCCCAGAACTCGACCAGCCCGCCCAGCACCGACACGGTCAACACGCTCGCCACCCTGCTGATGCTGCTGTGCTGCGCGGGAATCGCGGTGCTCACCTTCACCGCTCCGCGCCGCCCGCGCTTCGCCCAGCTCGCCTTCCTGATCGTGGCGGCCTTCATCCTGACCAACAAGGTCTACTCGCCGCAGTACGTGCTGTGGCTGGTGCCGCTGGCCGCACTGGCCCGGCCGAAGTGGCGGGACTTCCTGATCTGGCAGGCGTGCGAGGTGGCGTACTTCCTCGGGATCTGGATGTACCTGGCGTACACGACCAGCGGAGACGCCCACAAGGGACTGCCGACCCACGGATACCAGTGGGCGATCGCGGTGCACCTGCTGGGCACGCTGTACCTGTGCGCCGTGGTCGTACGGGACATCCTCATGCCGGAGCGGGACGTGGTGCGCCGCTCCGGTGACGACGACCCCTCGGGCGGTGTGCTCGACGGCGCGGCGGACGTCTTCGTGCTCGGCCCGGCGGCCCATCCCCCGCGGCACGCCGCCCATTTCGACGCTCCTCAGGTGGAGTGGGGCAGCCCGGAAACGGAACCCCCGACAAGCCGTTCGCTCTGAGCGAACAGGTCCCGGACGCTCGCATCACACGGCGCGGCGGGCACGGAAAAGGCCGTACACGGAACTCCCGTGTACGGCCTTTCGGCTGTTCGTGGGCCGCTCAGTGGTCCACGAGCCGGTCGAACTGCGTGGTGGTGTGCCGCAGATGGGCCACCAGTTCCTCACCGACCTTCGGCTCGGGCGCGTCCGCCGGCACGAACAGGATCGACACCTGCATGTGCGGCGGCTCGGCGAACCAGCGCTGCTTGCCGCCCCAGACGAACGGAGAAAGGTTCCGGTTCACGGTCGCCAGGCCGGCCCGTGCGACGCCCTTGGCGCGCGGCATGACGCCGTGCAGCGCCTTCGGGGCCTCCAGGCCCACCCCGTGCGACGTACCGCCCGCCACGACCACCAGGTAGCCGTCGGAGGCCACCTTCTGCTGTCGGTAGCCGAACCGGTCCCCCTTGGCGACGCGCGTGACGTCCAGGACCGCACCGCGGTACTCGGTGGCCTCGTGGTCCCCCAGCCACAGCCGCGTGCCGATCCGGGCGCGGAAGCGGGTCTGCGGGAACTGCTGCTGGAGCCGGGCGAGTTCGTCGGCCTTGAGGTGGCTGACGAACATCGTGTGCAGCGGCAGCCGGGCCGCGCGCAGCCGGTCCATCCAGCCGATGACCTCCTCGACGGCGTCCGAGCCGTCGGTGCGGTCCAGCGGCAGATGGATGGCGAAGCCCTCCAGCCGGACGTTCTCGATGGCGGAGTGCAGCTGTGGCAGCTCCTGCTCGCTGATGCCGTGCCGCTTCATCGAGGACATCACCTCGATGACCACACGGGCGCCCACGAGGCCGTACACGCCGTCGATGGACGACACCGAGCGGATGACCCGGTCGGGCAGCGGCACGGGCTCCTCGCCCCGCCGGTACGGCGTCAGCACCAGTAGGTCACCGCCGAACCAGTCCTTTATGCGCGCGGCCTCGTACGTCGTGCCGACGGCGAGGATGTCCGAGCCCAGGCGCGTGGCCTCCTCGGCCAGGCGTTCGTGCCCGAAGCCGTAGCCGTTGCCCTTGCAGACCGGGACGAGCCCCGGGAACTGCTCCTGCACGTGCTTGTGGTGCGCACGCCAGCGCGCGGTGTCGACGTAGAGCGTGAGCGCCATGGCCGGACCTGGAACCTTTCTCGTGGCTGTGGTGTGTCAGAGGTATGGAAGCACCGAACGGGACATCAGCGACGCGACATGTAGATGTCGAGAGCCTTGTGGAGCAGCTTGTTCAGCGGGAAGTCCCATTCGCCGAGGTACTCGGCGGCCTGCCCGCCGGTGCCCACCTTGAACTGGATCAGGCCGAAGAGGTGGTCGGTCTCGTCCAGCGAGTCGGAGATGCCGCGCAGGTCGTAGACCGTCGCGCCGAGCGCGTAGGCGTCGCGCAGCATCCGCCACTGCATCGCGTTCGAGGGCCGGACCTCACGGCCGATGTTGTCGGAAGCGCCGTAGGAGTACCAGACGTGCCCACCGACGATCAGCATGGTCGCCGCGGAGAGGTTCACGCCGTTGTGGCGGGCGAAGTACAGCCGCATGCGGTTGGGGTCCTCGCTGTTGAGGGCCGTCCACATGCGCTGGAAGTACGACAGCGGGCGGGGCCGGAAGTGGTCGCGCACGGCTGTGATCTCGTACAGCCGCTGCCACTCCTCGAGGTCCTGGTAGCCACCCTGGACGACCTCGACGCCGGCCTTCTCGGCCTTCTTGATGTTGCGGCGCCACAGCTGGTTGAAGTTCTTGTGGACCTCTTCCAGGGAGCGGTTGGCCAGCGGCACCTGGTAGACGTAACGCGGCTGGACGTCACCGAAGCCGGCCCCGCCGTCCTCACCCTGCTGCCAGCCCATACGGCGCAGCTTGTCGGCCACCTCGAAGGCGCGCGGCTCGATGAAGTCGGCCTCGATGTCGCGCAGGCGCTTCACGTCCGGGTCCTGGATGCCCTGCTTGATGGAGTTGGCCTCCCAGCGCCGGATGATCACCGGCGGGCCCATCTTCACGGAGAAGGCACCCTGCTGCTTGAGGTGGGCCAGCATCGGCTGGATCCAGTCGTCCAGATTCGGCGCGAACCAGTTGATGACCGGGCCCTCGGGAAGGTAGGCGAGGTAGCGCTTGATCTTGGGCAGCTGGCGGTAGAGGACCAGGCCCGCGCCGACCATCTCGCCGGTGCGGTCGTCGAACCAGCCGAGGTTCTCGGACCGCCACTCCGCCTTGACATCGGCCCAGGCCGGGACCTGCATGTGGCTCGCCGCCGGCAGGCTCTGGATGTATGCCAGATGCTGTTCGCGGCTGATGGTCCTCAGGGTCAGGCTCATGTCGGGGCGCTCCTCGGGCTGGTGTGTCTCCCCATAGGTACAGGGGCTCCGGCTCTCGCGCCGAAGCCTACTGCGCCTTGCGGGCGCCCCGACTGGGCGTACGGGTCCTTCGCCCCGGCCTGTCGCGCGCCGAGGCGGTCAGCGGTGTTCTACGGATGTTCGAGGCACGGTGTCCGGACGGTCATCCGCTGAGCCCGCCGAACAGTCCGCCGTGCGCCATCCCCAGGTAGAAACCGACGGCCGAGGCACCGAGACCCAGGATCAGACCGAGGCGCTCGCGTGTGGTCTCCGAGATCCACTGCCCGTATGCGCCGGTGAAGATCCCCACCAGGCCCGTCCAGGAGCTGATCAGGTGGAGGTTGTCGAACATCGCCGTGACGAAGGACGTCACACCCAGAACCAGCGTCACCAAGGTCAGCGCGTCCTGGAGGGGATGAGGTCTGCCGTCCGTCGCGAGGAAGGATCCGGCGGTGTTGGGTCGCAATGCCTGTTGTGCCATGGGGCACCTCCTGCGGAAGGCGGCGCATCGTAGCGCCATACACACCCGACGTGTACAGATTGGCGGTCCCCCCGGCCGGATTTCAACCGGAAGCCGGTGTGCGGGTACTCTGTACCGTCTGCACCGGTGTCTGCCCAGGCCACCGCGGAGGCTCCCGGCGGGGGCCTCCGATTGTCAGTGGCGGCTGTTTTACTGACAGACACTGTTGCGTACGCATCACAACCCTCCTGCCACGGAACGACCGTGGCCGCTGAGTCCAAAGGAGGTGGGTTCCACATGCGTCACTACGAGGTGATGGTCATCCTCGACCCCGATCTGGAGGAGCGCGCTGTCGCCCCCCTGATCGAGAACTTCCTCTCCGTCGTCCGTGAGGGCAACGGCAAGGTGGAGAAGGTCGACACCTGGGGCCGTCGTCGTCTCGCGTACGAGATCAAGAAGAAGCCCGAGGGCATCTACTCGGTCATCGACCTGCAGGCCGAGCCTGCGGTCGTCAAGGAGCTCGACCGCCAGATGAACCTGAACGAGTCGGTCCTCCGGACCAAGGTCCTCCGCCCCGAGACCCACTGAGCCATCCCGCTCAGCTGATCTCGGAATTCGAGTAGCAGCAACCAAGCAGCCAGAGCAAACCCGCCGAGAGGTTCCCCATGGCAGGCGAGACCGTCATCACGGTCGTCGGCAATCTTGTCGACGACCCCGAGCTGCGCTTCACCCCGTCCGGTGCGGCGGTCGCGAAGTTCCGCGTCGCGTCCACTCCCCGCACCTTCGACCGTCAGACGAACGAGTGGAAGGACGGCGAAAGCCTCTTTCTGACCTGCTCGGTCTGGCGTCAGGCGGCGGAGAACGTCGCCGAATCGCTCCAGCGAGGCATGCGCGTCATCGTGCAGGGCCGGCTGAAGCAGCGGTCCTACGAGGACCGTGAGGGCGTCAAGCGCACGGTCTACGAGCTGGACGTCGAGGAAGTCGGCGCCAGCCTGCGCAACGCCACGGCCAAGGTCACCAAGACCGCCGGTGGCGCTCGCGGTGGCCAGGGCGGTTACGGCGGCGGTGGCGGCCAGGGTGGCGGCGGCTGGGGCGGAGGCCCCGGTGGCGGCCAGCAGGGCGGCGGCGCTCCTGCCGACGACCCGTGGGCGACCGGCGCTCCCGCCGGTGGCAACCAGGGTGGCGGCGGCTGGGGTGGAAACTCCGGCGGTGGCGGCGGTGGCGGCGGCTACTCGGACGAGCCCCCCTTCTAGGTCTTCGGACCGAGGGCGGGTCGTACCCAAACTTCTTGATCACACAGGAGAAACACCATGGCGAAGCCGCCTGTGCGCAAGCCGAAGAAGAAGGTCTGCGCTTTCTGCAAGGACAAGGTCACGTACGTGGACTACAAGGACACGAACATGCTGCGGAAGTTCATTTCCGACCGCGGCAAGATCCGTGCCCGCCGCGTGACCGGCAACTGCACGCAGCACCAGCGTGACGTCGCCACGGCCGTCAAGAACAGCCGTGAGATGGCGCTGCTGCCCTACACGTCCACCGCGCGATAAGGGAAGGGTGACCGACACATGAAGATCATCCTCACCCACGAGGTCTCCGGCCTCGGCGCCGCCGGCGACGTCGTCGACGTCAAGGACGGTTACGCTCGCAACTACCTCATCCCGCGGAAGTTCGCTATCCGCTGGACCAAGGGTGGCGAGCAGGACGTGGCGCAGATCCGCCGCGCCCGCAAGATCCACGAGATCCAGACCATCGAGCAGGCCAACGCTGTGAAGGCCCAGCTCGAAGGTGTCAAGGTCCGCCTGGCCGTCCGCTCCGGCGACGCCGGTCGTCTCTTCGGTTCCGTCACCCCGGCCGACATCGCTTCCGCGATCAAGGCTTCCGGTGGTCCCGAGGTCGACAAGCGCCGCATCGAGCTCGGCGCGCCGATCAAGACCCTGGGCGCCCACGAGACGTCCGTGCGTCTGCACCCCGAGGTTGCCGCCAAGGTCAGCATCGAGGTCGTCGCGGCGTGACGCTGCGCTCGGCTTGAGCAGCTGAGAGGGGCCGCCTCCTACGGGGCGGCCCCTCTTCGCGTTCAGTGCCGGTACGGCTGCGTGCCGGGCGCTGCGTGTTTCACGTGAAACGGTCAGCGCGTCGCACCCGTCACGATCCAGCGGCCCGAGCGGGCGCGCAGCCAGAGGGTGAGCATCCTGACCGTCATCATGAGCGTCATGGCGGCCCATAGTGCGGTGAGGCCACCGCCCAGGGTGGGGACGAGCAGCGCGACCGGGGTGAACACCGCCAAGGTCACCACCATGGCCCAGGCCAGGTAGGGCCCGTCCCCGGCGCCCATCAGGACGCCGTCGAGGACGAAGACGATCCCGCAGACGGGCTGGGAGAGGGCCACCATCAGCAGTGCGGGCAGCGCCGCGCCCTTCACCACGGAGTCGCTGGTGAACAGCGGGAGGAACAGGGGCCGGGCGGCCACCACGAGCAGGCCCAGTACGACACCGGTGGCGATGCCCCACTGGACCATGCGGCGGCAGGCCTCGCGGGCGCCTTGGGCGTCGTCCGCGCCGAGATAGCGCCCGATGATGGCCTGACCCGCGATCGCTATGGCGTCGAGAGCGAAGGCCAGCAGGCTCCACAGGGACAGAATGATCTGGTGGGCGGCCATGTCGGCGTCACCGAGGCGGGCCGCGACGGCCGTGGCGATCATGAGGATCGCCCGCAGCGACAACGTCCGGACAAGGAGGGGGGCGCCGGCCTGTGCGGAGGTCCTGATGCCCGTGGCGTCGGGGCGCAGGGACGCCCCGTGCTTACGGGCGCCCCGGACCACCACGGCGAGATAGACCAGCGCCATGCCGCACTGGGCGATGACGGTGCCCCAGGCGGAGCCGGCGATACCGAGGCCGACGCCATAGACGAGTCCGACGTTGAGAACGGCATTGGCGACGAAGCCCGCGACGGCGACGTACAGCGGGGTCCGGGTGTCCTGGAGCCCGCGCAGCACCCCGGTCGCGGCGAGCACGACCAGCATCGCCGGGATGCCCAGCGCCGAGATGCGCAGATAGGTCGTCGCATAGGGAGCGGCGGTGTGCGAGGTGCCGAAGAGGGACACGAGACCGGGGGCCAGGGGCAGGACGGTGGCGATGACCGCGGCTCCCAGCAGGAGCGCCAGCCAGATGCCGTCCATGCCCTGGCGTATGGCCGCCTGGAGGTCGCCCGCGCCCACCCGGCGCGCGACGGCGGCCGTGGTGGCGTAGGCGAGGAAGACGAAGACGCTCACGGCGGTCGTGAGGAGGGCCGAGGCCACGCCGAGTCCGGCGAGCTGGGCGGTGCCGAGATGGCCGACGATGGCGCTGTCGGCCATGACGAACAGTGGCTCGGCGACGAGTGCGCCGAAGGCCGGGACGGCCAGCGCGACGATCTCGCGGTCGTGCTGTCGTCGGGTGGGCCTGGGGGTCGCGGGAGCCAATGGCATGGGCACTAATCTAATCGTCCACAGGTAAGAGGTGCAAGTGAGTTGCAGTCCTTACCTCTCGTCTGACGTCGCGTAGGCTCGCGCACCGTTCGAACCGATCTTGATCCGACTGGGGAAGTTTTTCTTCTGCACAGCCGGTGGACGACAACGTTGCAGGTCAGAGTGATTCCCCTGGGGCGAGCGAGGGCTTGTTCACAGGGCTGTCCACCGGGTCGTGCACAGGTTTTGCCAGTTTCTCCACAGCATCCGGGCCGTCGTCCACATGGCCTGTGGATAACCAGATTGGCTGACGGTGCCGACGGGCCTAACGTGGTCCGGCGCCCGCTCCGTCCGCCGACCTCGGAAACCTCACAAATCCGACGCGATGGAACCGGAGTTGGGCCTCTCAACTGTCAGTGTCGTGCCGTAGAAATGAGGGGCACGGCGAGGTCCGCTGGGCGGACGGGAGGAGGTGGCTCGGTGAGCATTTCCGAGCCCTTGGACGACCCGTGGGCCGACAGTGGTCCCAGTGATCGTCTGCCCGCCTCCCGTCGACGCGGGGACGGCGGCCGAAGGCGTGACGAGCAGCACGACCGGGGCCGGGAGAATGGTGAGTGGGACGGCGGCGGTTCGGCCTTCGAGCGGGTGCCGCCGCAGGATCTCGACGCCGAGCAGTCCGTCCTCGGCGGCATGCTGCTGTCCAAGGACGCCATCGCGGACGTCGTCGAGGTCCTCAAGGGCCATGACTTCTACAAGCCCGCCCACGAGACGATCTACACCGCGATCCTCGACGTCTACGCCAAGGGGGAGCCGGCCGACCCCATCACGATCGCCGCCGAGCTCACCAAGCGCGGCGAGATCAACAAGGTCGGCGGCGCCTCGTATCTGCACACGCTCGTCCAGACCGTGCCGACGGCGGCCAACGCCGAGTACTACGCGGAGATCGTCCACGAGCGGGCCGTCCTGCGCCGGCTGGTTGAGGCCGGCACCCGGATCACCCAGATGGGATACGCGGCCGACGACGACGTCGATGAGATCGTCAACCGCGCCCAGGCCGAGATCTACGCCGTCACCGAGCAGCGCACCAGCGAGGACTACCTGCCCCTCGGCGACATCATGGAGGGCGCCCTCGACGAGATCGAGGCCATCGGCTCGCGCAGCGGTGAGATGACCGGTGTGCCCACCGGCTTCACGGACTTCGACTCGCTGACGAACGGGCTGCACCCGGGCCAGATGATCGTCATCGCCGCGCGTCCCGCCATGGGTAAGTCGACGCTGGCGCTGGACTTCGCCCGGGCCGCCTCGATCAAGCACAATCTGCCGAGCGTCATCTTCTCGCTCGAAATGGGCCGCAACGAGATCGCGATGCGTCTGCTGTCCGCCGAGGCCCGTGTCGCCCTGCACCACATGCGCTCGGGCACCATGACCGACGAGGACTGGACGCGACTGGCCCGCCGTATGCCGGACGTCTCCGCGGCCCCCCTCTACATCGACGACTCCCCGAATCTGTCGATGATGGAGATCCGCGCCAAGTGTCGTCGTCTGAAGCAGCGCAACGACCTCAAGCTCGTCGTCATCGACTACCTCCAGCTGATGCAGTCCGGTGGCTCCAAACGGGCCGAGAGTCGTCAGCAGGAGGTCTCGGACATGTCCCGTAACCTCAAGCTCCTCGCCAAGGAGCTGGAGGTCCCTGTGATCGCGCTCTCCCAGCTGAACCGTGGCCCCGAACAGCGCACCGACAAGAAGCCGATGGTCTCCGACCTGCGTGAGTCCGGCTCCATCGAGCAGGACGCCGACATGGTCATCCTGCTGCACCGCGAGGACGCGTACGAGAAGGAGTCCCCGCGCGCGGGCGAGGCCGACCTGATCGTCGCCAAGCACCGTAACGGTCCGACCGCGACGATCACGGTGGCCTTCCAGGGCCACTACTCGCGGTTCGTTGACATGGCACAGACCTGAGAAATGAACTTGTAGGGTCTCAGGTCTCATCTCCGATGGCACATCGGCGGCACTTATGCCGTCTTCGTGAGACTCGCTGGTCGGGGTTCTCACCCTTTCGGGTGGCGGGGTTCCGGCCCGCTCTGCCCGTCAGTGCCTGGCTGACACCCTTGGCTGTACGGATCGTTGCCCGTGGGACTGGGGTACGGCACCTGTCGACCTTCTGCAGTCGGCTTGTCCGTAGCGGACGTTCCGTTGGTACAAGGGCCAGAAGCACTACTCGGGTATCTACTGGTCAGCGACGATGCGCGACCACGTGATCTACGAGTCGCGCTTGGAACTGTCGCGGTTGCTCTTTGCCGACTTCGATCCGTCCGTACGCGGCATCGTGGCCCAGCCCTTCCTGCTGAAGGCCGTTGTGGAGGGGCAGGCCCGCAAGCACATCCCGGATTACATCTTCACCACTGAGCAGGGTCCGGTAGTGGTGGATGTGAAGCCGCACTGTCGGCTGTCCACCCCAGTGGTGGCGTTCACGTTCGCGTGGACCCGGCAGGCGGTCGAGTCGCGTGACGGGCGCTCAGCGCCTCGTCTCGTACCTGGTCAGGATCACGCCGCAGGGAAGCGTCCGCGTCTCCACCAGGTTCAGGTTCACCCAGCTGTCCAGCGCGGTGAAGAACGGCGTGCCGCCGCCCACCAGGACCGGCGCGGTGGCCAGCACGTACTCGTCAATCAGCCCGGCCCGCATGGCCGCCCCGGCGAGCGTCGCGCCGCCGATGTCCATCGGGCCGCCGTCCTCGGCCTTGAGCCGGGTGATCTCGGCGACCGCGTCGCCGGTGACCAGGCGGGTGTTCCAGTCGACCTTGTCGATCGTCGAGGAGAACACAACCTTCGACATGTCCCGCCAGCGGCGCGCGAACTCGATCTCCGCCGGGGTGGCGTTGGGCTGCTGGTCGCCGGTCGGCCAGTAGGAGCTCATCGTCTGCCACAGCTTGCGCCCGTACAGCGACAGGTCGGTCGCCTGCAACTGGTCGGACCAAAACTGGAACAGCTCGTCGCTCGGCACGCTCCAGCCGATGTCGTCGCCGGGCGCGGCGATGTAGCCGTCCAGGGTCAGGTTCATACCGTAGATCAATTTCCGCATGGCGCCGGCCTTCCGTGAGTCGGTCTCACGCGTACAGACCGGCGCGGCGCGGGAAACTCATCGGTGGGCGATCTGAGCTCGCATGTAGTCTTCGTGCTCGGTGGCTCAGCCGCAGACTCATCGTTCCGCCGAGGAAATGGCATCGATCTGAGACTGATCTTGGGTGACATCGCGGTGAGACAACAGAGAACCAACAGGTCACAGAAGATCGACATGTCATCGGCGGCGAGACCCTAAAGAACTAGCCGCACCTCGCCGCACCCGATGGACTGGGCTCATGACGACATCGCAGGAAGAACTGCTCCCCGGTACGCGACGAGCGCTGCTGCACCGGATCGCCGTGGCGCAGGCGGAAGGGCGGGCGCCGTCACTGGTGGCGGCTGTGGTGAGGGACGGCAGGACCGTGTGGCACGGTGCGCGGACCTCGGTGGACGGGCACGCCCCGGACGAGAACGTGCAGTACCGGATCGGCTCGATCACCAAGACCTTCACCGCCGTCCTCGTGCTGCGGTTGCGCGACGAGGGGCTCCTCGACCTCGGTGACCCCCTGAAGAAGCATCTGCCGGGCACCGGCGCGGGGGAGGCCACCATCGCCGAACTGCTCGCGCACACCGGCGGGCTGGCGGCGGAGTCGCCCGGGCCGTGGTGGGAGCGCACACCCGGGTCGCTGCGCCCCGAACTCGCCGACGTGCTCGGCGAGCAGCCCCTCCTGCACCCCGTCGGCCGCCGCCACCACTACTCGAACCCCGGCTACACACTGCTGGGCGCGCTGGTGGAGGAGTTGAGGTGCGCTCCCTGGGAGGACGTCCTGCGGCGCGAGATCCTCGAACCTCTGGGCCTGAGCCGGACAAGTGCGCAGCCCCAGGCGCCGCATGCGGGTGGCTGGGCCGTGCATCCGTGGGCCGATGTGATGCTTCCAGAGCCCGCCGAGGATCTCGGGAGAATGGCTCCGGCCGGGCAACTCTGGTCCACCTCCGGTGACCTGGCGCGGTTCGCCGCCTTCCTGGCCACGGGGGACGAACGGGTGCTGAGCGCGGAGTCCGTACGGGAGATGCACACGCCGGCCGCACCGGCCGAGGCCGCGGACGTGGCGGACGGTGCCTCCTACGGACTCGGCCTGCAGATCCAGCACCGCCACGGGCGGCTGCTGGTGGGGCACTCGGGTTCGCTGCCGGGCTTCCTGGCGAACCTCGTCATCAGTGTGGCTGACGATGTCGCGGCCGTGGTGCTGGCGAACTGCACCTCCGGCCCGGTGCTGTCCGCGGTGGGCGCCGATCTCGTCCGCATCGTCGCCGAGGCCGAGCCACGGATCCCGGAGCCGTGGCGGCCGCTGAGGGAAGCCGACGCGTCCGTGGTGGAGCTGGCGGGCCAGTGGTACTGGGGCACGCAGGCCTTCGCCCTGCGGGTGACGGCCGACGGGCTCATTTCGCTCGGGCCGCTGTCCGGCAACGGCCGCCGGTCACGCTTCCGGCCCAACGGTGACGGTACTTGGACGGGCCTGGAGGGCTACTACGCCGGAGAGCTTCTGCGGCCCGTACGGCGCCCGGACGGGGCGGTGAGCCATCTCGACCTCGGATCGTTCGTGTTCACGCGGCAGCCGTACGAGGAGGGGGCTCCGGTGCCCGGTGGAGTGGATCCGGAGGGGTGGCGCGGGATCGGCTAGTCGGTCCCGTACAGGAGGCGGCCGTTTCACGTGAAACAGGCCGCCTCCTGTGTTTCAGAGCCGGAGCGTGAAGCTGTCCGTCAGAGCTGGAGCTTGAAGCCCACATGCGAGGCCGTGAAGCCGAGCCGCTCGTAGAAGCGGTGGGCGTCGGTGCGGCTGACGTCGGAGGTCAGCTGCACCAACTGGCAGCCCTGGTGACGGGATTCGTCGATCGCCCACTGGATCAGCTGGGTGCCCAGCCCGGTGCCGCGCTCGTCCGCGTGGATGCGAACGGCCTCGATGATCGACCGGGTGGCACCGCGCCGGGACAGCCCGGGAATGAGGGTGAGCTGGAGCGTGCCGATGACACGGCCCTCGCGCACGGCCACGACCACCCGCTGGTTCGGGTCGGCGGAGAGCCGCTCCAGCGCGGTCAGATACGGGGCCAGGTCGTCCGGTGACTCGCGCCGCGCGCCCAGTGGGTCGTCGGCAAGCATGCCGACGACGGCCGGGATGTCGGCGGCGACGACGGGGCGTATTTCGAGGTCTCCCATGCCCGCACCCTATGCGGGCACGTTCAACGACTCGACGACCCGTACCAGCGGCGCGAGTTCGGGGTTCCCGGCCGCCTCGTCCAGGGCCTCGCGCAGGGCGGTGTCATTGGTCGGACGGGCCTCTTCGAGCAGCTTGAGGCCCGCTTCGGTGACGTTCGTGTAGATGCCACGGCGGTCGGTGGGGCACAGATAGCGCTCAAGCAGGCCACGGTCCTCCAGACGCGTGACAAGCCGGGTGGTGGCGCTCTGGCTGAGGACGACCGCGTCGGCGACCTGCTTCATCTGCAGATGCCCCCCTTCGCGGTCGTGCTGCCGGCTGAGCACGTCCAGCAGGGAGTACTCGCGCACGCTCAGGTCGTGCTTCGCCTGCAGGGCCCGCTCGATGTGCGCCTCGATCCTCCCGTGCAGCAGGGAGAGGGCACACCAGCCCTGGGCGAGGGCGGTGAGCGCGGGGTCCGTCGCTGTCATTGGCGTTCTCCTCCGTCCCGGAGCGGCTGAAACCCAGGATAGGACAACACCGCCACAGTCCGCGCTTGCATATAGCCCGCGTCTGCAATTATTGTGAACGCAGGCAAAGCGCTCCTGCAATCATCTGGGAAGGGTGTACCCCCACATGCCTCTCGCGCTTCTGGCCCTCGCGATCGGGGCCTTCGGAATCGGAACGACCGAGTTCGTGATCATGGGCCTGCTGCCCGAGGTCGCGGGTGACTTCGGCGTCTCCATCCCCACCGCGGGCCTGCTCGTCACGGGCTATGCGCTCGGTGTGGTGATCGGCGCTCCGCTGATGACCGCGCTCGGCACCAAGGTCTCGCGCAAGCGGATGCTGATGCTGCTGATGGGCCTGTTCATCGCCGGAAACCTGGTGTCCGCCCTCGCCCCCGCCTTCGCCGTCATGCTGATCGGACGGGTGATCGCCTCGCTCGCCCACGGCGCCTTCTTCGGCATCGGCTCGGTCGTCGCGGCCGAACTGGTGGCCCCGGACAAGAAGGCCGGAGCCATCGCGATGATGTTCACCGGCCTGACGGTCGCCAACGTCGTCGGCGTCCCGCTGGGCACGCTCGTCGGCCAGCACGTCGGCTGGCGCGTGACCTTCGGGATCGTCGCCGCCCTCGGCGTCGTCGGCCTGGCCGGCATCGCCAGGCTGGTCCCGGAGCTGCCCAAGCCGGACGGTGTGCACCTGCGCCACGAACTGGCCGCGTTCAAGAACGCCCAGGTCCTGCTCGCCATGGCGATGACCGTCCTCGGCTTCGGCGGAGTCTTCGCGGCCATCACCTACATCGCGCCGATGATGACCCATGTCGCCGGCTTCGCCGACGGCTCCGTCACCTGGCTGCTGGTCCTCTTCGGCCTCGGCATGGTCGGCGGCAACCTCGTCGGCGGCAGGTTCGCCGACCGCGCGCTGATGCCCATGCTGTACGTCTCCCTGGGCGCCCTGGCCGTCGTGCTCGCACTCTTCACGCTCACCGCGCACAACAAGATTGCGGCAGCCGTGTCCATCGCCCTCATCGGCGCGCTGGGCTTTGCGACCGTCCCGCCGCTGCAGAAGCGCGTCCTCGACCAGGCGCACGGCGCACCCACGCTGGCCTCGGCGGTGAACATCGGCGCCTTCAACCTCGGCAACGCGCTCTCCGCCTGGCTCGGCGGCATGGTGATCGCCGCGGGCTACGGATACACCGCCCCCAACTGGGTCGGCGCCGCGCTTGCCGCAGCCGCCCTGATCCTGGCCGTCCTCTCAGCGGCCCTGGAGCGCCGCGACAGCGGGCCCTCCGCCGTGGTGGCGGGTGGCGCACCCGCCGCACAGCGGACGGCCGTCCACCACTGAGCCACACCCCTCACCGAGCCCGACCCCTGCAGTACCCCAAGGAGAAGCACCCCATGAGCACCACCGCGGTCGCCCCGCTCACCACTCATGACGCCGAGAGCCTCATCACCGAGGTCCGCCGCGCGGCGGAGGCAGCAGGAGTCACCGTCAGCGTCACCGTCCTGGACGCGGGCGGACATCTGCTCGCCTTCCGGCGCGACGACCGGGCCGTGCTGATCTCCGGGGAGACCAGCACCCGCAAGGCGTACACGGCGCTCCAGCTGAACGCCCCCACCGCGGACCTCGTCGACGCCGTCCAGCCCGGCGGCCTGTTCCACACACTGCCCACCGCGCTCGACCGGCCGCTGCTGTTCATCGCGGGCGGCATCCCGGTCCACCGCGACGGCCGTCTGATCGGTGCGATAGGCGTCGGCGGCGGTGCGCCGGAGCAGGACCACGGCTTCGCTCTCGCCGCCGTGGAGACGCTCGCCTGATCCCGCGCATGACCCAACTGCAAGGCCTGCTCCCGCCACACGGCGGGAGCCGGCCTTCGCCGTACGTACGAGAGCTGCTCAGCCCGCCGCGACCGTCACCGGAGCGAAGCGCCGGGTCCAGTCCCCGGGCAGTTCCGTGATGCCGTACGTCATGACGGCGTTGGACGACACGGACTTCAGCCCGCGCTCCTGCGCCCAGGCCACCAATTCCTCGTGCCGTACATCGATGTCGATGCGGAGCGGACGCTCCGTGTGGGCGGCGAGTGAGGCGAGCAGAGCCTTCGCGGTCTTCGTGTCGCGGGCGATCAGCGGACCGACGACATGGGTGTCCATATTGGGCCAGGCGGCCGTGTATCCGACGATCCGGCCGTTCTCCTCGGCGACACGCAGCTGGTCGGCGAAGGCGGGCAGGCGCGTGATGATGTGCGTGCGATCGGCGCCGAACACCTCCTCGTCGAGCCGGAGGATCGAGCCGAGGTCCTCGGCGGTGGCCGAGCGCGTCACGACCCGAGGCTCCGGCCCGCCCGGCGTGAAGCTCCCCCGGAGCATCTCCGCCCGCCCGGTGACCTTGAAGCCGAGCTCCTCGTAGAGCGGTCGGCCGTACGGCGTCGCATGGAGCGTCAGCGGTGTGGTTCCCATCGTCGAGACGACGTGGCGCATCAGCCGGCGTCCGACGCCCTGGCGGGCGTGCCTCTCGGCAACGAGCACCATGCCGACGGCGGCAAGATCCGGCCGTTCCCGGGGGCCGTACTCCGTGACGACGTAGACGGCGAGAAGGCCGCCGTCGGGGTCGTCGATGCCGTGGCCCTTCCCGGCCGTGAGGAGGAATCCCCATTTGTGTTCCTCGCGGGGCCACCCCCGGTTCTCTGACAGATCGGCGCAGGCGGCGAGATCGCGAGGCGTCAGTCGACGGATGGGCAGAGCGGCGAGGGAAGGAGTCGGCACGCAGGTCAGGCTGTCCGACCGGCACCCCTGACGTCCACCTGATTCGGGGGGACGCATGTGCTTTTGGCCACGTCGTGGCCATCCGTACAACGTGTGGACAAGGAGGGTTGTTTCACGTGAAACATCGGGGACCCGATTGGCATGCGGGGCACACGGTCAGCCGAGGTCGGGGGCGTGCATGGCGCGTACGCCCTCGATGTTGCCGTCCAGATAGTGCCGTAGCGACAGCGGGACGAGATGGACGGAGGCGATGCCGACCCGGGTGAACGGCACGCGGACGATCTCGTACTCGCCGGCGGGCTCCTCCACTTCGGGGCCATGGCGCAGGGCCGGGTCCATGGACTCCAGGTGGCAGACGAAGAAGTGCTGCACCTTCACGCCGGTCGCGCCGCCGTCCTCACCGATGTGCTCCACGGTGTCCACGAAGCAGGGCACCACATCGGTGATCTTGGCGCCGAGCTCCTCGTACACCTCGCGGTGCAGGGCATCGACGACGGTCGTGTCCTCCGGTTCGACCCCGCCACCGGGAGTGACCCAGTAGGGATCGACACCGGGCTTGGTGCGCTTGATCAGGATCAGGTCGTCGCCGTCCAGCAGGACGGCACGGGCGGTGCGCTTGACCACGGGTCGGACGGTCATGGAGGAAATGTGGCCCGGCTGGTTCCACGTGAAACATCACAAACTGCCACCGTCCCATCGCATGGCGTGATTCGCCCGCCGGAGACGCTCAGCACCAGTCCGTGGCCGCCCGCTGGAGCCACTCGTGCGCCCGCGCGACATGGGGCATCGCGAGTGTGCCGGTGCGTACCACCAGGAAGTACGTCCGCAGGGGCGGCACCGCGGGATCGTGGAGTGCGACGACCTCCCCGAGGTCGAGAGCGGCGGCGCACAGATAGCGGGGAAGCACCGCGAGCCCCGCGCCCGCGATCGCGCATGCGAGGACAGCACGCAGATCGGGGACGATGACGGTGCCCGAGGCGGCCGGGCGCGAGTCGAAGACGGAGGCCCAGTAGCGGGAGACGAAGGGCAGCGACTCATGCACCTCGACGACGGGCAGGTTCTCCAGGGCGGGCGCGCCCTTGCGGCGCAGCACCCCGGAGCCGATCTGCTCGGCCCAGCGCAAGGCCGCGACCAGTACGTGCTCCTCGTCGCAGAGCGCAGTCGCCGTGAGCAGCGCGCCGCGCGGACGGGCCGTACTGATGGCCAGATCATGATGTCCGGCGGCCAGCCCCTCCAGGGTCTCCTCCGCGTTCCCGAAGGAGGCGCGCAGCGCGAAACCCTGGCCGTCCTCGCCGGTGAGCTCCGTGAGGGCGGGCAGTGCGCGCTCCGCGGTGAACTCGGGCGGACCGGCAAGATGCAGGGTGCGCAGCGAGGACTCGTCGTCGAGTCCCGTCTCGGTGATCTCGACCAGGGCGTCGAGGTGCGGCGCGGCCTTGTGGGCGAGTTCGTCGCCGATGGTCGTCGGAGTCACTCCGCGGGCCTGCCGTAGGAACAGCGGGCGGCCCAGCTGTCTTTCCAGGGTGCGGATCTGTGAGGTGACGGCCGGCTGCGAGAGGCCGAGCAGGGCGGCGGCGCGGGTGAAGGAGCCGGCCCGGTGCACGGTCACGAAAGTGCGCAGCAAGGCCAGATCCATGGCACGCCCTCCCCTTTCCCTGCCCTTCTCCGGCCCCCAGGCAGGGCCCAACTATAAATAAGTCGATAGGTCTCTGTCGCTACAGTGATTGGACACTGACACAGAGTCAACTAGCCTTGTTCGCGCGGTTCTTCGCGCGCAGAACCGGGACGGTCCGAGCCACGAGGGGGGAGGCTCGGACCGTCCGTTGTACGTAGCCGGAACCCCGGGCGGGCGTCCCCGGTCCGGTCAGTCCGCCGATGCGTCGAGCGCCCGGAGCACATCCGCCACCAGATCGTCGGCGTCCTCGGCACCGACGGACAGTCGGATGAAGCCCTCCGGCACCGGATCCCCGCCCCAGCGCCGCCGCCGCTCGGCGGTGGACCGCACCCCGCCGAAGCTCGTCGCGTCGTCCACGAGCCGCAGCGCGTGGAGAAAACGCTCGGCACGCGCGCGCGTGGGCAGCGTGAAGGACACCACGCACCCATAGCGCCGCATCTGCCGCGAGGCGGTCTTGTACGAGGGGTCGTCGGGCAGCCCGGGATAGCGCAGCCCGGTCACCTCGGGCCGCTCGCGCAGGGCCTGCGCGAGCGTGAGGGCGGTGGCGTTCTGCCGGTCCGCGCGCAGCTGGAGCGTCGCGATGGAGCGGTGCGCCAGCCAGGCCTCCATGGGCCCGGCGATCGCCCCGACGATCTTGCGCCAGCGGCGCACGGCGGCCATGGCCTCGGCATCGCGGCCGGCGACATACCCCAGGAGGATGTCCCCGTGCCCGGTGAGCTGCTTGGTGCCGCTCGCCACGGAGAAGTCGGCGCCCAGCTCCAGCGGCCGCTGCCCGAGCGGCGTGGCAAGGGTGTTGTCGACGGCGACCAGGGCGCCACGCGCGTGTGCCGCCTCGGCGAGCCGCCGGATGTCGCACACATCGAGCCCCGGGTTGGACGGGGACTCGATCCACAGCAGCTTCGCCCCGTCCAGAACCTCCAGCTGGGCGTCGTCACCGGTCGGCGCGGTACGTACCTCGATGCCGTACGCCTCCAGCTGGGCGCGCACCATGGGCAGCACCTGGTAGCCGTCGCTCGGCAGCACCACGGCGTCCCCGGCGCGCAGCTGGGAGAACAGCACGGCGGAGATGGCGGCCATGCCGGAGGCGAACACAAGGGTCTCGACGGCGTCCTGCCCGGGCGCCTCCAGCTCGCCGATGGCCCGCTCCAGCAGGGTCCACGTCGGGTTGTCGTCCCGCCCGTAGGCGTACGGGCCCGTCACCTCACCCGGCAGATGGAAGTGCGCGGCGAAGACCGGGCCGGGCAGGGTCGGTTCGTGCTTGACCGGTTCGGGCAGCCCGGCCCGCACCGCGCGCGTGCCGTCCCCCGTACGGCCGTCGTCCGTCGCCGAATCGCTCATGCCGCCCGTCCCTCCACCTGCTCGCGTACCGCGGCGAGCAGACCCGTGCTCGCCGCCTCCACCATCTCAAGACACTCCTCGAAGCCGTCCGGACCGCCGTAGTACGGGTCCGGCACATCGAGGTCGTCGCCTGCGGCGGGGTCGTACGAGCGAAGCAGCCGCACCTTGAGCGCGTCCTCCTCCGTGGGCGCCAGACGGCGCAGCGCCTTGAGATGGCCGGCGTCGAGGGCGATCACGAGGTCGAGGCGTGAGAACCACGAGGCCCGGAACTGGCGGGCCGTGTGGTCGGCGTCGTAGCCGTGTTCCTCCAGGACGGAGACGGTGCGCGGGTCCGCGCCGTCGCCCTCGTGCCAGTCGCCGGTGCCGGCGCTGTCGATCTCGACCAGGTCCGCCAGGTCCGCCTCCGCCACGCGCGCGCGGAAGACGGATTCGGCCATCGGGGAACGACAGATGTTGCCGGTGCAGACGAAGCAGACGCGGTACGCCATCGGGGTCAGTCCTTGCCGTCGGGCAGGACGACGTTCAGCGCCCAGGAGACGATGGAGATGATCAGGCCGCCGACGACGGCGGTCCAGAAGCCGTCCACGTGGAAACTCAGGTCGAGCTTGCCGCTCATCCACGAGGTCAGCATCAGCATCAGCGCGTTGACCACCAGGGTGATCAGGCCGAGGGTCAGGATGAACAGGGGGAAGGTCAGGATCTTCACGATCGGCTTGACGAGCCAGTTCACCAGGCCGAAGAGCAGGGCGACCACTATCAGCGTGCCGACCTTCTTGCCCGTGCTGTCACCGGTCAGAGTGATCTTGTCGAGCAGCCACACGGCGACCGCCAGGGCCCCGGCGTTGGCGATCGTCTTGACTACGAAATTCTTCATGTGTCTGATCGTGGCAGACGCGACCGGATCTGAGCAGTGAGCAAGGGCGGACAAGTGCGATGAAGGCATTCCGGCTGGACGAACTGGAGGCGGAGCGCGCCGCCAACGAGGGGGCCTACCTCCAGTTTCTGCGGGAGCGCAACATGTCGGTCGGTCTCTACGCCCTCAACGCGGGCGAGCACGACCCTCAGAAGCCCCACAACCAGGACGAGGTGTACTTCGTCGTGAGCGGCCGTGCGTCGATCACGGTGGGCATGGAGACGACCCAGGTCGCGCGCGGCAGCGTGGTGTACGTGCCGGCCGGGGTGGCCCACAAGTTCCACCACATCAGCGAGGACCTGAGGGTCCTGGTGATCTTCTCTCCCCCTGAGGCCTGATCCCGCGCCTCAGGGTTCCCTAGGGGAACGGTCAGGGGAGGACAAGGGGTGCGAGGCCCCCGCCTGACCCCCTGGCGGCTCTAGCATCGAGTGAGGACATCGAGAACGCACAAGACTGCAAAGGACGAGGGCAATGCGAGAGATCTTCGCGGGACTGCCGTGGTGGGTGAAGTGGATCGCGGTGCCGGTCATCGCCCTGGTCGTGTTCGGCGGGCTGATAGCCAGCGTGGTCGGATTCGTGGTCTACCTGCTCTTCAAGGTCCTGATCTTCGTCGCTCTGGTCGGCGGACTGATCTACGTCGTGCGGAAGTTCATGTCGGGTTCCTCTTCGCGCAGCGACTGGTGAGGGCCGTGGGAAACGGGTGGCGGTAACAGGAATCGCCTGTTCCCTCGGGCGAGCGAAGTTTTCCGGGCAGGCCGTCTGACAGCGGTGGCGGGCCGTTAAAGTCCGGAATTCGACGCGGGGCCCAGCCCCGCGGGCGGCGTACACCCCACCCGTGTTCCTCCGCACGGGCTGCACCCTCGCGCTTCGGGAGTGACCCTTGGCCACGGCTGACACCGCACCCGCAGTACCGCACGCACAGCCGCGCTCCTCCACACCCCCTGTGCAGCGGCCGACCTCCGCGGCGGTGCCCGAGCAGCCGCACTCCGCGACCCTCATCGGATCCGTGCAACGGGCGATGCGGTTGCTGGAAACGGTCGCCGAGCACGAGTACGGCGCTCCCGCCAAGCAACTGGCCCGCGAGACCGGCCTGGCGCTCCCGACGGCCTACCACCTGTTGCGCACCCTCGTGCACGAGGGCTATCTGCGCCGTGACAAGGGCCTGTTCTTCCTCGGTGAGGCGGCCGAGCGGCTGGGCAGCAGCGGGGCGCAGCAGAAACGTCGCAGCGCGGTCTCGGCCATGCTCGCGCAATGGCGCGATTCCATCGGTGTACCGGTGTACTACGCGATGTACCGGGACGGCGAGATCGAGGTCATGTGCGTCTCCGACACCCCGAGCACTCCTGCGGTCGAGGAGTGGGCCGACTTCCGCGAAACCGGGCACGCACACGCGATCGGGCAGTGTCTGCTGTCCCAGATGGACGAGGCCGCGCGCCGTGACCACCTGGACCGCTACCCGGTGCAACCCCTCACCCCGTACACAGTGCGCGACGGTCAGAGCCTGCTGCGGCGGCTGGACCGGATGCGCCGGATGGAGCCGGTGACGGAGCGGCAGGAGTACGCGCTGGGGACGGTCTGCGCGGCGATCCCGATCACGGTCGGCACCACGGCGGCGACGATGGCCCTGTCCCTGCCCGCCCACCAGGCGGACCGGCTGCTGCCCGCGGCCCGGCAACTGCAGGCCGAGGTCGGACGGCATCTGGGGACACTGGCGATCTCTATCAGTATCTGAAAACTCACTCCTTGTGATCTCACGTGTACTTTCTGCAAGATTTGACCAGAGTCAAAGGAATCAATCCGGCCGGTCGGTGTCATAAGACGGGGTAGGCGATGCGCGAGTCCGTACAGGCAGAGGTCATGATGAGTTTTCTCGTGTCCGAGGAGCTCTCCTTTCGCATTCCGGTGGAGTTGCGTTACGAGACCTGTGACCCCTATGCCGTGCGGCTGACCTTCCATCTGCCCGGAGATGCCCCGGTGACCTGGGCCTTCGGGCGCGAGCTGCTGATCGACGGGGTGGGCCGGCCGTGCGGGGACGGTGATGTGCACATCGCGCCTGCCGACACGGACGTGCTGGGAGAGGTGCTGATCCGGCTTCAGGTCGGTGGCGACCAGGCGGTGTTCCGGTCCTCGGCACCGCCGCTGGTGGCCTTCCTCGACCGTACGGACAAGTTGGTGCCGCTCGGCCAGGAGGGGGCGCTGGCGGACTTCGACGCCCATCTCGACGAGGCCCTGGACCGAATCCTGGCCGAGGAGCAGAGCGCAGGCTGACGCGCTACGGCATGGAGGGCGAGGCACCCTACAGTGGCGTGCGGAGCGCTGCAGTAACGCTTCTCCTCATAGGGAACCCGTTCTCCTCATAGGTCACCGTTTCTGCCGGAGCGTCACCTCTTGCGCCGCCGCCCCCGGCCGCCGCGCGTCGCGGCTGACTGGACCTCGGCCGGTTTCCCCGCCTTCCCCGCCCCCTGTCCCGGCCGGTCGGCCGACACCACGAGGGCGGCCAGGGCCGTGGTGACCGGCACCGAGGCGACCAGGCCGATCGAGCCCACCAGGGTGCGCACTATCTCCTCCGCCACCAGTTCGCTGTTGGCGACGGTCGTCACGCTGCTCTGCGCGATCGAGAAGAGCAGCAGCAGTGGCAGCGCGGCACCGGCATAGGCGAGTACGAGCGTGTTGACGACGGATGCGATGTGGTCACGGCCGATGCGGATGCCCGCCCGGTACAGCCCGCGCCAGCCCATCGTCGGATTGGCCTCGTGCAGTTCCCACACGGCCGAGGTCTGGGTCACGGTCACGTCGTCCAGGACGCCGAGCGAACCGATGATGACGCCGGCCAGCAGCAGACCGCTCATGTCGATCGACGGATACAGGCCATGGATCAGACCGGTGTTGTCGTCGGTGTTGCCCGTCAGCGCGGCCCAGTCGATGAACTCCGAGCCCAGGATGCCGATCAGCAGGAGCGACACCAGCGTGCCGAGCACCGCGACCGAGGTGCGGGCCGACAGGCCGTGGCACATATAGAGCGCGATCAGCATGATGGCGCTCGACCCGACCACCGCTACGACCAGTGGGTTCGAGCCCTGCAGAATCGCGGGCAGGATGAAGAGGGTCAGCACCATGAAGCTGACGGCCAGCGCGACCAGCGCCATGACACCGCGCAACCGGCCCACCACCACGACGGCGAGCGCGAAGATGCCGGCGAGCAGCGCCATCGGGAACTTCCGGTTCACATCGGTGACCGAGTACTGCAGGTCCTTGGGCGCCGAGGGCTCGTAGGCGACCACGACCTTCTCGCCCTCGTGCAACTGCCGTGACTGGTCCGGCTGCACGATCTCCGTGAAGGTACGGCCCTTGTCCTTGCCAGTGTCGACCTGGATCGTCGCCTTCTTGCAGGTGCCGTTCTCCTCCTGCTGAGCGGAGTTGCCCTCGGCGGTGGAGGTGTCACCCGTCGGGGTCTGCCCCGAGGCGTTCACCGACTTGCAGCTCACCTCGACGACCTTGGTGACCGTGGCCTGCTGCGTCTGCCGGTCGAAGCCGACTCCCGTGCGCTGGTGCGGCGGGGCTCCACCCGGCCAGAGCACGACGAGTCCGACCACGACCGCAGCGGTGAACGGGATCAGGATCGCCGCGATGACCTTGCGCAGATGCTGGGAGACGGGCGCGGCGGGGCCATGGTTGTGGCTGTGCGAGTGGCCGTGGCCGCCGCCGTTTCCGGCACCGTGCCCGTGTCCTGGGGTCTGTCCATGGCCGTGTCCGTGGTGGTTCTCGTCACCGGCACCGTGGCCCTCGTGCTCGTGTCCGCCGCGCTGTCCGGGGCCGGGTCGGCGCGGCGGCTCGGGCGGCGGGTAGGGGTACTGCTGTGTCGTGGTCACCGCCAGATCATCGCAAGAACGGTGGGGGCCCTCTGTTCACCGCGGCCGAATTGACGCTAGCGTGGAGGCACCTTTGCACACGCGGGAGCTCGGAGCACCGGGCTGAGAGGGCGCTGACCTCCGTATTCGCGATGTTTCACGTGGAACAGAGTGATGTTTCACATGAAACGCCGACTGAGACGGAAACTGCTGCGTCGACCGCTGAACCTGTTACCGGGTAATGCCGGCGTAGGGAGTAGGTCTCATGACCAACAAGGACGCACGCACGCCTGCCTCCATGCAGAACCCTGCCCAGGGTGAGGCCGGGAAGTCCATCGGCTGGCACAAGGGGTATGTCGAGGGCTCACGCTCCGATGTACGTGTGCCGGTTCGTCAGGTGCACCTCACCAACGGGCAGTCGGTCACGCTGTACGACACCTCCGGCCCGTACACCGATCCACTCGTCGAGACAGACGTCCGCAGGGGCCTACCGCCGCTGCGGGAGAACTGGATCATCGCCCGTGGTGACACGGAGGAGTACGCGGGCCGTCCCGTCCGTCCCGAGGACGACGGGGTCAAGCACACTTCTCCCCGCGGCGGTCTGCGCAACCTCGACGCGGTCTTCCCCGGACGCCCGCGTCTGCCGCGCCGCGGCCGTGCCGGCACGGCGGTCACTCAGCTCGCGTATGCGCGCCGGGGCGAGATCACGCCGGAGATGGAGTTCGTGGCCGTCCGGGAGAACGTTGCTCCCGAGGTCGTCCGTGAGGAGATCGCGGCAGGACGGGCCGTGCTGCCCGCCAACGTCAACCACCCGGAGATCGAGCCGATGATCATCGGCAAGCGGTTCCTGGTGAAGGTCAACGCCAATATCGGCAACTCCGCGGTGACGTCCTCCATCGAGGAGGAGGTCGAGAAGATGACCTGGGCGACCCGCTGGGGCGCCGACACGGTCATGGACCTGTCCACGGGCCGCAACATCCACACCACCCGCGAGTGGGTGCTGCGTAACTCCCCCGTCCCCATCGGCACGGTGCCGCTCTATCAGGCCCTGGAGAAGGTCGACGGCAGGGCCGAGGAGCTGACCTGGGAGATCTACAAGGACACGGTCGTCGAGCAGGCCGAGCAGGGCGTGGACTACATGACGGTCCACGCGGGCGTCCGCCTGCCGTATGTCCCGCTCACCGCGAACCGCAAGACCGGCATCGTCTCGCGCGGCGGCTCGATCATGGCGGCCTGGTGCCTCGCGCACCACAAGGAGTCGTTCCTGTACGAGAACTTCGAGGAACTCTGCGAGATCCTCGCCGCCTACGACGTCACGTACTCGCTGGGCGACGGCCTTCGGCCGGGCTCGATCGCCGACGCCAACGACGAGGCGCAGTTCGCGGAACTCCGAACGCTCGGGGAACTCAACCGGATCGCCAAGCGTTTTGATGTTCAGACCATGATCGAGGGGCCGGGACACGTCCCGATGCACAAGATCAAGGAGAACATCGACCTTCAGCAGGAGATCTGCGATGAAGCTCCGTTCTATACGCTCGGCCCGCTGACGACGGACGTCGCGCCGGCGTACGACCACATCACTTCCGGCATTGGTGCCGCGATGATCGCCTGGTGGGGCACGGCCATGCTCTGCTATGTCACGCCCAAGGAGCACTTGGGCCTGCCCAACCGTGACGACGTCAAGACCGGCGTCATCACCTACAAGATCGCCGCCCACGCAGCCGACCTCGCCAAGGGGCACCCCGGTGCGCAGGAGTGGGACGACGCGCTGTCCGACGCGCGCTTCGAGTTCCGGTGGGAGGACCAGTTCAACCTCGCCCTGGACCCGGACACGGCACGGGAGTTCCACGACGAGACCCTGCCGGCGGAGCCGGCCAAGACCGCTCACTTCTGCTCGATGTGCGGGCCGAAGTTCTGCTCGATGAAGATCTCCCAGGACATCCGCCGTGAACACGGTGGCAGCCGGGTGGAGATCGAGGAGGGCATGGCTCAGAAGTCGAAGGAGTTCGCGGCCGCGGGTAATCGGGTGTATCTGCCGATCGCCGACTGATCCGGCGGTTACTCCGTTGCCGGTTGCCCGGCTTGCGCCCCGTCGGGGGCGCAAGCCGGGGCTATTCCGGCTGGTGTTCCGGGCCTCCGAAGTCCGGGCTCGTGTAGTCCGGGCTGGTGAAGCTCGGGCGTGGGCCCGGGGTGCCGCCGTCGTCGGGGCTGCTGAAGCCCGGGCGGTCGTAACCGAGGCGCGGCATGCGGCTGGTCGGCGCCGGCGGGGTCGTGCGGTGCAGTGCGGTCGTGCCGGGGTTGGCGAGGGCTTCCTGCAGGAAGGGGAGGACGCCGCGTTCCAGCAGGGCTTCTCGCCAGGCTTCCCTGGCCCGGGCCACCTCTCCGTTCGCCTCGCCGTAGGCTCCGGCGTCCAGCGAGGGGCTGTTGCGCAGGGCGGTGAGCAGCAGCCCGACCGCGGCGACGAGGATCGCGGCCGCGGTCATGGCGCCGAACACCCATCCCGCCGTCAGCATGGTCTGAGCGAATGCCGGCTCGGGGTCCAGCATCTTCAGTATGTAGCCGACCAGCAGGAATATCGCCGCGGCGGTTCCGGCGAGGACGGGGGCGAGGACCGCGACGACGGCGACGGCGCCCGCGCCGGTGGTCTCGGCGGCCTCGCCGAGGGTGGTGGCGAGCCCCATCGCGCCCGCGACGCCCGGCTCACCGGAGCCGGATTCACCGCTGGACGACGGGGTGGACGGCGCCGGCTGGCGCAGTTCCTCGCGGACCTTCACATAGTGCTGGTACTCGGTCGCCGCGGCCGCCGTGATGAGTGTGGTGGCGTTCAGCGCCATGGTGCGCAGCTGTTCGGTGTTCAGCCGCTGTCCCACAGCGGCCAGTTCCGGGCGGTGTGGTGCGGAGCGCAGCGCCTCATCGAGGATCCGCTCGTATTCCTGGCGGTCCTCGCTGTGCAGGTGCTGCGGAACGCTATTCATGTGCATCCCCCGATGCTCCGTAGGGCTTGGGGCTCGCACGCCGGCGAGCCGTCGGGCAGAAACGGAGGGGAGCCTGCTACGGATAAGCCGATGGTAGAGCCGCGACGGCACGCGGTGACAGGGGGTTGCCAGAAATTGGGTGCTGGCCTGCATGTACGCCGTCGGGGGACGCCTGCCCGTGGAACGCTCAGTTATCCAGGGGAAGTTGCTGGACCAGCAGCTTTCCGGCCATGGTCACACCGCCGTCCATGGCGATGGCCAGGCCGTCGGCGTAGACGTGCGGTCCTTCGACCACGGGACCGGCATCCTCCTCGCCGTCCTCCGACCCGACCTCGCCCAGCAGGTACGGAATGGGGCTGTGACCGTGAACGATGCGCGTACCGCCGTACGTATCGAGGAGGGAGCGCACGGCGTCGGCGCCGCCCTCGTCGCGGAAGGAGAAGCGCTTGGTGAACTTGCGGAACAGGTCCCAGCACTCGTCCGCGTCGTTGCGCGTGAGCGTCTCGCGGACCGTGTCGTTGACCGCCTCGATCGAGTCGCCGTAGTCCAGGTAGGCGGTGGTGTCGGAGTGGACGAGCAGATAGCCGTCGACCTCCTCGACGGCGTCGAGACGGGCCATCCACTGCAGATGGTGGTCCTGGAGGCGGTCCATGTCGGTCTTCTGGCCGCCGTTGAGCAGCCAGGCGGCCTGGAAGGTGGCGGTGCCCGCGCCGGAGTTGACGGGGGTGTCGCCGAACCGCTTGGCGCCGAGCAGCAGGAGTTCGTGGTTGCCCATGAGCGCCTTGCAGTAGCCGCCGGCCGCGGCGGCCTCGGCGGACAGCCGCATCACCAGGTCGATGACGCCGATGCCGTCCGGGCCGCGGTCGGTGAAGTCACCGAGGAACCACAGCCGGGCGGTGCCCGCGCACCACTGGCCGGCCGAGTCGATCAGGCCCTTCTCCCGGAGGGCGGCGATCAGGTCGTCGAGATAGCCGTGCACGTCCCCGACGACATACAGCGGGCCCGTGCCGGTGGTCTGCCGCGGGGCCGGTGCGGTTGCCGGTTCGACGGGCACCTGGAGCGTGTCGCCCCGGTTGATGACGGGCAGGTCGCGCTGGGTCGGTGTGTACCCCTCCGGGTAGCCCTCGTCCACGGGGGCGACGGTGTTGCCGGGGTGGGTGCTGTGGGCATACGGACCGGTCTCATGGACGTACCCGGGTACCCGGAAGTCGCGCAACGTCGCCGTCCGCTCCACTTCGGGTCCCTGACCGGCCCCCTGAGTCATCAGACCCCTCCACCATCGCGCCGCATCTGCACCGGTTCGGACTGCCTGGTCGCAGCGGCCCGCGGTGTCGTGGGCCCATCATAGGAATGCGGATCGCGCCATGTGATGACCCAGGGGTGGTGAATCGGAGCAAGACTCCAGTTCAACGCGGCTTTCGCCCCTTTTGGGCAGGGCTTTCACCTTCCGACGGCTGCCATGGCACCGAGCGGACGACCTCCTGGCGTCAGGCTGACGACCCGCTGTCGCACCTCGGCGACCCGCTGTTGTGATGCGGACGACGGCTGCCGTCGAGCCGACGAGTTCCTGTGGGCGGCTGTCGAGCCGGGCCCCGAAGGTGTGATGCACTCGTGACCGCCGGCTCCCGGTGCCGCTGCCCCCTTCCGACGGTCCGGCCGGGCTTCCACGAGCCCGGCCCGTCGGCCCAGTGGTACTACTTCTCCTCCGGCACCCGCGGCGGGCTGACCGTCGTCCGCGGCGAACGGCGCTGGGACGATGTGCGCACGATCAGTTCGGTCGGTATCACCTGCTCGACCGGGTGCTCCGACTCGACTCCCTCGATGGCGTCGATGAGGAGCTGGACCACGGCCGTGCCGATGCGCCGGGGCTTCAGGGAGAGCGTGGTGATGGGCGGCTCGGTGTTGGCGTACACCGTGGACTCGCTGCAGCACACCAGCAGCAGATCGTCCGGGACGCGCAGACCGTAGCGGCGGGCGGCGGCCAGCAGGTCGGTGCCGTTGGGGTCGAAGAGGCCGTAGACGGCGTCGGGGCGGTCGGGGCGGGCCAGCAGCCGGTCGGCGGCGACGGCGCCGGCACACGGGTCGTGCGCCGGATAGGCTTCGTACACCGGGTCCTGGCCGACCCGTTCGCACCAGTGCAGATACGCGGTGGTCGACAGATGGGTGTACGTGTCCGTCGTCGTCCCCGTGAGCAGACCGATCCGGCGGGCGCCCGCGTCGGCGAGATGGTCGAGGATGCCGAGTACGGCGGCCTCGTGATCGTTGTCGACCCATGCCGTGACCGGGAGCGAACCGGCCGGGCGGCCGTCGGAGACGACCGGCAGGCCCTGCCGGACCAGCTCGCTGACCACCGGGTCCTGGTCGGAGGGGTCGATGACGACCGTGCCGTCCAGGGCGACGTTCGACCACACGTCGTGGCGCGAGGTCGCGGGCAGGATCACCAGGGCGTAGCCGCGGGCGAGTGCGGCCGAGGTCGCGGCGCGGGCCATTTCGGCGAAGTACGCGAACTCGGTGAAGGTGAAAGGTTCATCCCCGTACGTCGTCACGGTGAGGCCGATGAGCCCCGACTTGCCGGTACGGAGTGTGCGGGCGGCGGCCGAGGGGCGGTACCCCAGCCGGTCGGCGACCTCGCGGACATGGCGCCGGGTGGCGTCCGGGAGCCGGCCCTTGCCGTTGAGGGCGTCGGACACGGTCGTGATGGAGACCCCGGCGGCGGCGGCGACGTCTCTGATGCCCGCTCGACCCGGCCGACTGCCTCGACGTGAGGTTTCCGCGCGGCTCACCTGGTGCTTCCCTGCTGCTGTCATGGCGAGCCGATAGTAGGGCTCAGGCGGTGGGGTAGTGCGGACGCATATGCACGCGTTGACAGGCACGTTTCTGCATGGTCATAAGGGGTCAACTGCCTTAGAAAGAAAGTCAGTTGAACGATCCAATGGCAGGACGTGACTTGTCGGCGCGCATGGGCCTGCCAAGGGCCCGATGTTTCGAAGAGGTCTCAACTCACCTTGACGAGCGATGCGCGCCACGGCGTGAGCCACCGGCGCGTAGATATATGTGCGACGCGCCCCCCGTTTCGTACATCTTCATGCGGTGATGCCCCTGATGCGGGTGGGGCTGATGTGGTTTGCGCCTCACTGTTTCCCGTCGCTCCTCACCTGTACGCAGGAGCGCCGAATCCTCATAAGGTGAGCAGTATTGAAAGCCGGCGGCGCGGACGGTCCGCCGGGGGTCGCGAGGAGGACTGCGGTGAGCGAGACGAGCCCGAAGCTGCGCGCCGAGCTGGAGGGTATCCCCACCTACAAGCCGGGCAAGCCCGCCGCGGCCGACGGCCCGGTCGCCTACAAGCTGTCCTCCAACGAGAACCCCTACCCTCCGCTGCCCGGGGTCATGGAGTCGGTGACCGCGGCCGCCGCGAACTTCAACCGCTACCCGGACATGGCGTGCGGCGGGCTGATGGACGAGCTGTCGGAGCGCTTCGACGTCCCGCTCTCCCATCTGGCCACCGGCACCGGCTCCGTCGGCGTCGCCCAGCAGCTGATCCAGGCCACCAGCGGCCCCGGCGACGAGGTCATCTACGCCTGGCGGTCCTTCGAGGCCTACCCGATCATCACGCAGATCAGTGGTGCGCGATCGGTGCGGGTGCCGCTCACGCCGGGCGATGTGCACGACCTGGACGCGATGGCGGACGCGATTACCGACCGGACCCGGCTGATTTTCGTCTGCAACCCCAATAACCCGACGGGCACGGTCGTACGGCGGGCCGAGCTGGAGCGGTTCCTCGACCGGGTGCCCCGCGATGTCCTGGTGGTGCTGGACGAGGCCTACCGGGAGTTCATCCGCGACCCGGAGGTGCCGGACGGCGCGCAGCTCTACCGCAGCCGGCCGAACGTCTGTGTTCTGCGTACCTTCTCGAAGGCCTATGGACTCGCCGGGCTGCGCGTAGGGTTCGCGATCGCGCATGAGCCGGTGGCGGCGGCGCTGCGTAAGACGGCCGTGCCGTTCGGTGTGAGCCAGCTTGCGCAGGAGGCGGCGATCGCCTCGCTGCGCGCCGAGGACGAACTGCTCGGCCGGGTCGGTTCGCTGGTGTGCGAGCGTCAGCGTGTGGTCGACGCGCTGCGCGCCCAGGGCTGGACGGTGCCCGAGACCCAGGCCAACTTCGTCTGGCTGCGGCTGGGAGAGGACACGGCCGCCTTCGCGGCTGCCTGCGAACAGCACGGCGTCGTGGTCCGGCCGTTCCCCGGCGAGGGTGTGCGGGTGACGGTCGGAGAGCACGAGGCGAACGACATCTTCGTGAAGGTGGCGGAGTCGTTCCGCAAGGAGCTCTGAGGAAGCCTTACTCGTCCATGAGTGCCACGCTGCCCGGGTCGCCGTCGAGGCGGCCCGAGACGTTGCACGGGCTCGCGAGGCGGCACTCGTCGCCTCGCGAGATCGGTGTGGGGCCGTAGGGGAGGGCGAGAGCCTCGCCCTCCGGCCAGAGCGCGATGGTGCCGGGCGCCACGATCTGGTGGGCGTCCGTTTCACGTGGAACGGAGACGCCAGGCGTCGCCGTGGGCAGGGGAAGCCCCTGTGCGCCATGGGCCCACCGGCCCTTTTCGGCCAGGTCCGTCGGATTCTACTTAGGACCCCCCACCCCTCCGACATCGAACGGTCATGCGTCATAATTGCTTGTGAATGTGAACGCGTTCACAAGCGTGTCCCGGTTGCTCCGCCGTTGTGTGTGACATAAGGGGCAAACTGCCGCTTGACCACGGCATGTAAGGAGATTGTCGACGTGGACTTGGCTTTGGCGCCGGAGACACTGGCGCGTTGGCAGTTCGGCATCACCACCGTCTACCACTTCCTGTTCGTGCCCTTGACGATCTCGCTGGCGGCCCTTACGGCCGGCCTGCAGACGGCGTGGGTGCGCACGGAAAAGGAGAAGTACCTCAGAGCGACCAAGTTCTGGGGCAAGCTTTTCCTGATCAATATCGCGATGGGCGTCGTCACCGGCATCGTGCAGGAGTTCCAGTTCGGCATGAACTGGTCCGACTACTCACGCTTCGTCGGCGACATCTTCGGCGCACCGCTCGCCTTCGAGGCCCTGATCGCCTTCTTCTTCGAGTCCACCTTCATAGGTCTGTGGATCTTCGGCTGGGACAAGCTGCCCAAGAAGATCCACCTGGCCTGCATCTGGATGGTCTCGATCGGCACGTTCCTGTCGGCGTACTTCATCCTCGCGGCCAACTCATGGATGCAGCACCCCGTCGGCTACCGGATCAACCAGGCGAAGGGGCGTGCCGAGCTCACCGACTTCTGGCACGTCCTGACCCAGAACACCGCGCTGGCCCAGGCTTTCCACACGCTCGCCGCGGCCTTCCTGACCGGCGGCGCCTTCATGGTCGGCATCGCCGCCTACCACCTGTCCCGCAAGAAGCACATCACGGAGATGAAGACCTCGCTGCGGCTCGGTCTGATCACCGTGGTCATCGCCGGTCTGCTCACCGCGGTCAGCGGCGACACCCTCGGAAAGGTCATGTTCAAGCAGCAGCCGATGAAGATGGCCGCCGCCGAGGCCCTGTGGGACGGCCAGGACTCCGCACCGTTCTCGATCTTCGCGTACGGAGATGTGGAGAAGGGCCACAACACGGTCGCGATAGAGGTGCCGGGCGTGCTGTCCTTCCTCGCGAACGACGACTTCAACTCCTATGTGCCCGGCATCAACGACGTCAACAAGGCCGAGCAGCAGAAGTTCGGGCCCGGTGACTACCGGCCGAACATCCCCGTCACCTTCTGGTCCTTCCGCTGGATGATCGGCTTCGGCATGGCGTCCTTCGCCATCGGTCTGGCCGGACTCTGGTTGACCCGGAAGAGGTTCATGCTGCCGCAGCACCTGCGGGTGAGCGAAGACGAAGTGCCGCATCTGGTCCTGTTCAAGAACAAGGCGTTCGGCCCGAAGCTCACCACCTGGTCCTGGCGCATCGCGATCTGGACCCTGGCCTTCCCGCTGATCGCCAACTCCTGGGGCTGGATCTTCACCGAGATGGGCCGCCAGCCCTGGGTCGTCTACGGCGTCCTGCAGACCCGCCACGCGGTCTCCCCCGGCGTCTCCCAGGCCGAGGTCCTCACCTCGATGACCGTCTTCACCCTGCTGTACGCGATCCTCGCCGTGGTCGAGGTCAAGCTGCTGGTGAAGTACGTCAAGGCCGGCCCGCCCGAGCTCACCGAGGCCGACCTCAACCCGCCCACGAAGATCGGCGGCGAGGCCCGTGACGCCGACAAGCCGATGGCCTTCTCGTACTAGGCCGAGGGAGCTGCAGTCATGGAACTTCACGACGTCTGGTTCGTCCTGATCGCCGTCCTGTGGATCGGCTACTTCTTCCTGGAGGGTTTTGACTTCGGAGTCGGCATCCTCACCAAGCTTCTCGCCCGGAACCGGGCCGAGAAGCGGGTGCTGATCAACACCATCGGCCCTGTCTGGGACGGTAACGAGGTGTGGCTGCTCACGGCCGGCGGCGCGACCTTCGCCGCCTTCCCCGAGTGGTACGCCACGCTCTTCTCAGGCTTCTATCTGCCGCTGCTGGTCATCCTGGTCAGTCTGATCGTCCGGGGTGTCGCCTTCGAGTACCGGGCGAAGCGGCCCGAGGAGAACTGGCAGCGCAACTGGGAGAACGCGATCTTCTGGAGCTCGCTGATCCCCGCCCTCCTGTGGGGTGTGGCCTTCGGCAACATCGTGCGGGGCGTGAAGATCGACGAGCATGCCGAGTACGTCGGCAGCGTGTGGGATCTGCTGAATCCGTACGCGCTTCTCGGCGGCCTGGTGACGCTGACGCTGTTCACCTTCCACGGTGCGGTGTTCACCGCGCTCAAGACGGTCGGGGACATCCGGGAGCGGGCGCGGAAGCTTGCGCTGAGGGTCGGCCTCGTCACGGCCGTGCTGGCTGTGATCTTCCTGCTGTGGACGCAGGTCGACAGCGGTGACGGCAAGAGCCTGGCGGCCATGATCGTGGCGGTCGTCGCACTGGTCGCCGCCCTGGTGGCCAACCAGGCGGGCCGCGAGGGATGGTCGTTCGCCCTGTCCGGTGTCACGATCGTGGCCGCCGTGGCGATGCTCTTCCTGTCGCTCTTCCCGAACGTCATGCCGTCCTCGCTCAACGGTGACTGGAGCCTCACGGTCACCAACGCCTCGTCGAGCCCGTACACCCTGAAGATCATGACCTGGTGCGCAGGGATCGCCACGCCGATCGTGCTGCTCTACCAGGGCTGGACGTACTGGGTGTTCCGCAAGCGGATCGGCACGCAGCACATCGCCGAACCCGCGCACTGAGTCTGGCAGGAGGGGTGTTCACCACGTTTCACGTGAAACACCCCTCCTCGGGCCGAAGGGCATGTTTCACGTGAAACCAATCGATCCGCGTCTTCTGCGTTACGCCCGCGCCACGCGACTTTTCCTGGTGGCGGTCGTCGCCCTGGGTGCCCTCGGCGCCGGACTCGTCATCGCCCAGGCCATGCTCATCGCCGAAGTGGTGGTCGGCGCCTTCCAGCACGGCCGTTCGGCGAGTGAACTGCGCGCCGCCCTGGTGTTGTTGGTGGCCGTCGCCGGCGGCCGTGCGCTGGTTTCCTGGCTCACCGAGCTCGCCGCGCACCGGGCGAGCGCGGCAGTCAAGTCCGAGCTGCGCGGACGGCTCCTGGAGCGCGCAGCGGCACTGGGCCCCGGGTGGCTGAGCGGACAGCGGACCGGTTCCCTGGTCACCCTGGCCACGCGTGGTGTCGACGCCCTCGACGACTACTTCTCCCGCTATCTGCCGCAGCTGGGGCTCGCCGTGGTCGTACCGGCCGCGGTGCTGGCGCGGATCCTCACCGAGGACTGGATGTCGGCGGCGATCATCGTCGGCACTTTGCCGCTCATCCCCCTCTTCATGGCGCTGATCGGCTGGGCCACCCAGTCCCGGATGGACCGTCAGTGGCGGCTGCTGTCCCGGCTCTCGGGGCACTTCCTGGACGTCGTCGCGGGGCTGCCCACCCTGAAGGTCTTCGGGCGTGCCAAGGCGCAGGCCGACTCCATCCGCCGTATCACCGGTGAGTACCGCCAGGCGACCATGCGGACCCTGCGGATCGCGTTCCTCTCCTCCTTCGCGCTGGAGCTGCTCGCGACGCTGTCGGTCGCGCTGGTCGCGGTGACGATCGGCATGCGGCTCGTCCATGGCGACATGGACCTGTACACCGGGCTGCTCATCCTGGTGCTGGCGCCCGAGGCGTATCTGCCGCTGCGCCAGGTGGGGGCGCAGTACCACGCGGCGGCGGAGGGACTTGCCGCCGCCGAGGAGATCTTCGCCGTGCTGGAGACGCCGGTGCCCGAGTCCGGGACCGGGCCGGTGCCCTCGGGAGCGCTCGCCTTCGAGGGCGTGACGGTCCGGTATCCCGGGCGGTCCATGGATGCCGTGACGGATGTCTCCTTCGCCGTCGACCCCGGAGAGACCGTCGCCCTGGTCGGGCCGAGTGGTGCGGGCAAGTCGACGCTGCTGAACGTCCTGCTCGGGTTCGTACGGCCCAGTGAGGGCCGGGTGCGGATCGGGGGAGTCGATCTGGCCGACGTCGACCTGGACCAGTGGCGCTCGTGCATCGCCTGGGTGCCGCAGCGGCCGCACCTGTACGCCGGGACCATAACGGAGAACGTACGGCTGGCGCGTCCCGACGCGGACGACGAAACCGTACGGCGGGCGCTGCGCGACGCGGGAGCCCTGGAGTTCGTGGACGCGTTGCCCCAGGGGGCCGGCACCGTGCTCGGCGAGGACGGGGCCGGGCTCTCCGCCGGGCAGCGGCAACGGCTCGCGCTGGCCCGGGCGTTCCTCGCCGACCGGCCCGTACTCCTGCTGGACGAGCCGACGGCCGCGCTCGACGGGGCGACCGAGTCCGAGGTCGTGACGGCGGTGCGACGGCTGGCGGTGGGGCGGACCGTCCTGCTGGTCGTGCACCGACCGGCATTGCTCGGTGTCGCCGACCGCGTGGTGCGGCTGGAGGCTGCCGAGTTCTCCGCCGCTGCGGCCACCGCCTCCCCCGCTTCCGCCGTTGCCGGGTCGCAGGACGCGCGCTCCGTCGAGGCGGTGCCGGCCGGCGGTCCTGCCGAGGACGGGCCCGAAGCGGGCCCCACCAAGCCCAAGGGGCGGGTGCTCGCCCGTGTCCGCGCTCTCGCCGGCCCTCGACGCGGACGCCTCGCCCTCGCGCTGCTGCTCGGGAGTCTGGCGCTCGGCTCTGCCGTCGGGCTGATGGCCACCTCCGGGTGGCTCATCTCGCGTGCCTCGCAGCAGCCGCCCGTGCTGTATCTGATGGTGGCCGTGACGGCGACCCGGGCCTTCGGCATCGGGCGGGCCGTGTTCCGGTACGCGGAGCGGCTGGTGTCGCACGACGCCGTGCTGCGGATGCTGGCCGACACCCGGGTCGCCGTGTACCGGCGGCTGGAGCGGCTGGCGCCCGCCGGGCTCCGTACGGCCCGCAGGGGTGACCTGCTGTCCCGGCTCGTCGCCGACGTGGACGCGCTGCAGGACTACTGGCTGCGCTGGCTGCTGCCCGCGGGGGTCGCGGTGGCCGTGTCCGCCGGGTCCGTGGCGTTCACCGCCTGGCTGGTGCCCGGGGCCGGAGCCGCGCTCGCGGCGGGACTGCTCGCGGCCGGGATCGGCGTACCGCTGCTGACCGGCGCCGTGGCGCGGCGCGACGAGCGACGGCTGGCGCCCGCCCGGGGAGACCTCGCGACGCGAGTGACCGACCTGCTCACCGGCACCGCCGAGCTGACGGTCGCCGGCGCGCTGCCCGCCCGTACCGACGCGGCCCGGCGGGCCGACGGCACCCTCACCCGGATCGCCTCGCGCGCCGCCACCGCCACCGCGCTCGGCGACGGACTCACCGCGCTGATCTCCGGCCTGACCGTGGCGGCCACCGCCCTGCTGGGCGCCCAGGCGGTCGCCGGGGGCCGGCTGGACGGGGTGGCGATGGCCGTGGTCGTCCTCATTCCGCTGGCCGCCTTCGAGGCTGTCCTCGGACTGCCGGTCGCCGTGCGGTACCGGCAGCGGGTGCGCCGGAGCGCGGAGCGGGTGTACGAGATCCTGGACGCCCCCGAGCCCGTACGGGAGCCGGAGCGGCCGCGGCAGGCGCCCGCGTCACCGTTCCCGGTCGTGGTGAAGGGGCTGGCCGCCAGGTACTCCGGGCAGCACCGGGAGGCGCTCACCGGGCTCGACCTGGCACTGGAGGAAGGGCGCCGGGTCGCCGTGGTCGGACCGTCCGGGTCCGGCAAGACGACCCTCGCCCAGGTGCTGCTGCGGTTCCTCGACCCGAGCGCGGGCTCCTACACGCTGGCCGGTGTGGACGCGTACGCGCTGGACGGCGACGATGTACGGCGGCTCGTCGGACTGTGCGCCCAGGACGCGCACCTCTTCGACAGCTCCGTCCGCGAGAACCTGCTGCTCGCGAAGAAGGACGCGACCGAGGCGGAGCTGAGGGACGCGCTGGCGCGGGCCCGGCTGCTCGACTGGGCGGACGGGCTGCCCGACGGGCTCGACACGCTCGTCGGCGAGCACGGCGCGCGGCTGTCCGGCGGACAGCGACAGCGGCTGGCGCTCGCCCGCGCGCTGCTCGCCGACTTCCCGGTCCTCGTGCTCGACGAGCCTGCCGAGCACCTGGATCTGCCCACCGCCGACGCGCTCACCGCCGATCTGCTGGCCGCCACCGAGGGTCGTACGACGCTGCTCATCACCCACCGTCTCGCCGGACTCGACGCGGTGGACGAGGTGATCGTGCTGGACGAGGGACGCGTGGTGCAGCACGGACCGTACGCCGAACTGGCCGCCGCGGACGGGCCGTTGCGCACCATGGTGGAGCGGGAGGCCGAGGCGGAGTTGCCGGTGGGAGTCCGCTGAGGCGGTCTGCCGGGCGGGGTGCGCTGACACGGTCCCGCCGTACGGGCAGGCCCGCCCGCGGCCCGATGAGGCTACGCCCGGGCCGTCAGCAACTGTTCGATGACGACGGCCACGCCGTCCTCGTTGTTGGCGACCGTCCGGCCCGACGCCGCGGCCAGCACGTCCGGGTGCGCGTTGCCCATCGCGTACGACTGACCCGCCCAGGTCAGCATCTCCACGTCGTTGGGCATGTCCCCGAAGGCGACGACCTCCTCGTGCGAGATGCCGCGCTCGGCGCAGCACAGGGCGAGGGTGCTGGCCTTGGAGACGCCGGGGCCGCTGAGCTCCAGCAGGGCGCTGGGGCTGGAGCGGGTGACGTTCGCACGGTCGCCGACGGCGAGGCGGGCGAGGGTGAGGAACGCGTCGGGGTCGAGATCCGGGTGATAGGCGAGGATCTTGAGCACCGGCTCGGCGGCACCCGGGCCGTCGGACGCCAGGAGCTCCTCGGCCGGCGCGAGGTTGTCCGGTATCTCCATGTGCAGCTTCGGATAGGCCGGTTCCTGGTGGAAGCCGTATGTCTGCTCGACCGCGTACACCGTGCCGGGCGCCGCGTCGCGCAGCAGGCGTACGGCGTCGAGGGCGTTCTGCCGGGCCAGTTCGCGCACCTTCACGAACCGGTGGGTGCCGGGGCCGCCGTGCAGGTCGACGACGGCGGCGCCGTTGCCGCAGATCGCCAGGCCGTGGCCGTGGACGTGGTCGCTGACCACGTCCATCCAGCGGGCCGGGCGGCCGGTCACGAAGAAGACCTCGATGCCCGCTTCCTCGGCGGCGGCCAGCGCGGCGACCGTACGCGGGGACACCGACTTGTCGTCACGCAGCAGGGTGCCGTCGAGGTCGGTGGCGATCAGCCGCGGCGGGACGACGGGGCTGCCTGCCTGCTCGAGCGCGGTCGAGAGTTTGGGGGAGGCCGGGGTCTCGGGCGTTCCGGTGGCTGAGGTCACCGGGTCATTCTCGCGCATATGCCAGCACGGCAGTGCGAGAGCCCGCACAGATGAGACACAGATGACGTGTGGCCGACGGCGATGTGGCCGGGTGGCACCGGGCCGGGTCAGTCCAGTTGCGCCAGGGCCTCCATGGCGATCTGCTCGAAGACCTTCTCGTCCGCGGCGAAGTCCGAGTCGGGGATGGGCCAGTGGAGCACGATCTCGGTGAAGCCCAGCTCCTGGTGCCGGCCCGCGAAGTCCACGAACGCGTCCAGGGACTCCAGCGGGCGGCCGCGGTCCGGGGTGAAGCCGGTGAGCAGGATCTTCTCGAGGCCGGCCACGTCCCGTCCGAGCGTGGCGCAGGCGTCGGCCAGCTTCTCGGTCTGGCCGCGCAGCGCACGGACCGACTCCTCCGGCGTGCCGTTCTCGTACAGCTTGGGGTCGCCGGTGGTCACCCACGCCTGCCCGTACCGCGCGGCGAGCTTCAGCCCGCGGGGGCCGGTGGCGGCCACCGCGAAGGGCAGCCGGGGGCGCTGCACACAGCCCGGGATGTTGTATGCCTCGTGCGCCGAGTAGAAGTCCCCCTCGTACGACACCGAGTCCTCGGTGAGCAGCCGGTCCAGCAGCGGTACGAACTCGGCGAGGCGGTCCGCGCGCTCGCGCGGGCTCCACGGGTCCTGGCCGAGCGCCGTGGCGTCGAAGCCGGTGCCGCCCGCGCCGATGCCCAGCGTGATCCGGCCGCCGGAGATGTCGTCGAGCGAGATCAGCTCCTTGGCGAGGGTCACCGGGTGCCGGAAGTTCGGCGAGGTCACCAGCGTGCCCAGGCGGAGGTGGTCGGTGGCGGCCGCGGCGGCGGTCAGCGTCGGTATGGCGCCGAACCACGGACCGTCGCGGAAGCTGCGCCAGGTCAGGTGGTCGTAGGTGTAGGCGGTGTGGAAGCCGAGCTGCTCGGCACGCGTCCAGGCCGAACGGCCGCCTTCGTGCCAGCGACGGTACGGGAGGATCACGGTGCTCAGACGCAGACTCATGCGTTCGAGACTAAGGGGACCCCACGACCAGGGCCGAAACGGTCACCGTATGCGGCCGCTCAGCCACGGGGTGAGGCCGAGCGGAAGGGGGGTCAGTGCGGCTCGGCGAAGCGGAGGTACTCCGGTGGTACGGCCTGTGTCAGCCACACGCCGTTCGCGCTGATGTGGAAGACATGGCCGGCGCGGTGCATGGCAGCCGCGTCGACGGTCAGTACGACGGGGCGGCCGCGGCGGGCCCCGACCCGGGTCGCGGTCTCGCGGTCGGCCGAGAGGTGTACGTCGTGCCTGTTCATCGGTCTGAGCCCCGCCGCGCGGATCGACTCCAGGTTGCGGGCGACGGTCCCGTGGTACAGGTACGGCGGCGGGGTCGCCGGGGGCAGTCCGAGGTCGACCTCGATGCTGTGGCCCTGGCTGGCGCGGATCCGAGTGCCCTCGACGGCGAACCGCTTCTTGTCGTTGGCGGCCACCACATGGTCGAGCTCGGCGCGGCTGAACCGGAATCCGTGCGCGGCCGCCGCGGCGATCAGGGTGTCGATCTCGACCCAGCCGCCCTCGTCGAGCGTGAGGCCGATCCGTTCGGGCTGGTGCCGCAGGTGCTTCGAGAGGTACTTCGACACCTTCACGGTGCGCCTCTCGTCCATCTCTCTTTCCTTCACTCCACCAGCGTGCGGGAGAGACGCGGATCACGCAGGTTATTTTCGCTCGGAGGTTTGGTCCACAACCAAGTCCTGTTATCCACAGGGGAATTGACGAAGTTGTGGACAAGTGGTGGGCGATTCAGGGAGTTTCGTCAAGATCCTTCATGGAGGCGTGACTTGTCATCAGGTCGTCCAAGAGCCGGGCGCGCACCTCACGTTCGGCTGCCAGCGCGATGAATTCGGCAGCCCGTTCGGCACCAACCAGCCGTTCCACAGCCTGGATCGTGTCCGCCGGGATGGGTACGGGACGGCTCTCCTCGACCGGTTTTCGTGGATCTCCCGCGCCCAGTTGTCGGCGCAGATGACGGGTGGCGAACAGGCGCATCGCGCGGGCGAGTTCGGCGTCCACGGTCTGCTGCGCGAGGGGGCGCAGACGTCGTACGAGCGAGGCCGCCTCCGCCGCCCGGTCGTCGGTGAGACGGTGCGGGTCGTCCAGGTACCGGGCGAAGACGTGCTCGGTCGTGAACTCCAGGAAACGGGTGGCTATGTGCTCGACCTGGACCCTCAACTCCCGCAGGTGGCTGGTGATCGCGGACAGCGGGACTCCGGCCGTGTGCAACTCGACTGCGACAGCCAGCTCTTGGGGGCTCGGCACGAGGAACGAGTCGGGGTCTGCGGGTACGGGTTCGAGCACGCCGAGTTCGACCGCCTCGGCCACGGCGTCGTCGTCGGGGGTGCCGCCGAAGCGGGCGTCCAGCTCCGCGCGGGAGACCCAGGAGGGCTCCTCGTCGGTCCACGGGCCCTCGACCTCGGTGACCAGGCCGAGGACGCCGCCCAGGCCGCGGCCGGTGTCCCAGGCCTCCAGGAGTTCCTTGATGGAGGCCAGGGTGTAGCCGCGGTCGAGGAGGTCGGCGATCTGGCGGAGGCGGGTGACGTGGACGTCGGAGTAGACGTTGGCCCTGCCCCGGCGTTCGGGGCGGGGGAGGAGGCCGCGGTCCTGGTAGGCGCGGATGGTTCGCACCGTGGTGCCGGTGTGGTGGGCCAGGTCTTCGATGCGGTACGTGGAGTTGGCCGGGGGGTCGGTCATGTGGAGTTCCTTGGTGGGGTGCCCGGGGTTGGCGCTGGGCGGGGGTGGTCGCGCAGCCCGGCGCTTGCGGGGTGCCGCTGCGCCCACCCGTGCCGCCTGGGGGTCCCCCTGCTCGAAGAGCTTGGGGAGGCACGACTGCCCGCGGCTCGGCGGGTTGCGCCGCCCTCACACCCTTGGTTCCACCCGGGCAATCGCTCTCAACGCCCCCGGCATGAAACGGGACATGAAGTGTGCGCCACGGGCCTCCGGGGTCACCGGTACCACCGCCTCGTTGCGGGTCACCGCTCGCAGGATCGCCTCCGCGACCTTCTCCGGTGGGTAGTTGCGCATCCCGTACAGGCGGGCCGTCCGCTTCTGGCGGCGGCGTTCCTCCTGCGCGTCCACTCCGGTGAAGCGTGCGGTGGAGGTGATGTTGGTGTTGACGAAGCCGGGGCAGATCGCCGTCACGCCGATGTCCTGGCCGGCGAGTTCGGCGCGCAGGCACTCGGACAGCATCAGGACGGCCGCCTTGGAGGTGCTGTAGGCGGGCAGCGCCTTGGAGGGCTGGTACGCGGCGGCCGACGCGATGTTGACGATGTGGCCGCCCTGGCCCCGCTCGGCCATCTGTCCGCCGAAGAGACGGCAGCCGTGGATGACACCCCACAGGTTGACGTCCAGGACCTTGCGCCAGTCGTCCGGTGTCGTGGTGAAGAAGGAGCCCGACAGCCCGATCCCGGCGTTGTTGACCAGCACATCCACCACGCCGTACTCGTCGGCGACCTTCTCGGCGAGCTTCTCCATGGCCTGTTCGTCGGAGACGTCGACGGTCTCCGCCCAGGCCTTGGGTGCGCCGAGCAGCCGGGACAGCTCCGCGGTGCGGGCGGCGGACTCCGCGTCCCGGTCGACGGCCACCACGCGCGCGCCCGCCTCCGCGAACGCGAACGCCGTAGCCCGCCCGATGCCGCTGCCGGCGCCGGTGACCAGCACGAGCCGGCCGCCGAACCGTTCGCAGTGGCGTCCGGAGGGCTTCGCCTCGGGGCGGCCGCCCTCGACGCCGGTGACGAATTCATCGATCCATGCGGCCAGTTGATCGGGGCGGGTGCGCGGTACCCAGTGCTTGGCCGGCAGCGTCCGCCGGGTCGACTGCGGAGCCCACCGCTCCAGTTCGTCGTACAGCTTCTCGGAGAGGAACGCGTCCCCCAGGGGTGTGATGAGCTGCACGGGCGCGTGGGCGTACGCGTCCGGGCGTGGCCTGAGCAGGCGGGCGCGTACGTTGTCCCGGTACAGCCAGGCGCCGTTCGCGGCGTCCGTGGGCAGCGAGGACGTCGGGTAGTCGCCGCCGGGGACCTTCTCGACCCGCTCCAGGATCTTCGGCCAGCGTTTGCCGAGGGGGCCGCGCCAGGCCAGTTCGGGCAGGACGGGCGTGTGCAGGAGGTACACGTACCAGGACTTGGCGCCCTGGCCGAGGAGCTGGCCCACCCGGCGGGGTGTCGGGCGCTTCACGCGCGCGTTGATCCAGTGACCGAAGTGGTCGAGGGACGGGCCGGACATCGAGGTGAACGAGGCGATGCGCCCCTCGGTGCGCTTGACCGTGACGAACTCCCACGACTGCACCGAACCCCAGTCGTGGCCCACCAGGTGCACCGGCCGGTCCGGGCTGACCGCGTCCACGACCGCCAGGAAGTCGTCGGTGAGCTTCGCCAGCGTGAAGCCGCCGCGCAGCGGCTTCGGTGCCGTCGACCGGCCGTGGCCCCGGACGTCGTAGAGCACCAGGTGGAAGCGCTCGGCGAGGCGGACGGCGACCTCCGACCAGACCTCCTTGCTGTCCGGGTAGCCGTGCACCAGGACCACCGTCGGCTGTGCCGGGTCCCCGAGCTCCGCCACGCACAGCTCGACCCCGCCCGTCCGCACCCGGCGCTCCCGTGCGTCCTTCAGCGTCGTCACTCGTCCTCCGCCCAGCGCCGCACTCCCCCACGCTCGAACGACCTCGCGCGGGGGGACCCCCATGGCAGATCGTCGTCCAGCCAGAAGGCGCTCTGTTCGGGGTCCCGGGAGTCGGTGACGACCAGGATCTCCTCGAACTTCGCGCCCGTACCCCGGAAGCCGAGGTGGGGCTCGACCGCCCACAGGCCCGGCTGCGGCGGGTGGTCGGAGAAGCGGTACGGCGACCACAGGGGCGACCAGCCCTCGCGGTGGCCGCGCAGCGCGTCGGCCGCCAGGCCCTTCAGGGACTGCGTGCCGAACCCGAACAGGTGCGGCGACCAGCGGCGCTGCCGCACCCGGTCCACCTTGTGCGCGATCACCCCGAAGGGGTACGCGCGATGCCGGTTCGCGTAGCCCTGGCGGACCATGAGGCGGTCCACGTGCTCGTAGATCTCGCGCAGCGGGCGCCGCTCGCGCACCTCGCGCAGGATCAGCTCACGGTGCGCCTTGAGGTCGGCCATCAGCCGGTCCTGCACCGGGTTGAGGCCGAGCGAGCCCGAGTAGCCGATGTCCGCCGTGTATCCCTCGTACACCGGGGCCATGTCCAGGATGAACGGCATCCCGGGCGCCAGGCGGCGGTTGGTCGGGAAGAACTGGAGCGGCACGCGGAAGTTCACGAACGCCGTCCGGTCCCCGAACCAGGCGAAGGGCAGGTGGAACCAGTCCCGCACGCCCCGCTCGCGCAGCCACTCGCGCTGCATGCGCGCGGCCTCGCGCTCGGTCACCCCGGGCTCCAGCTGTGCCGCCACCGCCTCGGCGCACTCGTACGCGAGGCGCTGGACCCGTCTGAATCCCCGCAGCTCCACGGGGAGTTCGCTGTTCACTGCCGTCGTCATGCCGCCCCGTCCCGTCGACTGCGGTACGTGTCCGTAACTTGACACTGGTGAATGTGACAGTTGTTAGAGGCGGCGTCAATAGGCCGGATCATGAGCTGTGGATAACTCTCAGGAAGGGCATCCCCTAGGGCCCCGTACGACTGGAGTCTGACGCCAAGACGGCTCTGCGGTCTGACGACTTGCGTGGCGCGCGTCACTACCGTCGACGACGTGACTGTGATCGCGACCGAAAGCCTGAGCAAGCGGTTCCCCCGGGTGACCGCGCTTGACCGGCTCTCCGTGGACGTGGGACCCGGTGTGACGGGGCTCGTGGGTGCCAATGGAGCCGGCAAGTCCACACTGATCAAGATCCTGCTGGGTCTGTCCCCCGCCACCGAGGGCCGCGCCGAGGTGCTCGGCCTCGACGTCGCCACCAAGGGCGCCGCCATCCGCGAGCGGGTCGGCTACATGCCGGAGCACGACTGCCTGCCGCCTGACGTCTCGGCCACCGAGTTCGTCGTCCACATGGCCCGCATGTCCGGCCTGCCCCCCGCCGCCGCCCGCGAGCGCACCGCGGACACCCTGCGCCACGTCGGTCTGTACGAGGAGCGCTACCGCCCCATCGGCGGCTACTCGACCGGCATGAAGCAGCGGGTGAAGCTCGCCCAGGCGCTGGTCCACGACCCGCAGCTGGTGTTCCTGGACGAGCCGACCAACGGCCTCGACCCGGTGGGCCGCGACGAGATGCTCGGCCTGATCCGCCGCATCCACACCGACTTCGGCATCTCGGTCCTGGTCACCTCGCATCTGCTCGGCGAACTGGAGCGCACCTGCGACCACGTCGTCATCATCGACGGCGGCAAGCTCCTGCGCTCCAGCTCCACCCGGGACTTCACCCAGACCACGGCCACGCTGGCGATCGAGGTCACCGACACGGACGAGCACCCCGACGGCACCCGCGCGGTGCGCGACGCGCTGCACGCGCGCGGGGTGACCACCCTCGACGAGGGCGGCGGTCTGCCCGGCGCCGGACACATCCTGCTGCTCACCGCCACGGGCGAGGAGACCTACGACCTGGTGCGCGACGTCGTCGCCGACCTGGGCCTCGGCCTGGTGCGCATGGAGCAGCGCAGGCACCACATCTCGGAGGTCTTCACGAGCGACGCGGACAGCGACGCACAGCAGAGCGAGGCACAGCGGAAGGAGGCGGTCGGCCATGGCGGTTGAGCCCACCGTGACGACACCGGCGGGTGACCAGACCCGCATCCACAACATCGGCTACCGCAGCTACGACGGCCCCCGACTGGGCCGCGCCTACGCCCGCCGGTCCCTGTACTCGCAGTCCCTGCGCGGCTCCTACGGCCTCGGCCGCTCGGTGAAGTCCAAGGTGCTGCCGATGCTGCTGTTCGTGGTGATGTGCGTGCCGGCGGCCATCATGGTCGCGGTCGCCGTCGCCACCAAGGCGCACGAACTGCCGGTGTCCTACACCCGCTACGCGATCGTGATGCAGGCCGTCATCAGCCTGTACATCGCCTCGCAGGCGCCCCAGTCCGTCTCCCGCGACCTGCGCTTCAAGACCGTACCGCTGTACTTCTCGCGGCCCATCGAGACCGCCGACTACGTCCTCGCCAAGTTCGCGGCACTGGCCTCGGCGATGTTCGTCCTGACCGGTGCCCCGCTGCTCGTGATGTACGTGGGCTCGCTGCTGGCCAAGATGGGCTTCGCCCACCAGACCAAGGAATTCGGCCAGGGACTGGTCTCCGTGACGCTGCTCTCGCTGCTCTTCGCCGGTATCGGCCTGGTCATCGCGGCCGTGACCCCGCGCCGCGGCTTCGGCATCGCGGCCGTGATCGCCGTCCTGACCATTTCCTACGGCGCGGTCTCCACCCTCCAGGCCATCGCCGACGCCCAGGGCAGCACCGGCGCGGTTCCGTGGATCGGCCTCTTCTCGCCGGTCACGCTCATCGACGGGGTGCAGTCGGCCTTCCTGGGCGCCTCCTCCGCCTTCCCCGGAGGAGCCGGACCGTCCAACGGGGAGGGCGCGGTGTACGTCCTCGTCGTCCTGGGCCTCATCGCCGCCAGCTACGGCCTCCTGATGCGCCGCTACCGGAAGGTGGGACTGTGACCACGCTCTCCATCGACCACGTCTCCCGCTGGTTCGGCAATGTGGTCGCCGTCAACGACATCACCATGACCATCGGCCCCGGCGTCACCGGCCTGCTCGGCCCCAACGGCGCCGGAAAGTCCACCCTGATCAACATGATGGGCGGCTTCCTGGCCCCCTCCACCGGCTCGGTCACGCTCGACGGGCAGCCGGTGTGGCGCAACGAGCAGATCTACAAGCACATCGGCATCGTCCCCGAGCGCGAGGCGATGTACGACTTCCTCACCGGCCGCGAATTCGTCGTCGCCAACGCCGAGTTGCACGGCCTGGGTGCCAAGGCCGCCCAACGGGCCCTGGCCACGGTCGAGATGGAGTACGCACAGGACCGGAAGATCGCCACGTACTCCAAGGGCATGCGGCAGCGCGTGAAGATGGCCTCCGCGCTGGTCCACGACCCCTCGCTGCTGCTGCTCGACGAGCCCTTCAACGGCATGGACCCGCGCCAGCGCATGCAGCTCATGGACCTGCTCCGGCGGATGGGAGACGAGGGCCGCACGGTGCTGTTCTCCTCCCACATCCTCGAGGAGGTCGAGCAGCTGGCCCGGCACATCGAGGTCGTCGTCGCGGGACGGCACGCGGCCAGCGGCGACTTCCGCAGGATCCGCCGTCTGATGACCGACCGCCCGCACCGCTATCTGGTCCGCTCCAGCGACGACCGCGCTCTCGCGGCCGCGCTGATCGCCGACCCGTCGACGTCCGGCATCGAGGTCGACCTCACCGAAGGTGCGCTGCGTATCCAGGCCGTCGACTTCGGCCGCTTCACGACCCTGCTGCCGAAGGTCGCCCGGGACCACGGCATCCGGCTGCTCACGGTCTCGCCGTCCGACGAGTCCCTCGAGTCCGTCTTCTCGTATCTGGTCGCGGCGTAGGAGGCCGAAGATGTACGACCCCACAGTCGCCCGGCTCACCTACCGGGCCCTGCTCGGCCGTCGCCGGGCCCTCATCCTCGGCGCGCTGCCGATGCTGCTGATCGCGATCTCCGTGGTGGTGCGCGGCCTGGCCGGCGCCGACGACCAGACCGCGGCCGACCTGCTGGGCGGCCTGGCGCTCGCCACGATGGTGCCGATCATCGGCGTCATCGCGGGCACCGGTGCGATCGGCCCGGAGATCGACGACGGCTCGGTGGTGTATCTGCTGTCCAAGCCGATCAAGCGGCCCACGATCATCTTCACCAAGCTGATCGTGGCGATCGCCGTGACCATGGTGTTCTCCGCGGTGCCGACCCTGATCGCGGGCTTCATCCTCAACGGCAACGGCCAGCAGATCGCCGTCGCCTACACGGTCGCGGCCCTGGTCGCCTCCATCGCCTACGCGGCCCTGTTCCTGCTCCTGGGCACGGTGTCGCGGCACGCGGTGATCTTCGGGCTCGTCTACGCCCTCGTCTGGGAGGCCCTGTTCGGCTCCCTCGTCTCGGGTGCCCGCACGCTCAGCGTCCAGCAGTGGGCGCTGGCGGTCGCCCACAAGGTCACCGGCGGTGACCTGGTCACCTCGGACGTCAGCCTGACGACCGGCACGGTGCTGCTGGTCTCGGTCACCGTGCTGGCCACCTGGTACGCGGGACAGAAGCTGCGGTCGCTGACGCTGGCGGGCGAGGAGTAGGCGCCGGCCAGGAGCAGGCACATCGGCCTTGACGGGGGTTTCACCCCCGTCCGGCCACACTGGATCCGGGGGATGCACTGCTGGGAGGCACGGGAATGGCTGACGAGGCAATTCCGTACGACGAGTGGGACGGGGTCGTCCTGGACGAGGACTTCATACGGTCCGCGGAGACGTCCGAGCCGTCCGCCCGTGCCCGGATGCTCGCCGCCCGCTGGCGTGCCGAGTCGCCGGAGCCGCAGCCGTGGCGCTCCGACGAGCCGCCCGCGGGGTGGTTCTTCAGCAAGGCACGTCGGCGCAGGTGGCGCCGCCGGTAGGGCGGTGGTGCGCACCGGTTAATTCAGTGGCGCCCAACTCGGGGGCGGGGCAGAGTGGTTGTGCCCCACCCGCCGGGACGGACCCGGCGTCACGATCTGGGAGAGGAGCCGGGCGATGCCCATGCACGGCAGTACGCCCAGCTCCCGACAGGGCAGTTCGCAGCGGACTCCGGAGTAGCCGTTACCTCTCCGTGGAGCCGCGGACTGCCCGGGGCGGCCGCTTCGAGCACGCGATGTCGCTCTCGCGTGGGCCGCCCACCCGGAGGATTGGCCGAGTGGTAAGGCACTGGCTTGCTAAGCCATGGTCGGGTCGAGAGGCCCGCGCACGTTCGATCCGTGCATCCTCCGCGAGACGTTGTCACTGGGACTTGGCCGGATTTCAGGGCTGGGGTACGTCAAGAAGGCACCCGGCGCTGCAGGCTGGGGTACGTCAAGAAGGCACCCGTGCTGCAGGCTGTGCCCACCCTGCCCCACTCTCGGCTTCGCTCGAGCGGGGACCCCCATCGCCCTGCGGAACGACTGCCCACAGCGGTCGAGAACGATCGTCCACGGCGGTCGGAATGACTGCCCACAGCGGTGGTCGGAACCGCCGTGGCTGCCGTCAACCCAGCAGTCGCTCCAGTACCACCGCGATGCCGTCCTCTTCGTTGGAGGACGTCACCTCGTTCGCCACTGCCCTCAGTTCCTCGTGGGCGTTGGCCATGGCCACGCCGCGGGATGACCAGGTGAACATCGGGATGTCGTTGGGCATGTCGCCGAAGGCGATCGTGTCGGTGGCCTTCAGGCCCAGGCGGCGGGCCGCCAGGGAGAGGCCCGTCGCCTTGGACAGGCCCAGCGGCAGGAGCTCCACGATGCCCTCGCCCGCCAGGGCGACCGTGACGAAGCCGCCCGCGGCCCGTCGGGACGCCTCGGCCAGCTCGTCGTCCGAGAGGGTGGGGTGCTGTATGTAGATCTTGTTCAGCGGCGCGGCCCAGAGGTCGGACACGTCCGTGAACGGCGTCGCCGGGAGCCTTCCGGTGACCGCGTACCCGGGGCCGACCAGCACCTCGCCGTCGAGGCCGTCCCGGCTCGCCGCGAGGAACAGCGGGCCCACCTCGGCCTCGATCTTGGCCAGGGCCACCCCCGCCAGCCGGCGGTCCAGGGTGACGGAGGTCAGCAGCCGGTGCTCGCCGGCGTCGTACACCTGCGCGCCCTGTCCGCAGACGGCGAGGCCCTGGTATCCGAGGTCGTCGAGGATGTGCCGGGTCCAGGGGACCCCGCGGCCCGTGACCACGATGTGCGCCGCGCCCGCCGCGGTGGCCGCGGCGAGCGCGTCACGGGTGCGCTGTGAGATCGATTCGTCGGAGCGCAGGAGCGTTCCGTCGAGATCGGTGGCGACCAGCCCGTACGGGAAGCCACCGCTCACTTGGCCACCGGCTCCAGGACCTCCCGGCCGCCCAGGTACGGGCGCAGCACCTCGGGGACGCGGACGGAGCCGTCGGCCTGCTGGTGGTTCTCCAGGATCGCCACGATCGTGCGCGGTACGGCGCACAGCGTGCCGTTCAGCGTCGCCAGCGGGCGGACCTGCTTGCCCTCGCGGACGCGGATCGACAGGCGGCGGGACTGGAACTCGGTGCAGTCCGAGGTCGAGGTCAGCTCGCGGTACTTGCCCTGCGTCGGGATCCACGCCTCGCAGTCGAACTTGCGGGAGGCAGAGGCGCCCAGGTCACCGGTGGCGACGTCGATGACGCGGAACGGCAGCTCCAGCGAGGTCAGCCACTGCTTCTCCCACTCCAGCAGGCGCTTGTGCTCCTCCTGCGACTCCTCGGGAGTGACGTAGGAGAACATCTCGACCTTGTCGAACTGATGGACGCGGAAGATGCCCTTGGTGTCCTTGCCGTGTGAGCCGGCCTCGCGGCGGAAGCAGGGCGAGAAGCCGGCGTAGCGCAGCGGGAGGCGGTCCGCGTCGATGATCTCGTCCATGTGGTAGGCCGCCAGCGGCACCTCGGACGTGCCGACCAGGTAGAGGTCGTCCTTGTCGAGGTGGTAGACGTCCTGGGCCGCCTGGCCGAGGAAGCCGGTGCCCGCCATGGACTGGGGGCGGACGAGGGCCGGGGTCAGCATCGGCGTGAAGCCCGCGGCTGTCGCCTGGGCGATCGCCGCGTTCACCAGGGCCAGCTCCAGCAGGGCGCCGACACCGGTGAGGAAGTAGAAGCGCGAGCCGGAGACCTTGGCGCCGCGCTCGACGTCGATCGCGCCGAGCAGCTGGCCGAGCTCCAGGTGGTCCTTGGGCTCGAAGCCCTCGGCGCCGAAGTCGCGGATGGTGCCGTGCGTCTCCCGCGTGACGAAGTCCTCCTCGCCGCCGACGGGCACGTCGGGGTGGACGAGGTTGCCGAGCCTGAGCACGAGCTCCTGGGTCTCGGCGTCGGCCGCGTCGCGCTCGGCGTCGGCGGCCTTGACGTCGGCCTTGAGCTGCTCGGCACGCTTGAGCAGCTCGGCCTTCTCGTCCGCGGGGGCCTTGGGGATGAGCTTGCCGAGCTGCTTCTGCTCGGCGCGCAGTTCGTCGAAGCGGACGCCGGACGACCTGCGCCGCTCGTCGGCAGACAGGAGGGCGTCGACGAGCGCGACGTCCTCTCCACGGGCGCGCTGGGACGCGCGCACACGGTCGGGGTCCTCACGGAGCAGGCGAAGGTCAATCACGGGCTCAAGGCTACCGGTGCGAGGTTGCCGCTCACGAATCACTATTCCAACGGGTTCCGATTCGCGGCTTACGTTCCGTTATGAGCGAATTGCCGAGCGTGTCAAGGAAAAGTGTCTCACTCCCTGGGACGGGGCAAGCGGCAGGCGTCGTGTTGACTCGATTCCCTTGTGGAGAACGGGATTTGGAAGCCCGGTTGTCCACAGGGGTCCACACTCCGGGAAGAGTTATCCACAGGCTGTGCGGAAGGTCTGTGGATTTCGGAATCGATCACTCCGGAAGCGTTCGACGGGCCGAAGAATTCCCCACCCAAACCGCCCTGACACCTACTTTCGGGTGGAAAGTGGTCGCCCCAAAAGATGAACCAAAGGAAACGAGTGGACGAAGGGTGACCTGTGCGCCGGTGCCCCCATCTGGCAGCCACAGGGCGATTTGTCGACTGAGTGGCACTTCGTTGTCGACTTGTCCCCAGGTCGAGAAGAGCGCCTGTGGATAACTCCTGTGGACAACGAAGGTATGCAGGTAGGACTGGCTAGAAACGGCCGTCCTGGCACCGCGCCACCCAGTCCGCCGCCGTGACGAACTCCTCGTCCGACGTTCCCGGCAGCGTGGGCCGGACATCGTCGGGCTTGATGTCGGCGCGCGGGTAAGAGCCGAGGAACCGCACCTGCAGACAGATCCGCTTCAGCCCCATCAGGGCCTCGGCCATCCTGCGGTCGGAGATATGGCCCTCGGCGTCGATGCAGAAGCAGTAGTTGCCGATGCCGGCGCCGGTGGGCCGGGACTGCAGCAGCATCAGGTTGATGCCCCGGGTGCCGAACTCGCCGAGGAGGTCGCGCAGCCCACCGGGGTGGTCGTCGCGCTGCCACAGCACGACGGAGGTCTTGTCCGCGCCGCTCGGCGCCGCGGGCCGGGCCGGCCGGCCCACCAGGACGAACCTGGTCTGCGCGTTCTCCGCGTCGTGGATCCCGGTCTCCAGGGGCACCAGACCGTACCGGGCGGCCGCGAACTCACCGGCGAAGGCGGCGTCGTACCGGCCCTCCTGGACCAGCCGGGCACCGTCGGCGTTCGAGGCGGCCGACTCCCAGACGGCGTTCGGGAGGTTGGTCCTGAGCCAGTTGCGGACCTGCGGCTGAGCGGCCGGATGGGCGGTGACCGTCTTGATCTCGGACAGCTTGGTGCCGGGCCGGACCAGCAGCGCGAAGGTGATCGACAGCAGCACCTCGCGGTAGATCATCAGCGGCGCGCCCGCGACCAGCTCGTCGAGGGTGGTCGTGATGCCACCCTCGACCGAGTTCTCGATCGGCACGAACGCGGCCTCGGCGTCACCGGCGCGCACGGCGTCGAGAGCGGACTGCACCGAAACGTATGGGATCAGCTCCCGGGTCGCCGCCTCCGGAAGTGTGCGCAGGGCCACTTCCGTGAAGGTGCCCTCGGGGCCGAGATACGCATAGCTCGCTGGCATGTCCTCACCCTAATGGCCTCGGGGAAACGGGGCTCACGTGTCTCACGACAGCCCCTCTGCTGAGTGAACCGGGGCGCGCTCAGCCCTCCAGCAGCCGCTGGCCCACGTACTCTCCGCGCGCCGCCCCGCCCGGCACGGCGAACAGACCGCTCGCCTCGTGGCGGATGTACTTCGACAGCGCGTCGCCCCGGTCGAGCTTGCGCTGCACCGGTACGAAGCCACGCAGCGGATCCGCCTGCCAGCACACGAAGAGCAGCCCCGCGTCGGGCACCCCGTCCGTGTCGAAGCCGTCGTGGTACGAGAACGGGCGCCGCAGCATGGCCGCGCCCCCGTTCTGGTCGGGCCGCGTGATCCGGGCGTGCGCATTGCCCGGAACGACGTAGTTGCCGTGGGCGTCGGCCTTCTCCAGGTCCATCGCGGTCGTCTCGGTGCCCCCGGACAGCGGCGCCCCGTCGGACTTGCGGCGCCCGATGACGCCCTCCTGGGCCTTGACCGAGAGCTTCTCCCAGTCGTCGAGGAGCATGCGGATACGGCGTACGACCGCATAGGAGCCGTTCGCCATCCAGGCCGGGTCGTTGGAGCCGGACGCCGGGACGAAGATCCGCTTGTCGAAGTCGGCGTCCGCGGGCTTCGGATTACGGGTGCCGTCGATCTGGCCCATCAGATTGCGGGCCGTCATCGGGTGGGCGGTGGCGCCCGGGGTGCGGTTGAAGCCGTTCATCTGCCAGCGGATGCGGGCCGCGCCGCCCGCCTCCTTCTGGATCGCGCGCAGGGCGTGGAAGGCGACCAGGGCGTCGTCGGCGCCGATCTGCACCCACAGGTCGCCATTGCTGCGCGCCCTGTCCAGGTGGTCGGAGGAGAAGTCGGGCAGTGGGTCGAGGGAGACCGGGCGCTGCTTGTCCAGTCCGGTCCTGGTGAAGAAGCTGTTGCCGAAGCCGAAGGTGATCGTCAGCGACGACGGGCCGGCGTCCCGGGCCACGTCCGTGTCGTCGTGCGCGGCCGCCTCGCCCGCCATCAGCCGCTCGGCCGTCGTCGACCAGCGGCGCAGCAGGGCGGCCGCCTCCTTGCGGCCCGCGCCCGCCGCGAGGTCGAAGGCGACGAGGTGGCCCCGTGCCTGGAGGCCCTCGGTGATGCCGGGCTGATGTTTCCCGTGAAACATCGCCCGGCCGGAGCCCACCGAGGTCAGCGGGGTGGCCTGGGCGGGTGCGGCCGCGTACCCCACGGCCCCGCCCGCCGAACCGAGCACAAGCCCGCTCGCACCGGCGGTGCCGAGCAGCTTCCGCCGCGATATCCCCTCTTGGGGGTCGCCGTTCTCCGGGACGTCCTCTTCGGGGGCGAGCGCTTCGGAGGAGGTGGACTGGTCGGTCATGGTGCGGTTCAGCCGATCTGCGCGTTCTTGGAGACGGACGTCTGGTCGATGTCGGAGGTCCGCACGGTCACGGCGATCTTCCATTCGCCGGCCATGGGGATCTGCACCCCGTCCGCTGCCCAGTGCCCGGTGGCGATGTGGTCGGGGGTCACGGGAAGGGGACCGATCTTCTTGGCCTCCAGGGTGAAGGCGACCTTCACCTCGGGGATGTCGAAGGCCCGGCCGTTGGGCCGCTGTACGTAGACGTGCATCTCGTTGCCGCCCACGCGCGCGGGGTCGAGGTCGAGTCGTACGACGCCCTTGCCGTCCTTGCCGCCGGTGTCGAACGGCATGTCCAGGGTCAGCGCCCCGGAGGTCGAGGACGACGAGGAGGACGACGAGGACGATGAGGACGCCGACGTGGCCGCCTTGGCCTCCTGCTCGGTGCGTCCCGGCTCGGTCTGGGTCAGCAGGGTGGTGACGGCGAGCAGGACGACCGCCACGCCCGCCTCCGCGAACACCGAGCGGCGCAGGCCGAAGCGGTTGGGGTCGGCCTCGCGCAGTCGCTTCTGCCGGGTGGCGTCCACGGCGGCCCGCTGCCGGGAGAGCTGGGCGGCCCGCTGGGAGTCACCGGCCGCGGCCGGTGCCGTGACGTGCTCCTTGGCGGGCAGCTCCGCCTCGGCCTGCTTCGTGGTGGCCGTGGTCGCCGCGGTGTCCGTGAGCCGTGCCGTCCAGCGCCGCGAGATCCACGCGATGCCGACGAGCAGCAGGACAAGCCCGATCTTGACGAGCAGCAGCTGTCCGTAGCGGGTGTCGGTGAACGCGGACCAGGAGCCGAGCTGGCGCCAGGACTGGTAGATGCCGGTGGCGACCAGCGCGGCCACGGACCCGAAGGCGAGGCGGGAGAAGCGGTGTACGGCGGCGGCCTCGACGGGTGTGTCGGCGGGCGTCCGGTGGAGCGCGACGAGCAGGGCGACGAGTCCGCCCAGCCAGGCGGCGACCGCCAGCAGATGGAGCACGTCGACGGGCATGGCGATGCCCGGCTGGAGCCCGGTCGAGGCGTGCTCGGCCATCGCCCAGCTCGCCGCCAGCCCGGCGGCGACCACGGTCCCGCCGATGGCCAGCCCGAACCTCAGGTCGCGCTTCTCCTCGTCCTCCCTTGAATCAGGGGGTCGGCGCGTAGCGCCGTCGTTCAGGGTGGTGGCGGGAGACGGGTGGGCGTAGGTCCCGAAGAGCACCGCGATGAACAGCGCGGCCGCGGCGAGCAGCAGCAGCCGGGAGACCAGTGCGGCGCCGGTCTTGGTCTGCAGCACCTGGCCGAGCAGGCTCAGGTCGAAGACATCGCCGAACTTCCCCGAGGTGGTGTAGGAGCCACGCAGGAGCAGCAGCCACAGGGTGGCCGAGGTGAGCGCGAGCCAGCCGCCGACGACGAGCCGCTGCAGGGCCCGCACCCCGGAGCCGCGCTGCCAGCAGGCGAGCACGAAGGCGCCGCCGCCCACCAGCACGATGTAGCCGGCGTACGACACGTACCGCCCGAACCCGTACAGCCAGCCCACGACTCCGCCGCCCGCCGTCTGGTCGGAGACGGAGACGGTGGTCACGGAAGGGGCGCCGACGGAGAAGGTGTAGGCACCGGCGACGGGGTGGCTGTCCGCGGAGACGACCTGGTAGGTGACGGTGTACGTGCCGTTGCCCAGACCGCTCTTGAGCTGCACGGCGTAGGTCGTCCCGCTCACGTTGGACGGCTTGCCGGCGTCCACCCGTTTGCCCTTGGGGTCGAGGACGCGCAACGAGTCGTCGTTCATCGCCACCTTCTCCGAGAAGGTGAGCGACACCTGGTCGGGGGCCTTGTCGACCACCACCCCCTGCGCGGGGTCGCTGCCGGTCAGCGCGGCGTGCGCGGAGGCCGGACCGGCCCCGGCGAGGAGCGCGCCGGTGACGGCCAGGAACAGCAGCACCAGGGTCCGCAGGCGGGGCGCGACGGTCCGGGTCAAGGTGGTCCCTCCCTCAGTGTCCGGTCGACGGGTTGTACGTGGCGGACTTCACCGGCATCTCGACGGTGAGGGGTCCGGACTTGGCAAACTTCAGCTTCAGCGTGATCGTGTCGCCCTGCTTCGGCCTGCGGTTCAGCTTCTCGAACATCAGATGGTTGCCACCGCTCCTGAACACGAGTCGGCCGTGTGCCGGGACGGCGAAGGAGGTGACCTCCTGCATGCTGCCGCCCACGGTGTCGTGCATGGTGACCCGGCCCGCGACGTCGCTGGTGACGGAGGTCAGCTCGTCCTTCGCGGCGCCCTTGTTCGTTATCGTCAGAAAGCCGGCGGCCATGTCGGCGGAGACCGGCTGGGGCATGTAGGAGGCGCCGACCGACAGCTCGGCAGCCGTGTCGTCGGATCCGCCGCAGCCCGCGAGGGTGAGTGCGCCCGCCAGCACGGCGCCGGGTACGGCGAGACGCCTCACGGGTTCGCTCCCTTGATGATCTCGGGCAGGTCCTTGGTGTAGTCGTCGACGGTGGCGTCCTCGCCGTAGAGGAGGTAACCCCCGTCGGTCTTCGGCGAGAAGGCGACGACCTGGGTGCCGTGGACGGAGACGATCTTGCCGTTCTTGTCCTTCTTCGTCGGCTCGATGGAGATGCCGAGGGAGCGGGCGCCGGCCTGGATGGTGGCGAAGTCGCCGGTCAGGCCGATGAACTCGGGGTCGATGCCCTTGAGCCACTTGCCGAGCTCGGACGGCGTGTCGCGGGCCGGATCGGTGGTGACGAACACGACCCGCAGCTCGGCCTGCTCCGCCTTGGACAGCGACTTCTTGGCGACCGCCACGTTGTTCATGGTCAGCGGGCAGATGTCGGGGCAGTGCGTGTAGCCGAAGTAGACCAGCGTCGGCCGGCCCTCGGTCTCCTTGCGGAGGTCGTACTTCTTGCCGTGTGTGTCGGTGAGGACCAGGTCCGGCTTCTCGAACGGCTTGTCGAGGAGGGTGGCGGCCTTGGCCGAGCCGGACTCCTCGGAGACCACGGCGATGGGCGACTTGCCGTCGTCACCGCTGCCGCAGGCGGAGAGGGGCAGGGTGGCGGCGGCGAGCAGCGCGGCCGCGGCGTACGTCTTCTTGCGCATAGAAAAATGTCCCAGATGTGAGAGCTCCGGAGCGCACCGGGGGGTCGTACGCAAGAGTCGCACGACCCCCGGTGCGCGGTGCGGGCGGCGGGGCTCAGGCGGCGGACCGCCGGCGCCCGGCGAGCACGCCGTACGCGACTCCCGCCGCGCCGACGACGATGCCCGCCACGCCGAGTACGCGTGCGGTGGTGTCGCTGCCGCCGGAGGAGCCGGAGTCGGCCACGGCCGCGGTCTCGGTCTTCTTGTCGGAGGCGTCCTCGGCGGTCGTGGAGCCGTGCCCGTGCTCATCGGCGGATGCGGCGGACAGGGTGAGGACGGGGGCCGGGTTCTCGGGTTCCTCCTGACCGTCCTGCTGCACCTCGATCCAGCGCACGACCTCCTTGTTGGAGTACGTCTGGACCGCCTTGAAGACGAGTTCGTCGGTGTCCTCGGGCAGGGTGCCCAGGGAGAGCGGGAACTTCTGGAAGTAGCCGGGTTCGATGCCCTTGCCGCCGGCGGTCCAGGTGACCTTGGTGACGGCCTCGTCGATCTTCTTGCCGTGCATCTCCAGCGGCTTGTCCAGCTTGGACTTGGTGACCTCCGCCGTCCAGCCGGCGACCGGCTGCGGCATCACGGAGGCCAGCGGGTGGTCCGCCGGGAAGTTGACCTCGACCTTGGTGGTCGAGGCGTTGTCGCGCTCGTTGGGGACCTTGAAGTCGACGACCGCGTAGCCGCCCTTGGCCGCGGTGCCCTCGGGCTGCACGGAGACATGCGCGAAGGCGGGCGCGGAGAGGGCGAGGACGGCCGAGCCCGCGACGGCAGCGGCGGCGGCGAGACGAGAAACCTTCATGGCGTGGAGCACTCCACTCTGTGTGAGTTCCGGTGAAAGAAGGGGGGCGCGCACGAAGTGCACGCGCGCGTGCCGCACGACGGCGGCCGGCCCCTCCGTCCCGGTCCCGGTGGAGTGGTGTGATGTGGTCGCGTCGCGTCAGGCAGCGAGGACGAGTGCGGCGGCCGCGGGCGGGCCGCGCCGGATCACCGAGTGCTGGAGTGCGGTGGCGTGGGGTGCGGGTGGTTCGTCCCCGGCGGTGCGCCGCTGTCGCGGGCCCGCCTCGGGAGCGGCCGGAAGCCCGGCGCACAGGGCACGCACCAGCGCGAGCGCCCCGCGCAGGGAACGTACGAGCGCTCCCTCGGCGACCCCATGCGCCGACAACTCCAGCAGACGCAGCACGGCCAGGTCGCCGCGGCGCAGCAGCCAGCCGACGGCCACCGCGGCGAGCACGTGACCGAGCAGCATCGGCAGGGACGGCAGCAGCGACTCCGAGGAGCCGGTGGCGTCCGCCGCGTGGTGCATGGCGCTCATGTCCGTGCCGGAGCCGGTGAGCAGGTGCGCCTGGGAGAGGATCCGGTAGGCGTGGGCCGGGGTGATCGCCGCGACGCCCGTGCCGCAGACGAGCCGCGCGGCCCGCTCGACCAGCGTGGCGTCGCTCATCCCGGCCATGGAGCCCATCGACATCGCGCCGGACGACATGGTCGCTGTACCGTGCTGGCCCAGCCCGAACAGCGTGTGCAGCACGGTCTGGCCGAGCGCGAGCAGCGCGACGATTCCCGGCAGTGAGCGCTCGCGTCCGGCGAGCGGCGCCACGAGCGCGAGGGCGCCGAGGAAGCCCGCGCCCAGCGTCCACAGCGGAACGGTGGCGCAGGAGGCCAAGGTGTGCCCGGCCGCGGCCAGCACGACACAGACCGCGGCGAACACCGCGGCCCGCAGGATCCGGAGTCGGTTTCCGGAGCGCGCCGTGCGCTGGTGGGGGGCAGTCATGGCGGCCTCATCATCGCACTGGACTCGCCGTTGCCCGACGTCAGGTCCACAAGGTTCCGTTCGACCGGAAGATCACGCTCTGCCGTGAGCCGCCCCTTCATACACCGATTCCTGCCCGCGCGCATCGTCCGTATGGGCGGGGTCACGCGGACGGGGTGCTTACACCCGGGGATTGGCGGCAATAGGTAACGGTATGTCGAGCCGCGGCCTGGAGGCTGGAGCATGAGCATCTGGTGGTCACTCCATCTGCGCCGCGAGGCCGCGAGCGTGCCGCTCGCCCGCCGGTTGCTGCTCGGCACGATGGAGACCGCGGGCGTCGACCCTGATGTGTCCTACGACCTGTCCGTCGCCCTCGGCGAGGCCTGCGCGAACGCCGTCGAGCACGGCGGGGACGCGTCGCGCGGCGGCTCGTCGGAGGCGTACCGGGTGACCGCCTACCTGGACGGCGAGAAGTGCCGCATCGAAGTGGCCGACTCCGGGCCGGGGTTCGCCCGCACCCATGCTCCGCGCCCGCCGCGCGTGGACGCCGAGCACGGCCGCGGACTGTTCTTGATCAGGGAACTCGCCGATCACGTCCACATCGGCGACAAGCCGGGCCGGGGAGGGACGGTGGTGAGCTTCGACAAGATGCTCAAGTGGAAGAAAGATCCTTCCCTGCTTACGGCATGACTGCTGCGCAGGCATAACGGCCGCGCTAGGGTGCGCGCATGAATATCGGAACCGAGGAAATATTCGAGGGAGTACGGCTACGGCCGCTCGCTCAGGACGATGCTTCGGCGCTTTGTTCCGCATACGTCGAGAACCGGAAACATCTCGAACCGTGGGAGCCGTGCAGACCGGACTCCTTCTTCACGCTCGAGGGTCAGACGGAGCGTCTGGAGGAGCTGCTGCGGCAGTTCGCGGAGGGCGGTCTGGTGCCCTGGGTCCTTGAGTCGGACGGCGGGCGGATCGTGGGGGCGATCACGCTGTCCGGCATCTCGATGGGACCCTTCTGCAGCGCCTATCTGGGTTACTGGGTCGCCGCCGACCAGCAGAACCGGGGGCTGGCCAGCAGTGCCGTGGAGCGGGTGTGCCGTATCGCGCGGGACACGGTCGGACTGCACCGGATCGAGGCGTCCACGCTTATCGAGAACACCGGTTCACAGCGCGTCCTGAAGAAATGCGGTTTCGATTCGATCGGCATGGCCCCGAGTTATTTGCATATCAATGGGGAATGGCGGGACTGTCATCTCTTCCAGCGGATCCTGCACGATGCGGATCCGGCCATCTGACGAGGTGTTCCGGCCGACCTCGGATTCCCGGGCTTTCACAGCCCTTTGAAAGCTCTTGCCCATGTGCTTGACAAGCGGCCTTCCTAGTTTGCTCGGCCATGACGGGCAATCACCGAAACACTTCCCTCACCCGGCGCCGCGCCCTCGCGGTGACCGGGGGCACGGTCGCGGCCGGCGGCTTCGCGGCCGCCGGTTACCAGTCGGCCTTCGCCGACACGGCCACGGGCGCCGAGACGACCGCCGCGGCCTCGGCCTCGACGACGTCGACCGGCGGCACCTGCATGCAGCTGATGACGAGCGTCACGGAGGGCCCCTACTACCTCGATGGTGCCCTGGTGCGCAAGGACATCACCGAGGGCAAGAGCGGCGTACCGCTGACGCTGCGCCTGACCGTCGTGGACGCCACCGACGGCTGCACCCCGGTCCCCGGCGCCGCCGTCGAGATCTGGCACTGCGACGCCTGGGGTTACTACTCCGGCTACACCACGGCCAACCCGGGCGGCTCGGCCCCGGCCGAGAGCGAGGAGGGCGACAGCGCGAACGACAACACCTATCTGCGCGGCTATCAGATCGCCAACGCCAACGGGGTCGTGAAGTTCGAGACGATCTTCCCGGGCTGGTACACCCCGCGTACCTGCCACATCCACGTGAAGGTGCACACGGGCGGCGAGAAGGAGGACGGCACCTACGAGGGCGGCAAGGTCGACCACACCGGCCAGCTGTTCTTCGACGACGACGTCGCCGAGGCGGTCTTCGCCCTGGAGCCCTACTCCAAGCACTCCGGCAGCTACACCACGCTCGCCGACGACATGGTCTACGACGACGGCGGCGCCACCAGCGGTCTGCTGACCCTCAAGGCCGTCCACAAGAGCGACCCGGCCAAGGGCTACAAGGGCTTCCTCACCCTGGGCATCGACCCCGACGCCGAGAACACCGGCGCGGGCAGCGGGGGCGGAGGCACACCCCCGAGCGGTGCGCCCGGCGACGCCCCGACGGGCGCACCGCCCAGCGACAGTGCCTCCCCGTCGGCCTCCGCGTCTCGTAGCCATGAGCAGCTATGAGCAGCCATGACTAGCCGCGAGGACGACGCGCTGGCGCGGGCCGCCGTGGACGCGCTCACCTCTGAGCTGGCACTGTCACCGAAACCGGGGCTGCCCGACCCACGCGACCTCGACGGCCGTCCGACCCGCCGGGACCACGGTTCCCTGCGCTGGTCGGCCAGGGCGCTCGCGCCCGGCCTCGCCGCGATGGCCGCCTCCGCCCGCCGCGCCGGGCGCCCCACCCAGGCCCTGCGGGCGGAACTGGGCGCCATCGGGCGCTGCACCGAACACTCGGTGTCCCTGGCGGGCGACGGCCACCGGGGCGCCCTGTGGGCGCTCGGCCTGCTGGTCGCCGCGGCCGCCCTCGACCCCGGGGCCAAGGCCTCGGAAGTCGCCGCGAACGCCCGGCGGATCGCCGCGTTCACCGACCGCGGCGCCCCGCGGCGGCCGTCGCGCGGATCCACCGTCTCGGCCAAGTACGGCGCGGCCGGCGCCCGGGGCGAGGCCAGGGCCGGATTCCCGCACGTACGACGGGCGTTGGAGGCGCTGGCGGCGGCTCGCTCGGCCGGTGCCACCGAGGCACAGGCCCGCCTCGACGCCGTGCTCACCGTGATGTCCACCCTCCAGGACACCGAACTGCTCCACACCGCGGGCCCGTTCGGACTGCGCCAGGTCCAGGCGGGCGCCCGCGGCATCCTGGAGGCGGGCGGTACGGCGACGGAGGCGGGCGCGGCGGCGCTGGCCGCTCTCGACGCCGACCTGCACGCGCGCGCGTGGAGCCCCCGCGGCAGCGCGGGGCTGCTCGCGGGGGCGCTGTTCCTTGACTCGCTGCCGGTCAGCCCACGAGCACGGGCCGCGTGATCTCATCGGAGGCACGGCCGGCGGCCCGTCGCGTCGCCGGCCCCATCGCGTACGACGCCGCCAGCGTCGCGCCGCCCAGCAGCAGCCAGCCCGGGGTGCCCCACTCCACCAGCAGGGAGGTCAGCACCAGCGGGCCGAGGGTGCGGGCCACCGTGACGCCGGTGCCGAAGAAACCCTGGTACTCGCCGATGCGGTCGGCCGGGGCCAGGTCGAACGACAGCTGCCAGGAGCCGGCCGACTGCCCCATCTCGGCCACCACCTGGAGCGCCGCCCCGGTCACCAGCAGGACAACGGCCACCCACGCGGAGGCCCCCGCCGTCAGCGCGAACACCGCGCACGCCGCCAGCATCACCCAGCCCGAGCGCCGCACCGCCCGCGCGGCCGACGCGAGGCCGGTGACCCCGCGCGCCATGCGCACCTGGAAGACCATGACGGCCCCCGTGTTGAGCACGAACAGCGCGGACACCAGCCAGTCGGGCGCGGCCGTCCGCTCGGCGATCCACAGCGGCAGCCCCAGGCTGAGCAGCGGCATCCGCAGCAGCAGGACCGTGTTGAGAAGGGTGACGACGGCGTACGGGCGGTCGTGCAGCACCCCCGGCCTGGCGCCGCCGTCACGTTTCCGCGGGGCCCCGGGCGCCATGGAGGGCAGCCGCAGCAGCAGCCCCGCGCACAGCAGAAACGTCACGGTGTCCAGCGCGAACACCGCCAGATACGCCGCCCGCGTCCCGGCGTGCAGCGCGAGCCCGCCAATGCCCGCGCCCACCGCCAGACCGGCGTTGAGCGTCGACTGCAGCCGTGCCAGCAGCCCGGTGCGCTCCCCGGCCGGCACCAGCCCCGCCAGCAGCGCCTGCCGGGCCGCCGCCAGCCCCGACTGCGCGGCGGCATAGGCGCAGGCGGCGAGGACGAACGGCACGAAGCCGCGCACGACGAGGAAGGACGCCACCGCCAGCCCTGTCGCCGGCGCCAGCAGCACCGCCGTCCCGCGCGCCCCGCGCCGGTCCGCGAGCCGCCCCAGCGGCACCCCCACCAGCGAGCCGACCGCCCAGCCGATGGTGAGCCCGAGCCCCACGCGCGCGGGGGCGAGCCCCACGACACGGGTGAAGTACAGCGCCGACGTCACGTAGTAGGCGCCGTCGCCGATGGAGTTGGTCAACTGGGCCAGTGCCAGGACGCGCTGCGGACGGTTCGTCATACGATGACACTAGAAGCGCGCTGGACCCGTCAACAGGCCCAATATCAAGGCCCTTCAGTGGTCCAATTCACGAGGCGCCGGTGACTTCACGCCCCGACCAGCACCTTCGCCAGCACCTCCAGCGCCTCCGGATACACCCGCTCCCGAGGCGTGCCGTACCCGACGACCAGGCCCTGCTGCCGTTCCTCGCCGGGCGCGGCGGGCGTGTGCCAGTGGTCCCCCAGGCGGCCGAGTGCGAGCCCCTCCGCCTCCGCGCGCGCGAGCACCTCCGTCTCGTCCGTGACCTCCACCAGGGCGTGCAGCCCGGCCGCGATCCCGCGCACCTTCCGGCGCGGGCCCAGCCGGTCCAGGAGCTGGTCCCTGCGGCGCCGGTATCTGAGGCGGCACGCGCGCACGTGGCGGTCGTAGGCGTGGCTGTCGATGAGTTCGGCGAGTGCCAACTGGCCGATGGACTCGGTGTGGTGGTCGCTGTGCAGCTTGGCGTCCGCGACCGCGTCGGCCAGGTGGGGCGGCAGCACCATCCAGCCCAGCCGCAGCGCGGGGCCCAGGGTCTTGGAGGCGGTTCCCAGGTACACCACCTGGCCCGGCGCCATGCCCTGGAGCGCGCCGACGGGCTGACGGTCGTAGCGGAACTCCCCGTCGTAGTCGTCCTCGACGATCAGGCCCCCACGCGCGCGTGCCCAGTCGCTGAGCGCCCGCCGCCGCTCCGGGTGCAGGGTCACGCCGGTCGGGTACTGGTGGGCGGGCGTGACGACCACGGCGGCCGCGTCGCCCAGCTCCTGCACGTGGGCCCCGCGTTCGTCGACGGGTACGGGCACCACCCGGCCGCCGTTGCGCCGCACCACCTCCCGGTGGAAGGGCAGCCCGGGGTCCTCCATGGCGACGGCGGCGCCGTCCAGCACGCGCGTGAGGAGCGCGAGGCCCTGCACGTACCCGGAGGTGATCACGATCCGCTCCGGCGGGGCGATCACCCCGCGTGCCCGCCCCAGGTAGCCCGAGAGCGCCGTGCGCAGTTCGATCCGGCCGCGCGGATCGCCGTAGTCGTACGCCAGTGAGGGTGCCGTCGCGATGGCGCGGCGCAGCGCCCGCAGCCAGGCCGCCGCCGGGAACGCCCCGACGTCCGGGCTGCCGGGCCGCAGATCGAAACGGGGCGCACGCGCGCGTGCGGCAGCCTCCGGCGTGCCGGCGTCGACGGAGGGCAGCGAGGCCACCTGGGTGCCCGAGCCCTGCCGTGCCGTCAGATATCCCTCGGCGACCAGTTGGTCGTACGCCGCCTTGGCCGTGCCGCGCGAGATCCCGAGCTCGGACGCGAGCCGCCGGGTCGCCGGCAGCCGGGTGCCGGGCGCCAGCCGCCCGTCGCGCACGGCGTCGCGCAGCGCCCGCTCCAGCCCGACCCGGCGTCCGTCCGCCGAATCGGGCTCCAGATGCAGATCCACGCCGACACCGGACCAGAAGTCGTCCACGAGAAGCCTCCCCCTAGGCACGTGAATGGCCGGGTACCGCACAGGTACCCGGCCATCAGTGTCGTATCAGTCGTTGATCCGCACTATAGGGCTTCGCTCAGCCCCGCGGTCAGCGCTTCGGCGATGCTCAGCCCTTCAGCGCCGCCATCCACGCCTCGACCTCGTCGGACCGGCGCGGCAGGCCGTCCGAGAGGTTCCGGTTGCCGTCCTCGGTGACCAGGATGTCGTCCTCGATGCGGACGCCGATGCCCCGGTACGCCTCCGGCACGGTCAGGTCGTCGGCCTGGAAGTACAGGCCGGGCTCGACCGTGAGCACCATGCCGGGTTCGAGCACGCCCTCGACGTACGTCTCCGTCCGCGCGGCGGCGCAGTCGTGGACGTCCATGCCGAGCATGTGCCCGGTGCCGTGCAGGGTCCAGCGGCGCTGCAGGCCGAGCTCCAGGACGCGCTCGACCGGGCCCTCGACCAGGCCCCACTCGACGATCTTCTCGGCGAGCACGCGCTGGGCGGCGTCGTGGAAGTCGCGGTACTTGGCGCCGGGCTTCACGGCCGCGATACCGGCCTCCTGCGCCTCGTACACGGCGTCGTAGATCTTCTTCTGGATCTCGCTGAACGTGCCGTTGACCGGCAGGGTCCGCGTGACGTCCGCGGTGTACAGGGTGTGCGTCTCCACGCCCGCGTCCAGCAGGAGCAGGTCGCCGGAGCGGACCGGGCCGTCGTTGCGGACCCAGTGCAGGGTGCAGGCGTGCGGGCCGGACGCGCAGATGGAGCCGTAGCCGACGTCGTTGCCCTCCACCCGCGCGCGGAGGAAGAAGGTGCCCTCGATGTAGCGCTCGGAGGTGGCCTCGGCCTTGTCGAGGACCTTCACCACGTCCTCGAAGCCGCGCACGGTCGAGTCGACGGCCTTCTGCAGCTCGCCGATCTCGAAGTCGTCCTTGGTCAGCCGGGCCTCGGAGAGGAAGACGCGCAGCTCCTCGTCGCGCTCGGCGGTGACCTTGTCGGTGAGGGCCGCCTCGATCGCGGAGTCGTAGCCGCGCACCACGCGGACCGGGCCGGTGGCCTCCTTCAGCTTCCCGGCCAGCTCGCGCACATCCGCGGCGGGGATGCCGTACAGCGCCTCGGACTCGGTGAGCGAGTGCCGGCGGCCGACCCACAGCTCGCCTTGGCCGGAGAGCCAGAACTCGCCGTTCTCGCGGTCGGAGCGCGGCAGGAGGTAGATCGTTTCTTCGTGGCCGTCCGCGGTGGGCTCCAGGACCAGGACGCCGTCCTCGGTCTGGTTGCCCGTGAGGTAGGCGTACTCGACCGACGACCGGAAGGCGTACTCGGTGTCGTTCGAGCGGGTCTTCAGGTTGCCCGCCGGGATCACCAGGCGCTCACCCGGGAAGCGGGCGGACAGGTCGGCGCGGCGGCGCGCGGTGTGCGCGGCCTGCGCGATCGGCTTGAGGTCGCGCAGCTCGGTGTCGGCCCAGCCGGACTTCATGTTCTCGGCGAGCTCGTCGGAGACGCCCGGGTACAGGCCGTTCTTCCGCTGCTTGATGGGCTCCTCGGACTCAGTTTCCGGGGTCTCCGGAGTGAGCTCGTCGGCCACGGTCATCCTCCTCGATACGGCACGGTCCCCCCGAGCCCTCGGCGAATCTCGGTTCCGCTCGAGCAGGGGGACCCCCATCATCGTACGGTCGTACCGGGGTGGCCCTGGGCGGGAAGAGCTGTTATGCCCACGCATGCGAACCACGCGGGGCCCGCCCGGGCGCAGCGATGCGCCGCCGCGCTCGGCCGCAGCGATGCGCTGCCCTGCTCGGCCGAAGCGACGTGCTGCCGCGCCTGGCCCAAGCGATGCGCTGCCCTGCCCTGCCCGAGCGTCGTGCTGCGCTGCCCGGCCGAAGCGACGTGCTGCCGCGCTCGGCCGAAGCGATGCGCTGCTCCGCCCGGCTGAAGCGACGTGTTCCCCTGCTCGGCCGAAGTAACGTGCCGCCGCGCTCGGCCCAAGCGATGCGCCGCCCCGCCCGGCCGAAGCGAACCGTTCCGCCCCTTCAGCTGCAGCGAGCCGTGTCGCCCCTTCAGCCGCAGCGAACCGTTCCGCCCCCTCAGTCGAAGCGGGCCGCCAGCAGGACGACGTCCTCCTTGCTGTCTGCCGCGTCCAGGCCGTCCGGCAGCACCGTGCGCAGTACGTGGTCGGCGATGGCACCGGGGTCGCGCCGCAGGGCGCGCGGCACGCTCGTGGCTGCCGCGTGCAGCCGGGCGAAGGCGCGGTCCGTGGGGTCTCCGGTGCGGTGCAGCAGCCCGTCGGTGTAGAGCAGAACCGTCTCTCCTGCTTCGGCCTGGAACTCCACGCTGGGCGCCTCCCAGCAGGCGAGCATCCCCAGGGGCGCGGAGACGGAGGTCTCCGCGAACTCGGTGCGCCGCTCGCCGATCAGCAGCGGCGGGCTGTGGCCGGCGCCGGCCAGGGTGACCTTGCGCAGCGCGGGTTCGCAGTAGGCGAACAGGGCGGTGGCGGAGCGGGCCGGCTCGGTCAGGCGCAGCAGCAGCTCCAGGTCGGACAGGACCGCGACCGGGTCCTCGCCCTCCATCACGGCGTACGCCCGCAGGGACGCCCGCAGCCGGCCCATGGCGGCGACCGCGCTGGGCCCCGACCCGGTCACCGAGCCGACCGCGAGGCCGAGCGCGGCGTCGGGCAGCGGCAGCGCGTCGTACCAGTCGCCGCCGCCGCGCGGGCCGGTGCGGTGGCGGGCGGCGAGCTGGACGCCGGCCACCCGGGGCAGCCGGGAGGGCAGCAGTTCCTCGGCGATGGTGGCCAGGCACGCGCGCGTGCGCGCGACCTCCAGCAGCCGGGCCAGGTGTTCGGTGGCGTAGCGGACGTACAGGCCGGCGAGATGGCGCCGGCGCTCGTGCGGTTCGGCGGGCTCGTCGTAGAGCCACACGGCGGCGCCCAGGCGGCCGGCGGCCTCGGTGGACAGCGGCAGGGCGTAGCTGGCGGCGTAGCCGAGCCGGGCGGCCACCTCGCGGTGGCGAGGGTCGAGGCCGTCCTCGGCGAACAGATCGGGGTGGACGATCTCGCCGTCGGCGCCGGGGAGTCCGGCGGCCGTGTCGAGAAGCTCGCCGTACGACATCGCGCCGCGCGGAACGGTCTCGATGTGGCCGAGATCGGCGCGGCCGAGGCCCAGGCCGATGGTGGTGTCGGGGCCGAGGCCGTCGGCCGGTTCCAGTACGACGAGACCGCGCCGGGCGCCCACGAGGGCGGCTCCGGCGCGCAGCAGTTCCTGGAGCGCTCCGTCGAGTGAGTCCGTACGGGCCAGGCGCTCGGTGAGTTCGTGGAGGGTCGTGAGATCCGAGACCCAGCCGGCCAGCCGGTCCTGGAGAAGGGCGCCCGGCGCGGGGGAGTTCGGCGCGGGGACGGGGGCGGTGCCCGGGACGGGAGGTGCGGGCGCGACAGTGTGTGCGGGCGTGGGAACCGTTGAATCGATTCCGGCCACTTTCGAATGGTGAGGGGCGTTCATGGTGTCCGGCCTTCAGACCGGTGCGTATTGCTCAAAAGCATCGCAAACCCCCATGTCATTCTGCGCCGCCGGCGGTGTCTCCACATGTACACGCACTCGTGAGGGGATGTCCAGCATTGTCCTGCCGGGATTCCTGGTGTCCGTGGGCCCCTTGTGGGTTTCTTCCGGACCCCTTGCGGAAAAGCAAAGTTGGCTTAAAACTGCCTCGGGTATCGGTTCATTGCGGTCGACTGGGTTTGCTCCACAGAGCGTCACGACGGTCGAGATGGGTACGTACTCGGAGAAGGCCAGGGGTGGTTGGGGACCCGCCCGGAACCTGGCGGCGGACCCGGGCGTCTTAGCCACCGACGACCGTGCCCCATCCTCCCGTGGCGGAGGCGGAGAGAAATACCCGGAACGGCAAAACGCCAGACTTCGCCACCCCACGCCGCGGCCGTGCTTTTGATAGACGCAGTATGGACGTGAACGCGGCCAACGCTCGACCCCTTGGGGTTCCCCTCGCTCTGGGCGGGGGCGTGATGCGCCATTAGGTACGCACAGTGAAGTGATCGACACATGATGTGATGTGGTCCACGGTGTTGCCAGCGGTGCAACGGAAAGGAACGAGCGCTCATGCGCGAGATCCTCGGAAGGCGACGCAGGCTCCTGTCCAAGCGGAAAGACGGGAGGCCTGAGATGCTCAAGTCGGCCCTGACCTTCGCGACGGAATGGCAGTGGCCCGTACTCCCGGGTGTGGCTCCGGACCCGCAGGGGCGGGCGCGCTGCGCATGCCCCGACCCGGAGTGCACGGTGCCCGGCGCGCACCCCTTCGACCCCGGCCTCCTCGCGGCCACCACCGACGAGCGCATGGTGCGCTGGTGGTGGACCAACCGGCCGAACGCGCCCATCGTCCTCGCCACCGGCGGCAAGGCCCCCTGCGCGGTCAGCCTGCCGGCCCTCGCGGCCTCCCGCGCCCTCGACGCACTCGACCGACGCGGTATGCGCCTGGGTCCGGTGATCGCCTCGCCCACGCGCTGGGCGCTGCTCGTCAAGCCGTACTCCATGGAACAGCTGGGCGAGCTGCTGTACGCGAAGGACTTCGTCCCCGGCTCCCTGCGCTTCCACGGCGAGGGCGGTTATCTCGCGCTGCCCCCGTCCGAGACCGGCCTGGGCGCCATCCGCTGGGAGCGTGCTCCGCTGCCCGGCTCGGCCTCGCCCTGGGTGCCCGATGTGGAGGCCGTGGTGGACGCGGCGGTCGACGCCCTCACTCGTACGGGTGTGAGCGCACCCGAGTTGTAGGGGTGTCGGGCGCGCGCGGGACAGGCCGCCCGCCCGCGGTCGTTATCTTCCGGTACATGAACGTTCGTCTGCTCGCTCTCGCGGGCGTCGTGGCCTGCGTGGTCGTACTGCCGCTGACCGTGGCGTCCGCGGGACAGGTGGGCGACCCCGCGCGGCCGGTGGCCGACGGGGCTCGCGCCACCGTGCGGACCTCTCCGGACGACGACGCCAAGATCCCCTCCGCCGCCCCCGGCAGTTCCCCGCGGCTGCTCGGCCTGGGCCTGGCCACCGCCACCCGCTGCGGCCTGGAGGTCTCCTCCCCCGACGGTGTCGAGGCGCAGACCTGTGTCCTGACCCAGGGCGAGGACACCTGGGCGCGCACCTACTACCGCAATGCCACCGGCAAGGCACTGGACTCCCTGCTGAGCCTCATGGGGCCCGGCGACCGCACCATGCAGATCCGCTGCGCCGCGGGCGCCGACGACGAGCCCGCCACCTGTGAGACCCCCAGGGAGCACACCCGGGGCGGCCTGGACGCGTACACGGCCGTCGCGGAGTTCGCGGAGCGCGGCTCGGGCGGGCCGCTGCTGCTGCGCTCGGGGAGCAACTACGCCGCCTCCGACGGCAGTTGACGGACAGCTGCGTTCCGTACACCGGCGCCGGGCATGGAAAGGCCCGGTTGCTGGCGACGGGGGATGCACCAGCAACCGGGCTATTGGAACGGTAACAAGAGATCGGCGGTTAGCAAATTCGATCTCGGCTATTCGGACACCGATTTGCCTGTCCCGACGGGGAGTTGTGACAGGAGTCACCTGATGTGACCGCCTGACAGCGGCTGACCGGTCGGTCAGCCGCCGCCCCCGGTGGACCCGTGGGTCAGCTGAGCGTGACCTGCCGGTTGGTCAGGCCGCCGCGTGCCCGGCGCTCTTCGGGGGTGAGCGGGGCCTCCGAGGCCAGGGCGGCGGCGAGGCGCTCGGCGAACTCGGCGGCCGGCTTCTCCACGTCATCGGCCGTGACACCGCTCGGCAGGTCCCAGACCGGCACGGTGAGCCCGTGGGCACGGAAGGAACCGACCAGCCGGGTGCCCTCGCCCAGGCCGGAGCGGCCCGCCGCGTGCAGCCGGGCAAGAGCGTCCAGAAGCTGCTCCTCAGGATGCGGCATGACCCAGCGCAGGTGGTTCTTGTCCGGGGTCTCGCACCAGTACGCGGCGTCCACGCCGGTCAGTTTCGCCGTCGGGATGGCCGCGGCGTTGGCCCGCTCCAGGGAGGCGGACACCTCCGGCGTGGCGTTCTCCGGGTCCGGGACCCAGAACTCGAAGCCGCTGTGCACAACTGGCTCGAACGCGCCTTCGGGGTCGAGCAGGTCCTGCAGCCGCGGACCTTCGGCCGGGGCCCGCCGGCCCTGGACGGGCGTGCCCGGTTCGGCGGTGAGGGCGCGCTGAAGGGTGTCGGCCAGATCGCGGCTGATGTCACCGGACGCCGTGTCGTTCTGCAGGCCCAGCAGGACCGAGCCGTCGTCGCGGCGCAGCGCCGGCCAGGCCATCGGCAGCACCGTGGCGAGCGTGACCGAGGGGACGCCCTCGGGGAGGCCGCCCTTCAGGTGCAGTTCGACCGTGGCGGCGGGGACCAGCTCGCGCAGCGCCACCCAGTCGCCCTCGCGCGGCAGGCCTTCGAAGGGGCGGTGCACCAGCTCGGTCGCGGCGTGCGCGGCGGCCCGGCCGTGGCACGCCTTGTAGCGCCGGCCGCTGCCGCAGGGGCACGGCTCGCGGGCGCCGACGACCGGGATCTCACCGTCCGTGAGCTGAGGGCGCTTGGCCTTGGTCTGGGGTCGCTTCTTGGCCATCGTGGGTGTCTCCCGGTTACGGCTCTCGTCTCGTACGGGCGGGAGCCTAGCCGTTTGCGCCATCACCGACGGGGACCTGGGGAAGGCGCCGGAATGGCGACAACCGCCGCCGGGTTCAGTACAGGTCCCGGTTTCAGTCCAGGTCGTCGAAGGCGTCCGTGAAGTCCAGGCCGGGCATCGCGGAGACCACGGGAGCCGTGACGCGCGTAGCGAAATCGTCGCGACGGTGTCTCGCGTCGGGATCGTGCACGTCCTCATGGACCACGACCCACACCGTGACCTCGCCCCGGGCGTCGTCCCTGACGCCCCAGTCGTCGGCCAGCGCCGTGATGATGTTCAGCCCCCGGCCGCCGTGCGCGGTCACCGACGGAGTGGCCGGAGCCGGACGGGTGGGGCCGCCGCCGTCCGTCACCTCGACGACGAGCCGGCCGCGCGGGTCCACGCGCCATGCCGCCCGGACGTCGCCGTCCCCGGCCGAGGCGTCGCCCAAGGGGCGCCCGTGTTTGCACGCATTGCTCAAAAGTTCCGAAAGGATCAGTACGGCATCGTCGATGACCGAGTCCGATACGCCACCCATGCGCAGCTGATCACGCATCCGGTGTCTTGCTTCCCCCACGCCCGCAGGGCCATGGGGTACGGCCATGCTCGACGACGTGGGCACCTCCTGTGCCACCACCAACGCCACCCCCGAGACCTCCTTTGCCCCACGCCACGGTGTGGATGCCCCATTGGCCTGTACCGGAAACCGGCCAATCCAGGTCCGGTGACGCATTCGCAACGTTCGAACACGGAGCGAACGCGCCGGTGCACTCCCTGTAATGGTGTGGCTTGATTTCGTTGGTGTGGCCGAGAACGGAGGATGCTTCAGCGGACCGGCCGGGTCAAGAGTCGCGGAACGGTCCTTACGGGGCTCTTGACTTCGACCAGGGCTCTTTTACCTCCGCGCACCGCCCGGGCGCGCCTCGTGCGTCAGCGGTGGATCAGCCGCGGAGCTGGCGCAGCACCGCGCGCGGGCGGTTGGTGATGACGGCGTCGATGCCCAGCTCGACACAGAGGTCGACGTCCTCGGGCTCGTTCACGGTCCACACGTGCACCTGGTGGCCGGCCCGCTTCAGCCGCTCGATGTAGGCCGGGTGGTTGCGCACGATCCGGATGGACGGACCCGCGATCCGTACGCCCGCGGGCAGCCGCCCGTCGCGCAGCCGGGGTGAGACGAACTGCATCAGATAGACCGTCGGAAGGGTCGGCGAGGCCGCCCGCACCCGGTGCAGCGAGCGGGCCGAGAAGCTCATGACCCGTACCGGCGACTTGGCCGCGGAGGGCGGGGCGTCCAGCCCGAACCGCTTCAGGAGCAGCAGCAGCCGCTCCTCGACCTGTCCCGCCCAGCGCGTGGGGTGCTTCGTCTCGATGGCCAGCTCCACCCGGCGCCCGGCGTCCGCGACCAGCTCCAGCAGCCGCTCCAGGGTGAGTACGGAGGTGTCCGCGTGGTCCTCCGGGCGGTACTCCCAGTCGGGCTCCTCGTCCCGGCCGCGCCAGGCCTCGCGCTTCTTCCAGGAGCCGAAGTCCAGGGCGGCGAGTTCGGCCAGCTCCAGGGCCGACACCGCCCCGCGGCCGTTGGACGTCCGGTTGACCCTCCGGTCGTGGACGCAGACGAGGTGGCCGTCCGCGGTCAGCCGGACGTCGCATTCAAGGGCGTCGGCACCGTCCTCGATCGCTTTCCGGTAGGCGGCGAGGGTGTGCTCGGGGGCGTCCTCGGAGGCTCCTCGGTGGGCGACGACCTGAATGTGGTGCTGTCGTGCGTGGGTCACCGCGTCATGGTGCCACCACCGCGGGGTACGCGTGGCGCCATGGGCGCGTACGTGCGACGAACGGCGGCATGGACCTCGCCATGGAATGGAGTTTTTGTCGTAAAGGTCCTATATAAAGGTTGACGCCATACCCACAGCCACCGCTTATGGTGCTCTGACGGCCCGTGGGAAAAGCTGACGACAGACAAAAGCACATGCACAGCTGTATCGCGCCGGACCGTCGACAAGCGTGAACGAGCGTGACCGAGTGCGACCGAGAACAACAGCCGTGGACCTAGGAGAAGAGCTGTGAGCACCGAGAACGAGGGCACCGCGGTACCCCCGGCCCCGTCCGCACCTCCCGTGCCGGTGGCATCTCCCGCTGCTTCCCCGCAGGCAGCCGCAGCCGACGGGGGCGCACCCACCACTCCACTCCCGACGACGCCTCCGGGCGCCCCGGAGCAGGGCGTCGCGCCGGCCGCGCACGCCCCCGCCGGCCCGTCCGACGGGCCGCAGGGCCCCGGCCCCGCCCCGGACGGCTCCTGGCCGCCCCCGCCCCCGTCCCCATCGCCGTCCTACGCGGACGGCGGCGCCGGAGCGGGTTCCGGCGGCTGGGGCTCGTCGTACCAGCAGCCCGCGCCGAAGCCCCGCAACGGGCGCGGCGGCATGGTCGCCGCGGTCCTGGTGGCCGCGCTGGTCGCGGGCGGCCTGGGCGGCGGCCTCGGGTACACCCTGGCCAGGAACAACGACGACACCGGCTCGACCACCGTCTCCGCCTCGGACAGCAGCGCCGCGCAGGTGAAGCGCTCGCCGGGCACCATCGCGGCGGTCGCCGCCAAGGCCCTGCCGAGCACGGTCACCATCGAGGCCGAGTCCACCAGCGGTGAGGGCGGCACCGGCACCGGGTTCGTCTTCGACACCCAGGGCCACATCGTCACCAACAACCACGTGGTGGCCGACGCCGTCGACGGCGGCAAGCTGACCGCGACGTTCCCCAACGGCAAGAAGTACGACGCCGAGGTCGTCGGCCACGCCCAGGGCTACGACGTCGCCGTCATCAAGCTCAAGAACGCCCCGTCCGACCTCAAGCCGCTCGCCCTCGGCGACTCCGACAAGGTGGCCGTCGGCGACGAGACGATCGCCATCGGAGCGCCCTTCGGCCTCTCCAACACGGTGACGACCGGCATCATCAGTGCCAAGAACCGCCCGGTCGCCTCCAGCGACGGCAGCGCCACCAGCAAGGCGTCCTACATGAGCGCCCTGCAGACCGACGCCTCGATCAACCCGGGCAACTCCGGCGGTCCGCTGCTGGATGCCTCCGGCGCGGTGATCGGCATCAACTCCGCGATCCAGTCCAGCAGCAGCGGCGGTCTGGGCGGCTCCGGCCAGTCCGGTTCGATCGGCCTCGGCTTCGCCATCCCGATCAACCAGGCCAAGTACGTCGCCCAGCAGCTGATCAAGACCGGCAAGCCGGTCTACGCGAAGATCGGCGCGTCCGTCTCCCTGGAGGAGGGCTCGGAGGGCGCGAAGATCACCGATACGGGCGCCAGCGGCGCGGCGGCGGTCGAGTCGGGCGGTCCCGCGGACAAGGCGGGCCTCAAGCCCGGCGACGTCATCACCAAGCTCGACGACTCGGTGATCGACTCCGGCCCGACCCTGATCGGCGAGATCTGGACGCATGAGCCCGGCGACAAGGTCACGATCACCTACAAGCGGGGTGGTCAGGAGCACACCGTCCAACTCACCCTGGGCTCCCGCGCGGGCGACAACTGACCCGCACGCGCCCGCGCCAACCGGTTACTCTTGTCCCCGTGTCGCCGATCCCGGCCGACGCGGGGAGGCGTGCCCGAGCGGCCGAAGGGAACGGTCTTGAAAACCGTCGTGGCAGCGATGTCACCGTGGGTTCAAATCCCACCGCCTCCGCGCAGGCCAGCGTAGGTGCTGGTCAGAAGGGGTGTCCCTTGATGAGGGGCGCCCCTTCTGTATGGGGTCTGTCTCACCTTGATCCGGCTCTGTCACGTTGTGGATCAGTGCGGGTGGACCAGGCGTGGACCAGCGTTGCGAGACAAACAGCACGTCAGCGCATGGTCAGAGGGTTTGCGCTGTTGCGGACCAGAGGGCGCAGGGCGCCGTGAATTGGGAAGGGGAAAGCCCCCCGCCCTCCGGCTCGTTCCGGACGGCGGGGGCCTCGGGTGCCCATGCGATCAGTTGTTGTTCTTCATGGTGGAGCCGGTTCCTCCTGGCTCCTTCGGCGCCCAACTGGGAGCTTGGGTGGCGTCCTTGAAATCGGTCGACCTCATCAGAACCCGCCAGTCCTCCTTGCCCGCATCGCCGTCGAGCCGAACGGTGAACTCTTTGACCTGGTGAGTGCCATGGAAGTACAGGACCACGACTTGGCGTTCTGAACCGTCGTCATAGAAATCGCCTGTCACTTTGCCGCGGGCGCCGGCTCCGAAGCCCTTGATCCAGTTCTCGGCGGTCTTTTGGGCTACCGCATCGCTGCTGTCGCTGGTCGCCAGCTTGCGGAGCTCAGCCGTCTTGCCGTCGGCGATGTTCCACACGAGCTCTTGCATCACCAGCAACGAGCCGGTGGAGGGGTAGCCGACCACGTGCAACGGCTCGTGGTCGGCGTACGCCTGCTCGTAGGACGCGCCCGGCCCTCTGGCATCAGCAGAGCTGCTGTCGAGAACAGCACATCCAGACGTCAGCAACACTGCTGCTGCCATCCATCCGGCCGCTGCATGGCTCTGCTTCAACCTGGGCATCTCACGTTCCTTGTTATTAGCGGGTCTTGGGCCTGACGATCGTGACCTTCTCGATCGGGTTCGAGGTGTGACTGTACCGATTGATCACTTCGTTGAGAGTGGTCTGGTTCTTCAGGCCATGCTGCACGATCCCCGCGTGCCCCTGCACCATGGAGTTGACGATCGCCACGTGGTTGTAAACCCTCTCCTTCTTCCACTTGAAGAAGACGAGATCCCCCACCTTGGCGTTGTACTCGTGCGGTTGGATCGCGCCGTTCCGCCACTTGGTCACGTGCCGCCGGAGGTAGTCCGCGCTCGTCCAACTCCAGCTCTTGCCAAACCCGTACCTACCCTGCCACCAAGCGTTATCTGCCTTGCGGCCGCCGGGGCGCATCTTCATCCCGCCCCCGTGGTACAGAGCCTTCGAGACGAAGTTCGCGCAGTCGGTCCTGTACTCCCACCTGGTGTCCAGGTTGTTGTACGCCCAGTTGGCCGTTCCGTGGCTGTCGATCACTGCGGCTGCCGCTGCCGAATCTGCCGATTCTGCCGACGTGGACGCCGGGTCGGTGTCAGGGGCGTAGATGCCTTCATTGATGAGCGGCTGCGGCTCCTCCTCCTGGTCGGCGGGGATGTTGCCGTTTGCGTCAGGAAGGTGCGGATCGGCTGAAGGGGCGGGCCACCCTCTTGAGGTCCACACGGAGTCGGCAACCGCTGCGGAGGTGTTGTCGCCAACGTCTGTGGAGGCGTCGTCGGCAGCGCTTATGGAGGCGTTCGCTGTTTCTGTTATGGCTCCAGTGGCGTCGGGAACGTCTGTGGAGGCGTGCGCTGTTCCTGTGACGGCGCCGGCGGCGGTGAGGGCGAGCACTGCTGCGCCGGTGATCGTACGGCCGAGCTTGCTGCGCAAGAGTCGGGTTCCTTCCCCCTGTGATGGGTCCCGGCCGCCCGTTGGTCGGATCGGTGCGGCTTTCGGGACACGTTGACTATGAGGATGGAGAGACGGATGCGCAGGTTCCCAGTTGGCCGGTTTCGAGCGGCAGCCGAGCCGGAGCACCTGGGTGAAAGGCTGAGGCGTCACCTCTCCTCAGCAGGTGGGTGACGCCTCGTAGCCGCAGGTGGGCTTGCTAGGGTCTTACCCACCTCGTAGATGGTGGGCCGGTCCTCAGGGGCGTAGCTGAGCATCGCGTCGATCAGTTCACCCAGCTCACCAGGTACCTTCACGGGCCGACGTCGTCCCATCGCCACGGCCTCTCTCTGGACGGGGCGCGGAGCGTCGTCCGGGTACTCAACCGCGCGCCAGCCCGTGGCGGAGATGAGCAGGGAGGCGCCGAGTGCGTAGATGTCGGCTTCCTGCGTCGGCTCGGCCTCTCCGGTGTCGAGTACGCTGCGTGCGATCTCCGGCGCCTCGTAGTGGACGAGGCAGCCGCGGAAGGGGAAGTCGTACCCCTCGGGCACGTGTCCGCCCCGGGCCAGGGCGAGATCGATGAGGTGTGTCCGCTCCGGTCCGATGATGAAGTGGGCGGGCTGTACATCACCGTGAGCCCAGTCCTTGGCGTGGAGTTCGGCCAGCGCCTCGACGCAGTCCAGCGCCACGCTGATGTGCGGTTCGACGGTCGAGTCACGCCTACGGCAGGGCTCCCACAGCTGGTACAGGTCCGGCCCTTCATGCCACGGCTGGAAGTTCCACGTTCCGCGCTCCCACTCGCCGTACGCGAAATCATGGAAACCGAGGCGATGCAGCACGGCACCCTCGCGCGCAGGCGCGAGCGCGGTCCAGGGCTGGGCGGACCAGCCGTCCGTGGCCTCGATCGGGTAACCGAGCTTCACCGCATAGTGGCCCCGATGGCTCTCCACCTCCCAGACCATGGAGCCCCGACGGTTGACCACCAGGTGCTGAGCCGTGGGCATGAGCGCGTCGAGCACCACGATCGGCAGTTCAGGGGTTGACCCGGACAACGTCTCTTCTCCTTCCGGGCGAACGCGGCCGACCACGAGACGAGGCCGGCCGCGTCGCTGCTGTCGTGTGCTACGCCTGACCGTACGGTCGGCCGCAGTCCGAGTCGCACTGCGCGAGGTTCGTGCCGTCGACGGTCCAGAGGTCGTCGAAGACCATGAACCTGGCCGCCTTCATGGCCCGGGCCGAGGCGGCAACCTTCTCCGGGTCGCGTGCCCCTCCGCCCGGCATCGGGTTGTGGTTCAGGAAGCGGCCCGCGTACCGCTCGCACAGTGCGGCGTACTCCTTCGTGTGCAGAATGAGCGCGTGCAGGCCGAGGTCCACGTCGTCCGACGGGACCATGGGCACGGTCGCGGTGGCCGCGGTGACCACGAAGGCGACTGCCTGGTCCGCGATCCGCTCAGCGCGATCGGGCGATTGCCCGCTGTGGACGACCACGAAGTGGGCGAGGTTCTCGAACAGCTCCTCACCAGCCACCGCGCGACCGGTCTTCTGATCGTTCGCTGTTGCCGTCATGCGAATACCCCTTGTGTGTGGCGGTGCGTGGCACTTGCCGCCCGCATCGGTCGCGGAGCCGTTGCTCGTGGACGACCAGGAGGCGGGCTTGGATGGCCGGCCCCGAACGGGGATGGGGGAGCCGGGGAACTTGGCACCCGTTCGGGGCGGCCGGTCTACTGGCTGATACCGAGAGCCATGCCGATCACCAGGCCGCACGACCCGCTGATCATGATGATGAACAGGACTCCCGCGTACCGGCCGATGGCGCGCATCACAGCCCTTCCCGACGGTTGCCGCTCTTGATGGCCAGGCGTGCGCTCAGTTCCTCCCGCGCACCCGGCGCCACCACGTTGTCCGGCATGGCATCCCACTCCACGCCGCCACCGACCGGCCTTATCTGCACACGGTCGCCGACCTCACCCATGACGACGCCGATACGTCCACTAGCGGTGTCCTTGGCCAGTTCACCGATGCCTGGTCTGGTCTGCTGATTGCTCGCCATGCAAGGAGGATCGCGATCCGGGGACCCTCGCCAAAAGGTCAGGCTGATTACCCAACTTGGGTAACATCGCGGTAAGTAGAGAACCAGCGACGTTGCGTAGCCCTCGCAGTGTGGGAGCTTGCCAATGCCCGACGCCGACCGGCCGCAGGAACTGCCTGCCAGGCTGCTCACCGATCCCGGGATGATCGATGCGTGTCGGGTACGGGACTTCGCCCTGGTCTTCCGGCTGGTGAAGACCAAGGCAGGTATCTACCCGTCGATGATCGCCAGGCGATGCGACCTAACGCCTAGCCGAGTTGGCGAAGTCATCGCTGGTCGCCGCCAGTTGTCCCACATGGACGTCATCGAGCGCATCGCGGACGGCTTACGCATCCCAGGACACATGCTTGGGCTTGCCCGCCGCCCCTGGGAGACGCCTCAGGCTCTCGCCGTTACCGAGCGAGAGGCGCCTCAAGTGCCAGAGCTCGTACAGGAGTTCCCCGCGTCTCTACCCGGGCCCGACGTAGACAGCATCCTGGCTTTGGCAACGCGAAACAGCCTCAGCCCCGCAACACTTGAAGCCTTCCGCTCCTCGATCGAGGACTACTGGCGACGGGACGACCAGCACGGCGGCGAAGCTCTGAGGCCGGCGATCGTCGGCCAGCTGCGGTACGTCGTCGGACTCCTGAAGGAGAATCGACCACTGTCCATCCAGCGCGGCCTGTACGGAATCGCGGCCGAGTTGGCCCGCCTCACCGGCTGGACCTACTTCGACGCCCGCCAGTACAACCAGGCTCGCGCGTACTTCACCGAAGCCCTGCAACTGGCCAAGGAAATCGATGACCGGCAGTTCATGGCCAACGTCCTTGCCTGTATGAGCTTGCAGGCGACCTACCAGGACAAGCCCGCGGATTCGCTGGCACTCGTGACCGCCGCCCAGGACCAGGCCCGCTCAGACCTGCAGACCGCCCCACGCGTGCTGTCGATGCTGTCCATGCGCGAAGCCTTCGCCCACGCCACTCTCGGCAATCGGGACTGCACTCACCGGGCCCTCAGCGAAGCACACCGCCATTTCGAGCAGATCCGGGCGGGTGACCCAGACCCGTCATGGGTGACCTACTTCGACGAGCCGAAGCTCATCGTGGACACCGGCATCGCCCATGGCCGACTGGGCGAAGCGGCCACCGCCGAACCCTTGATCGCGGATGCTTTGCGGCGGGAGGACCGCACCAACCAGCGAGGTCGCGCGTTTCACGCATTCTGGCTGGCGCGGACGCAGCTGGATCAGGGCAAGCTCGACCAGGCATGCCACACGGCCACGCGAGCCCTGGAACCCGCATCGGCAGTGGCCTCCGAGCGAGTGTCGGGCCATCTGAGGGAGTTCTACGACCAGTTGGCACCACACAGGCAGGAGCCCGTAGCCCTGGCCTTTGAGGCGCGGCTACGGGAACTCCTGCCACCAGTCAGCGGATCGCTTCGTCCATGAGTACGTACAGCAGACCCACCAGCGATCCACTGCTCACGATTTCCTGACGGTCGATCATGCCCCGCACCTCCGACAGGGGAATCCACTCGATGCGGTCCGACTCGTTCTTCTCTGTGGGTGGTCCGGCGTACGTCGCGCCATCCACGCGGAAGACGTGGTGCTGCGAATCGGTGATTCCGTTCGCCGGCTCGGCATAGATCAGGGGCTTGATGGAAGCAGGGCTCCAGCCCGTCTCTTCCAGGACTTCGCGGGCCGCCGCCTGTTCCGGGGTTTCGCCCTCCTCGACCAGGCCCATGGGCAGCTCCCAGGCCCAGGAGTTCGTGATGAAGCGGTGCCGCCACATCATCAGAACCTCTTGACGGTCATTGACGACGGCAGCCACGGCCAGGTGCCGAAGCCGGACGACGTGGTACTCCCACCTACGCCCGTCGGGCTGTTGCACGTCGACCAGACACAGATTCACCCAGGGGTTCGTGTAGATCTGTCGCTCACCGTGGGTCTTCCACTCCATACTTGCGGCCCCTCTCACGCGATGGACCCAGCATCTCAGACCATGCCGAGGCTGGGCATTAGATTCGCGTCAAGGTGACGAAATGCTCGCCAGGTCAAGTGCCTTGCCGCGGGAGCCTCGCCTGCGGCGAGTCCGCACCGAGAAGCGCGGCCGCACCGTCAGCGGTTCTGGCGACTACACGGCCATCGGCGAAGACGAGCGGTGGGCCGGCGCCCATGGCTGGCTCGGCGTAGATCAGGGGCTCGATGGGGGGCCAGAGCGTCACCCCGTCTCTTCCCGGGCTCCGCGGTGCGCCGCCTCTTTCCGTGGACTCACCTTCCGCCACTGGGCCCATGGGCAGCCGCACGCCCACGAGTCCGTGATGAAGCGGTGCTGTCACATCGTCAGGACCCCAGGGCCGACGGTGTGTTGTGTCGACATCGTGCTGAGTCGATGGTCCGGGTAATCCGTTGGGCATCTCCGTCGGCAGGGCCGCCGCCACGCCATTACACTCTTTCGGCCCCAATGCGCTTCTTTTGCGTGTAGGGGTAATTACTTCAGGTAAGTGACGGAATGTCTCGATTATGTGAGATGTGTTGTGAGCTCAGTCGCCAGCCACCCGACCGAGCTGCCTCAGGCGCTCGGAAGCCTGGCGACTGCGGTCAACGGTGACAAGAAAGGACTGGTCCATGGCAGTGGATGCCACCCCCTCGGCCCCTCCTGGCAGACGACGAAAACTGAGATTCAGAGCGACTGTCGTCATGCTGCCTGCGGTCGCGCTGCTGATGTCGATCACTTTGATCTCGAACCTTGCGAGCGCAGCCGAGGCCCCGGTGGGGTTGGGAACCGCCTTGAGTTACGCGGTCTTGGCCGGTTCAGGGGTCACGAATACGGGCCCCTCGGTCATCCATGGCGACCTGGGAGTCAGCCCCGGGTCCTCGGTGACGGGTTTTCCGCCCGGAATCGTGAACGGAGTGCAGCACGTTGCCGATGCTGCCGCCGCTCAGGCCCAGTCCGACCTGACCATTGCCTACAACGATGCGGCCGGCAGAGCACCGACCGCCAACCTGACCTCCCCGGGCAACATCGGCGGACTCACGCTGACGCCGGGCGTCTACAAAGCCTCGTCGTCGCTGAATCTCACTGGGACGGTCACTCTCAACGCCCAGGGTGACCCCAACGCCGTCTTCATCTTCCAGATCGGCTCCACTCTGATCACGGCGCCGGCGAGCAACGTCCTGCTGGTCAACGGAGCTCAGGCCTGCAACGTGTTCTGGCAGGTGGGAAGCTCGGCCACTCTCGACACGAATTCCTTCTTCAAGGGCAACATCCTGGCCCTGACGTCCGTCACGGTGAATACCAACGCCGCGGTCGAGGGTCGGGCGCTGGCGCGTAATGGTGCGGTCACGTTGGACAGCAACGTGATCACGAGGGCGGTCTGTATGACGGGCCCGCCCGGACCCTCTGGGCCTCCCGGACCCTCTGGGCCTGCTGGGCCGTCTGGGTCTCCTGGGCCGTCCGGGCCTGCTGGGCCGTCTGGGTCTCCTGGGCCGTCCGGGCCTGCTGGGCCGTCTGGGTCT
>NZ_JBVHLX010000006.1:0-128148 GCF_055558775.1 Streptomyces sp. NPDC025638 | reverse complement strand
GTCTCCTGGGCCGTCCGGGCCTGCTGGGCCGTCTGGGTCTCCTGGGCCGTCCGGGCCTGCTGGGCCGTCTGGGTCTCCTGGGCCGTCCGGGCCTGCCGGTCCGCCTGGGCCTGCTGGGCCGCCCGGGTCTCCCAGTCCGCCCGGGTCTCCCAGGCCGACCAAGCCTCCCAAGCCGACCAAGTCTCCCAAGCCGACCAAGTCCCCCAAGCCGACCAAGTCCCCCAAGCCGTCCAAGCCGTCCAAGCCTGGCCACGAGGGCGATTGGGGCCAGGGCGACGGGCACAAGAGCTAGAAGATCACCACAAATGTTGCGGTTCTGGCCCCGGCGCGGTTGCGTCGGGGCCAGTGCTGTCGGCATACAGGGCGAGTGGCCCGGGGAGCCGGTCGAGCCGGATGTGCGCGCTGATTGTGTCGAGGACCGGCTCGGGCCCGGTCAGCGCAGTGTGGGCTGGTCGCGGGCGTCCAGCCGATGCAGGGCACTGCACATCCCGGCCCGCGGCGCGGCACTATGCGCTCGCACTGGTTCCTTCTCCTCTTCTGACTCAGGCATTGGGCGAGTGCGCAGCTTCTCCAACGCCGCGCGAAGTTCAGGCCGGCATCGGGCCGGGTGCTGATCGGAGCGGTGGCCCTGAGGCGTGGAAGACAGCCAGTGGACCCCGTGTGGACCACGATCGCCGAGAAGCGCCCGGGTCGGCATGCTGTACCCGCTCCGCTCCTGGTGGGCGGGACGGAGGTGCGTTGCCCGAGCGGCCGAAGGGAACGGTCTTGAAAACCGTCGTGGCAGCGATGTCACCGTGGGTTCAAATCCCACCGCCTCCGCACAGGTCGTAGACGTGCTGGTCAGAAGGGGTGTCCCTCAGCGAGGGGCGCCCCTTCTGCTGAGTCCTGTCTCACCTTGATCCGGCTCTGTCGTGATCATTTGAAGAGGATCAAGAGGATGACGCTGACGGTGGCCGTGTACATCCCCAGGACGATGGCCACGTTCCGTACTTCCCGCTGCCGCCGCTGTCCCGCCATGCGTTGATCGTTGCCGTTCACATCGGCAGGGTGTGCGCTTACGCCCACGCCGACGGCCTGATGGCTTCTCGTCCAGCCCGCCCACGGGCCGAAGCCGCGCCACAGCAGGTTTGCAAGAGCCGTATCACGCAGGGGCTGTGGCGTCGTGAGTTCGGGCGGTGTGGGCTGTGCTGCGCCGCTCTGTGCGTCCGCGTCTTCCTGCGGTTCGTCGGTTTTCTCTTGGGAGGTCACAGTCGCGGTCCAGCGATTGCGAGTCAAGGCGATGCTGTGTCCGGCGTTTCGGGTCCGCTGCTGCGGCACCGGCCGTCCCTTGGCCTTCAATTCCCTGCGCACATGGTGGAACAGGGAGCCCATCTGCAGAGGGTCCGGCGCACCGGGGACGCCTTCTGACAGGGCCTTCACCAGTTCGCCCGTGAAGGCGGTGAACTCCTCGCCCTCCGGGGCCCAGGCGAGTTGGGTTTCGGACGACGCGGTCATCAGATAAGTACCTTCGACGTCCGCCAGGTCCGCCACTTCGACTGCCGGATTCATGTATCCCTGTAGCGCGCGTCCGCTGTAGCAGCAGTCCAGGACGACCACCCGGCTGAGGGCGGTACATGTGTCGACCATTTCGTGCCGGAGCGAGTCATAGGGTACGGCCCGGTACAGCCGCTCGTTGTCCGACTTCGGTAGCGCCAGATGCAGGTTGCCGTTCGACGACAGCAGTCCGTGGCCCGCGAAGTACAACAGGAACGCCTCCTCCGCCGCGTTCGCCGCTGCATGGACTTCATCGAGTAGTTCCTCGTAGGAATCGGGGTTGCTCAACACCAGGCAGTGCTCCGCCGGCAGGCCCCACACCTTGGGATCCCTCAGCAGCGCAGCGAGCCGGTAGACGTTATTGCGCACCCCGGGCAGGTCGTCCAAGTGCTGGTAACGGTCCACTCCGATCAGGACCGCACGAGACGTAGTGGGATCGGGCAGACCCATCAGTCGTTCTCGGACCGCAGCAGTTCCACGATCCGGCGCACCGACTCCTCCGAACCGTCCGTTACCGTGACTGACATCCCGTCAACTGTGATGGTCACCGGAGGGGACGCAGGACGGCCGGCGCGCCAAGTGGCGTACGCCAGGGCAAGATTGGCTGCCGCGATACTTTGGTTGAGGACCAGGTCAATGACCTCCAGAGTCCCCATGAAGCCGCCCGTCTGACGCGGCGGCTGCAGCCGTACCTCGGCATGGCGCCGAAGGTCGCCGTCCTGCCGGAGCCAGCGGTAGAGATCGATGAGGGTCGTACCACCGTCATCTTCGGCAACCTTGATCTGGACCTGCATGGGACTCCCCTGCGCTGCCTCTGCCACCGCGCCTACGATAGACACATCCGATCAAGCTCGCCTGGCCAACGGGCCAACGGGCCAACGGGCCAACGGGCCAACGGGCCAGCGTCCGAGGACGACTGCTCCTGGTCCACCACCACCCCCTCGGCGCACCCCGTGCCGGCTCAGCCGCACCAAGCTCAGATGTAGCTCAGCGTTCCTCTTGTACCCTCCCCGCCCGGCAGGCCGCTCAATACGATCACCGCATGGCTCACAAGGCCCAGACCGGGCCGGTCGGCCGGGTCTGGGCGGTGAATTCGATGGGGGAACAGGCATGTTCGGAACTATGGACACCGGGGTGGTTCTGGGGACGCTCGCCGCGCTCGTTCCCGTGGTCGCGGCAGTCCTCTGGCTCGTCCGCCGCTGACCACAAGGCGCCGGCGTGGGGGATTCACGGACGGTGGCCCGTCATGCGGGCCGCCGATGCGATGGTTGCCCGTGCCTCGTGTTCGGTCAGGCCGGTGTTGAGGGCCGCGGCGATCAGGGGGGCGATCAGGGCGCGGCCGATGCCGTTCTCGTAGGCGCGGCAGGCCGCCCAGAACAGGCGGGTGTTGCGCTGGCCCTCGTGGGCGGCGAGGACGAACTGGACCAGGCCCTGGCCGCGGTCGCCGAGCGAGGGGTGCGTCGCGGCGTGGGCCGGGCGTGGCGGCGGGAGCAGCAGCCGGAGCAGCGCGGGCGGGCAGGGTGCGGGGGCCAGGTGCGCGGTGCCGGGAGCGGCGCCGTAGACGCCGTGGCCGGTGCGTGAGCCGGGGCCGACCAGGTAGCCGCCGGCGCCGCGGATGTCGATGCCGGGGGCGAGCCGGCTCGCCGAGTTGGGGACGACGACGTCGGGCGGGCCGGTCAGCCAGAGGTGGCGGCCGCCGCTCGGGGTCAGCACGACGACGGTCTCGGGGATCGTGAACAGGTGCCGCAGGGCCAGCTCGCGCAGTGCGGCCGAGGAGTCCGTGCCGGACTTGGTGTCGAGGTCGATGCCGATGAGGTGGTGCGGGGGCAGGCCGCACGCGATGCCGTAGCCGGTGGCCCAGGGCGCGGCGGAGAACAGTTCGCGGATGCGGGCCGGGTCGGACGAGGCGTCGTACACACCGTGTCCGAAGCGCCCGCATTCGCCGTGGCAGGGAGCCGGGTCGGGGTCGTCGTGGTGGGGGGAGCGCAGGGCCGGGAGCTTCGTCCGGGTCAGGGGGATGACGGCCAGTCCGCGTTCGGCGGCTGACAGGGCGTGTGCGAGGGCCAGCGTCGTGGCCTGCCGGTCGGTGGTGGCCATGGCTTCATTTTCGTACGTGCGTTCGAAAAAGGGAAGAGGGGTCGGGGGCGACTCGCCGGGGCGGCAAAGTTGGCCGGAACTGCGCTGGAACGTTTCCTCACCGGTGGCGCACGGAGTGGAGGAGGTCGTGTTGGTGATGCTTGGGGCAAGGGATTGCTAAAGGTGGCGAAAGGGGTTTATCGACATGTCATCACGCTTGAGGGCGAATCAGGGCATCCGGGGTGGTTCGCCGGGGATCCGCTGGGCAACTCTGGACTCGCGACGTCGTGCACAACCACCGGGGCGGTCGGCCAACTTCCCTGGCAGAAGCCGTACTTGAGGTACTCGACGTACTCGCGGCCAGCGGCCGACGGGTACACCGTTCTGGAGGAACAGACATGGCAAGCATCCGTACCGCCCGCGTTCTCGCCGCCGTCTCCGCGCTTCCGCTCGCAGCCGCCCTGTTCACCGGCGTCGCGGCCGCGGACAACGGCGGCTTCGCGGCCGACGGATCGAACGCGGGCGTGGCGAGCATCGTCGGCAGCGGGGTCGGCCATAACAACAGCGGCAACTCGTCCACCACACAGCAGAACGCGGCCGGCCACGGAGCCTCGAACCAGAGCAATACCGCGCAGGTCAACCGCTCCGCGTTCACGGCCATCAACCAGGGCAACGAGAACGTCCTGATCCACTTCACCAAGCTGTGGTGAGCCGCGTCTGAAATCCCTTGTGGGGTGCGCTTTTCGGGGTCGTCATGCGTCTGTGCGGCGGTGCTTCGGTGCCGCCGCACAGGCGTTTTCGCGCTCCTGGCCGACCTTGACACCCGACGGTATCTGACGGACAGTCAGAAACCGTCATTCGTACGAGGCCGGGAGGCCCCCGCCGTGCACCTCGCCCCCACCGAGCGCCAGCAGCGGCTGCGCGCCGAACTCCGCGCGTACTTCCGGGACCTGATGCCCGACGGGCCCCTTGCCGTGGACGAACAGCGGGCGCTGCTGCGCCGTATCGGCGCCGACGGCCTCCTCGGGCTCGGCTGGCCGGTCGAGTACGGCGGTCAGGGCCGCGGCGCGGACGAACAGTTCGTGTTCTTCGACGAGGCCCACCGCGCGGGCGCCCCCGTCTCGATGGTCACCCTGAACACGGTCGGGCCCACCCTGATGAAGTACGGGAGCGAGCGGCAGAAGGCCTGGTTCCTGCCCAGGATCCTGCGCGGCGAGCTGGTCTTCGCGATCGGCTACAGCGAGCCGTCCGCCGGGACCGACCTGGCGTCGCTGCGGACACGGGCCGTGCGCGACGGCGACGGCTGGGTGGTGTACGGCCAGAAGATCTTCACCTCGGGCGCCCAGCACGCCGACTGGATCTGGCTCGCCTGCCGCACCGACCCTGCGGCGGACAGACACCGCGGCATCTCGATCCTCCTCGTTCCCACCGACGCGCCCGGGTTCTCCTGGACGCCGATCGAGACGGTGGGCGGGCAGACGACCACGGCCACCTACTACGACGGAGTCCGGGTCCCCGCCGGGAACCTCGTCGGCACCGAGAACGACGGCTGGTCGCTCATCACCAACCAGCTCAACCACGAGCGGGTCGCCCTCGCGGCCATCGGTATGCAGGCCGAGGACTTCCACGCGGCCGTGCTCCGCGCCGCCCGTGCCCCGGATCCGGTGACCGGAAGGCGCCGGATCGACGAGCCGTGGGTGCGCGCGCAGCTGGCCGAGGCGCACGCCCGGCTGGCGGCGACGCGCCTGCTCAACTGGCGCCTGGTGGGCGACGTCGGCGCGGGCCGGCTCGCGCCGGGCGACGCGAGCGGAGTGAAGGTCGCGGGCACCGAATCGGCGGTGGCGGTGTACCGCATCTGCCAGCACGTCCTCGGGACGGACGGGCTGGCGGGACTGGTGCGTGCGGGCTCCCCGGGCGCGTTCGGGGACGGCGGGATCGAGCGGCTGAACCGGGCGGCGCAGATCAACACGTTCGGGGGCGGGGTGAGCGAGGTGCAGCGGGAGATCGTCGCGACGATGCGGCTCGGGATGACGAGGGGGCGGCGGTGAGCGACGGACCGGACGAGCCGGACGCGCGGCTCAAGGAGCACGATGAGCCTGACGCACGGCTCAAGGAACACGATGAGCCTGACGCACGGCTCAAGGAACACGATGCGCCAGATGCGCGGGTCAAGGAGCAGAACGAGCCGGACGCACGGTTCGTGGAGAAGGAGTACGACGACGAGCTGTACGCACGGCTCAAGCAGTACGAGGGGCGGGCGGCCGCCGTCGCCTGCGTGGGCAAGGACCCGGTCAACGTGCCGATGATCCGGCACTGGTGCGAGGCGATGGGCGACATGAACCCGGCCTACGAGGGCCCGGACGCCGTAGCCCCGCCCACCATGCTCCAGGCCTGGACGATGGGCGGCCTCTCCGGCCACGAGGGGCGCACCCCCGCGTTCGACGAGCTGATGACCCTCCTCGACGACGCGGGCTGCGTCTCGGTCGTCGCCACCGACTCCGAACAGGAGTATCTGCGGCCCCTGCGGCCCGGGGACGAGGTCACGTTCGACACGGTGATCGAGTCGGTGTCGGAGCGGAAGACGACGAAGCTCGGCACGGGGTACTTCATCACGACCCGCATGGACGTGCGGGTCGGCACGGAACTCGCGGGCACGCACCGCTTCCGCATCCTCAAGTACGCCCCGTCCCGCCGCGCACAGCGGGCCCCGCGCGCCCGGCGTCCCCGCCCGGTGGTCAACCGGGACAACGCCGGCTTCTGGGAGGGCGTCGCACGGCACCGACTGCTCGTCCAGCGCTGCGTCGGCTGCGGCACGCTGCGCCACCCCTGGCTGCCGGGCTGCAACACCTGCGGCTGCCCGGACTGGGACACGGTCGAGGCGAGCGGCGAGGGCACGGTCCATTCGTACGTCGTGATGCACCACCCGCCGTTCCCGGCCTTCGACCCTCCCTATGCGGTGGGGCTGATCGAGCTCGTGGAGGGCGTGCGGATGATCAGCAACGTGGTGGGGGTGCCGTACGACAAGGTGCGCATCGGTCTGCCGGTCCGGGTGGAGTTCCGGACCTACGAGGACGAGGAGGGCGCACTGGTCCTGCCGGTGTTCCGGGTCACCGAGGGCGGGGCCTGACATGGACTTCACGCCCACGGAGGAACAGGCCGAGGCCCGCGACCTGGCCGCCCGGATCTTCGGCGACCTCGCGACGCACGAGCGGCTCGAAGCCACCGGCACGGGCAGCGACCCCGAGCTGTGGAAGGCGCTGTGCGGGGCGGGCCTGGTGAGCGCGGTGGCGGAGCTGGGCCTGCTCGGGCTGGTGCTGCTGCTGGAGGAACAGGGCCGTACGACGGCCCAGGTGCCGTATGCGGCGAGCTGTGTCCACGGGCTGCTCGCCCTCACCGCCCACGGCACAGCGGAGCAACGGGAGCGGCTGCTGCCGGGCGTCGGGGACGGTTCCGTGGTGGTGAGCGGGGCGCTTCCGGCGCGGGGAGGGGTACGGGCCTCGGCCCGGGGCGGGGTACGTGCCTCGGCTCAAGGCGGGGTACGGGACCTGGCTCGGGGCACGTTGACCGGCACCGTCCCCGTCGTCCCCTGGCTGCGGGATGCCACGCACGTCCTCGTCGCCGACGCCGGCCGGCGGCTGTGGCTGGCCCCTCTCGCGGAGGGCACCACGGTGACGCCGGTCGAGCTGACCGCGCCCTGGTCGGCCGGGCGCCTCACCCTCGACGACGCGCCCGCGGAACGGCTCGGCGGCCAGGACGCCTACGCCGATGTCCTCGCCACCGCCCGCACCGCCTTCGCCGGGCTGCAGGCCGGGGTGTGTGCCGGGTCGCTCGCGCGGGCCGTGGCGCATGTGAACGGCCGGGAGCAGTTCGGCCGCCCGCTCGCCACCCGGCAGGCGGTCCAACTACGCGCCGCCGACGCGTACATGGACGCGGAAGCGATACGGGTGACGGCGTACGAGGCGGCCTGGCGGCGCGACATGGGGCTCCCCTACGACACGCACGCGCTGACCGCCGCCTGGTGGGCGTCCGAGGCGGGGCAGCGGGTCGTCCACACGGGCCAGCATCTGCACGGCGGTACGGGCGCCGACCTCGGTCATCCGGTGCACCGGCACTTCCTGTGGGGGCGGCAGCTGGACGCCTATCTGGGATGCGGGGGCGAAGTGCTGCAGGAGCTGGGGGAGTTGATCGCGAATGCGGAGTGAGGGCATGACCGTGCCGGCGGCGGGCGCGGAGCTGCCGCCGCTGGAGATCCCGATCACACGGACCCTGATCGTGGCCGGCGCGATCGCGTCCCGCGACTACCAGGACGTCCACCACGACGCCGAACTGGCCCGGCAGAAGGGCTCCCCGGACGTCTTCATGAACATCCTGACGACGAACGGCCTGGTCGGCAGGTACATCACGGACCACTTCGGTCCGACGGCCGTGCTCCGCAAGGTCGCCATCCGGCTGGGGGCGCCCAACTACCCGGGAGACACCATGGTGTTGACCGGCCGGATCGAGGAGGTGGACGGCGACACCGCCACCGTCCGGGTGACCGGCTCCAACGGCATCGGCAGACATGTGACGGGCACGGTGACGGTCACCGTGAGGGTCGCCGTACCGGCGGAGGGCGGCGCGCGATGAGCGTACGCAGCCGGGACACGCTCGGCGGACGCGCGGCGATCGTCGGCATCGGTGCCACCGAGTTCTCCAAGGACTCGGGGCGCAGCGAGCTGCGGCTGGCGGTGGAGGCGGTGCGGGCCGCGCTCGACGACGCGGGGCTGACCCCCCAGGACGTGGACGGTCTGGTGACGTTCACGATGGACACCAGCCCGGAGATCACCGTGGCCCAGGCCTGCGGGATGGGCGAGCTGTCCTTCTTCTCCCGGGTCCACTACGGCGGCGGGGCGGCCTGCGCGACCGTGCAGCAGGCGGCGCTCGCCGTGGCGACGGGCGTGGCGGAGGTGGTGGTCTGCTACCGGGCGTTCAACGAGCGGTCGGGGCGGAGATTCGGCTCGGGCGTGCAGCACCGGGAGCCGTCGGCGGAGGGTGCGGCGCTCGGTTGGGCGCTGCCGTTCGGACTGCTCACCCCGGCGTCCTGGGTGGCCATGGCGGCACAGCGCTATCTGCACGCGTACGGGCTGACCCCGGAGGCGTTCGGGCAGGTGGCCGTCGTGGACCGCAAGTACGCGGCGACCAACCCGGCGGCGTACTTCCACGGCCGCCCGATCACGCTCGCCGACCACGCGGCCTCGCGCTGGATCGTGGAGCCGCTGAGGCTGCTGGACTGCTGTCAGGAGACGGACGGCGGCCAGGCGCTCGTCGTCACCTCCGTGGAACGGGCCCGCGACCTGCCCCGCCCGCCCGCGGTGATCGCGGCCGCCGCGCAGGGGGCCGGCCGTGCCCAGGAGCAGATGACGAGCTTCTACCGCGACGACCTGACCGGCCTGCCGGAGATGGGGGTGGTGGCCAGGCAGCTGTGGCGCACCTCCGGGCTGGCCCCGGCCGACATCGACGTGGGCATCCTGTACGACCACTTCACCCCGTTCGTCCTCATGCAGCTGGAGGAGTTCGGGTTCTGCGGACGGGGCGAGGCGGCGGACTTCGTGGCCGAGGAGCGGCTGCCCCTCAACACGCACGGGGGACAGCTCGGGGAGGCCTACCTCCACGGTATGAACGGCGTGGCGGAGGGGGTACGCCAGGTGCGGGGCACGGCGGTGAACCGGGTACCGGGGGCGGACCGGGTCCTGGTGACGGCGGGGACGGGGGTGCCCACGTCGGGGCTGGTCCTCGCGGCCGACGGCTGAGCCCTCAGGGGTAAACCCGTAGTAGCGGATGCCCGGCACTCCACCTTCAGGAGGTGTAGGTGCCCCCACTCCTACAACCTGAGGGGGACTCGGCTTCGGGACCTGGGACCGATCCGCCGCGCGGGGGGTCGCTCATAGCGTGGAGCCATGACCACACCCGTCTGCACAAGCGCGTCGGACGCCGCCGCATCGGTGAGGCAGACCCTCCCCCCGTCCCGGCTCCGCACGACCGGGGGGACCCCCACGTACCCGTCGTTCGCGTCGTATGTGAGGGCCCGCCATCCGGTGCTGCTGCGTACCGCACGGTCGCTGACCGCGAACCCGAGCGACGCGGAGGACCTGCTGCAGACCGCGCTCACCAAGACCTATGTCGCCTGGGAGCGGATCGAGGACCACCGGGCGCTAGACGGCTATGTGCGCCGGGCGCTGCTGAACACGCGGACCTCGCAGTGGCGCAAGCGCAAGGTCGACGAGTTCGTGTGCGACGAGCTGCCCGAGCCGGAGCCGGTGCCCGGCGGGGACGACCCCGCGGAGCGGCAGGCGCTGCACGACGCGATGTGGCGGGCGATCGCGAAGCTGCCGGCCCGGCAGCGGGCGATGGTCGTCCTGCGGTACTACGAGGACCTGAGCGAGGCCCAGACGGCCGAGGTGCTCGGGGTGTCGGTGGGGACGGTGAAGTCGGCGGTGTCGCGGGCGCTCGGCAAGCTGCGCGAGGACCCGGAGCTCGACCTGGTGCGATAGGCGCGCGCGACCCTTCCGAAGCACTCGCGCGGCCCTCCCGAAGCACGCGCGCGACCTCCCGAAGCCCACGAGTTTTCCTGCCCCTAGTGACATACCGCGCGGTATGTGCGCAGAATCAGCGCAGCCCTTACCACCGCGTAGGCAAAGTCGCCCCGGGAGGACTCCGTGCTGAGCACCATGCAGGACGTACCGCTGACCGTCACCCGCATCCTTGTGCACGGTGTGCTGGTGCACGGACAGTCCCAGATCACCACCTGGACCGGGGAGGGCGAACCGCAGCGGCGCAGCTTCGCCGAGGCGGGCACCCGCGCGGTGCAGCTCGCGAACGCCCTGCGGGACGACCTCGGCATCCGGGCCGACGACCGGGTCGCCACGCTGATGTGGAACAACGCCGAGCACGTCGAGGCGTACTTCGCGATCCCCTCCATGGGTGCGGTGCTGCACACGCTCAACCTCCGCCTGCCGGCCGAGCAGCTGGCCTGGATCGTCAACCACGCCGCCGACCGCGTGATCATCGTCAACGGCTCGCTGATCCCGCTGCTCGCGCCGCTGCTGCCGAGGCTGACGAGCGTCGAGCACATCGTCGTCTCCGGTCCCGGCGACCGCTCCCCGCTCGCCGGCGCCGCGGCGCAGGTGCACGAGTACGAGGAGCTGATCGCGGACAAGCCGACGACGTTCGACTGGCCGGAGATCGACGAACGCCAGGCCGCCGCCATGTGCTACACCTCCGGCACCACCGGCGACCCCAAGGGCGTGGTCTACAGCCACCGTTCGATCTATCTGCACTCCATGCAGGTCAACATGACCGAGTCCATGGGGCTGACCGACCAGGACACCTCGCTCGTCGTGGTCCCCCAGTTCCACGTCAACGCCTGGGGCCTGCCGCACGCCACCTTCATGACCGGCGTCAACATGCTGATGCCGGACCGCTTCCTGCAGCCGGCCCCGCTCGCCGAGATGATCGAGAGCGAGAAGCCGACCCACGCGGCCGCCGTCCCCACCATCTGGCAGGGCCTGCTGGCCGAGCTGACCGCCAAGCCCCGGGACGTCTCCTCGCTCACCCAGGTCACCATCGGCGGCTCGGCCTGTCCGCCCTCCCTCATGAAGGCCTTCGACGAGCTCGGCATGCGGGTCTGCCACGCCTGGGGCATGACCGAGACCTCCCCGCTGGGCACGGTGGCCCGCCCGCCGGCCCACGCGGTCGGTACGGAGGAGGAGTTCGCCTACCGCCTCACCCAGGGCCGCTTCCCGGCCGCCGTCGAGGCCCGCCTCACCGGCCCCGGCGGCGAGCGCCTCCCCTGGGACGGCGAGTCGGCCGGCGAGCTGGAGGTGCGCGGCCCGTGGATCGCGGGCGCCTACTACAACGGCCCCGACGCCGAACCGCTCCGCCCGGCCGACAAGTTCAGCGAGGACGGCTGGCTCAAGACGGGTGACGTCGGCGTCATCAGCCCCGACGGCTTCCTCACCCTCACCGACCGCGCCAAGGATGTGATCAAGTCCGGCGGCGAGTGGATCTCCTCGGTCGACCTGGAGAACGCCCTGATGTCCCACCCGGACGTCGCCGAGGCCGCCGTGGTCGCCGTCCCCGACGACAAGTGGGGCGAGCGCCCGCTGGCCACGATCGTCCTGAGGGAGGGCTCCAGCGCCGACTTCGCGACCCTGCGCACCTTCCTCGCGGAGGAGGGGAAGATCGCCAAGTGGCAGCTCCCCGAGCGCTGGACGCTCATCGAGGCGGTGCCGAAGACGAGCGTGGGCAAGTTCGACAAGAAGGTGCTGCGCAGGCGGTACGCCGAGGGCGACCTGGACGTGACCAAGCTCGGCTGACGCCCTTCCGTACGGCGCGTACGACCGACAGCCCCTGGCCTGCGCCGGGGGCTGTTCGTCAGGCGGGGGTTTCGGAGGAGGGCGGGAGCGGGTCGGATACGAACCAGCCTCGCTGAGGGACGGTGAACACCCAGCCCTCGTCGGCCAGCAGGGCCAAGCCCCTCCTGACGGTCGTCCGTGCGATCCCGTACCGCTGCACGAGCTGGGCCTCGCTCGGCAGCATCCGCCCCGGCTGCCAGTCCCCACGTCGAATCTGCGCACGCAGGATTTCCGCAAGCTGCCGGTACGGCGTCAGAGGTGCACCGTGATCGATCTCAGCGTCGGGGTTCATGGAGTCGACGCTAGGCAAGGGGACTGATGCACGCTCTTTGAGATACGTATCGCGACGTAGCGATACAAGGCGCTACCATCGCCGTCGTGAAAGCGCCCCGGCGGGAAGTGTGGAGCTTCCATGCCGGGGCTGAGCCGACTGCAACGGAGTCGACCGGTGCGCACCCTACTCGTCACGATCCTGCGATTTCTGCTCCCCGCTCGTGGAGCCCACCGGGCCGAGGGGCCCGTGTCCGCTCCCTCTTTTGGTCACCGCCCCGCCCCGACCACGCCGCGGTCCCAGTCCCTCGTCTTCGTCGACGGTCTGCCCCTCGTCCGCCCCTATGTCGCCCTCTGGGAACGCGAGCGCGACGAACTGGAGCGGCACCGGCTGCGACGCGAACGGCGCCGCGCTGCCCTTCTGGCGACCATGGGCCAGGACTACATCCCCGTGGAGGTCGCCGTATGAGCACACACCGCCTCCGCAGCCTCGGCGTCGACCCGGTCACCGGAAAGGCGGTCTACGCCGCGGAATCCGGTGGTTTCCTGGCGGCGCTCGCCGATGCCCACGCCGTGCGCGCCGCGGCCGCCCTGCTTGCCGTCGTGGGCGCCGTACTGGAGGCCGACCGGGCATCCGACGCCGAACTCGCCGCGTTCGTACGGCCGTTGTTCGACGCTCTCGCGGAGTGCGTCGTGATGGTGGCGGCGGGCCGGGAGTAGAACCCCGCGCCCCTTTCTAGTTCGTACCGATCCTCGACAGCAGGTCGACGATGCGGCTCTGCACCTCGCCGCTGGTCGACCGCTCCGCGAGGAACAGCACCGTCTCGCCGGAGGCGAGCCGCGGCAGGTCGGCCTGGTCGACGGCGGCGGTGTAGACGACGAGCGGGGTGCGGTTGAGCTGCCCGTTCGCGCGCAGCCAGTCGATGATCCCGGGGAACCCGGCCTGGCGCCGGTGCACCTGCATCAGGTCCATCACGACCAGGTTCGGCCTGAGCTGCCCGGCCAGCGTCACCGCGTCGGCATCGCTCGCCGCCCGCGCGACCTGCATCCCGCGCCGCTCCAGCGTCGAGGTCAGCGCCAGCGCGATCTCCGCGTGCTCCTCGATGAGCAGGACCCGCGGCGGGTGCTGCTCACTGTCCCGCGGGGCGAGCGCCTTCAGCAGTACGGCGGGGTCGGCGCCGTACGCCGCCTCGCGCGTCGCCTGCCCGAGCCCGGCCGTCACCAGCACCGGCACCTCCGCCGCCACGGCGGCCTGCCGCAGCGACTGCAGCGCGGTACGTGTGATCGGCCCGGTCAGCGGGTCCACGAACAGCGCGGCCGGGAACGCGGCGATCTGCGCGTCGACCTCCTCGCGGGAGTGCACGATCACGGGACGGTAGCCGCGGTCGCTGAGCGCCTGCTGGGTGGTGACGTCCGGCGCGGGCCACACCAGCAGCCGCCGCGGGTTGTCCAGCGGCTCCGGCGGCAGCTCGTCGTCCATCGGCTGCGGACGCGGCGGGTCCGCGACCTCGATCGCGCCGCCCGGCCCGTCCAGCGGTTCGGGACCCTCGGCGGCGTTCTCGTCCGGGGCGCCTATGGCGTACGACCGTCCGGCACCCTCGGTGGTGGCCGGGGCGAGCCGGGACTGCCCGGCGAGGGACTGTCCGGCCAGGGGCGGCTGCGCTGGCGGTTGCTCGGCCGGCGGGTGCGGGCGGGCCCCCTGCTCCTGGCGCTGCTCCTGGCGTGCGGCCGGGTCGGGCGGTGTGCCCAGCTTGCGACGGCGGCCGGAACCGCCCGGCGTCTGCGGGGGCGGGGTGGCCGTGGGCTGCTGCACCTGCGCCGCCTGCCGGCTGAACGGCACGCCCTGCCCCAGGGTGCGCACGCTGATCGCCCGCCCCTGCGTCGAGTTCGGGTCGACGGGGGCGGCCGCCTCGGCGGGCAACGGCTGCGCGGCACGTTGCTGCGCGGCGGACTGCGCCGGCGGGAGCGGGGTGCCGGCGCCGGGGGTGTCGGTGCCGTTCGGAGAGGCGGCGGCACCGATCGGCTTGCCCGGGGCCGGGGCCGGGGCCGGGGTCGCCTGGGCGGCGGGGGCCACGGGTGCCGTGGGCGCCGCGGGGGCCTGACCGGGGGCGGCCGGTGTGCCGCCCGCCTCCGCGGGGAGCGGCAGGGCCTGGCCGACGGTGCCCTGCGCGGGCACGCCCTGCGCGGGCGTCCCGGACATCTCGGCCGGCTGGGCCACGGCCCGTCGGCGGCGGCCCGTCGGCGCGGTGGTGGGGTGCGGCTGGGGCGGCGTGTGGTCCTCGGCCTGGTCGTGCGGTACGGCGTCGTGCCGCCCGTTGTCGCCGGGGGCACCGACCGGGGCGCCCTCGCCCGGCACCGGAGCCTGCATCTGGGCCGGGACCGGGATCGGAGCCGGAACCGGGGCGGGCACCTGCCCGTCCGCGCCTTCGGCGACGGGCACGGGCGTGGGCTCGGACCCGGGCGAGCGGTCGGCCTCGGCCGGCGGCAGCGCGAAGACCGTACGGGCCCCCGCCTCCTGCGCGGCGGCACGCTCCGCCGCGGCGGCCAGCGCACGACGGCGGCGCCCGCTGGGCTGGGCACCGTCGGCCGGGACAGGATCAGCTCCGGTCTCCGGGGCGGCGGTGGGCGCGGGCAGTGCGGGCGGCAGGGCGGCCTGCGCCTCCCCGGCGTCGCGCCGGGCACGCCGTCCGCTGGGCACGGGCACGCCCTGCGGCGGTACCGTCCCGCCCAGCCCGCTGCCCACGGCGGCCGTTCCCGCCGCGTGCTCGGCCGCCATCACGACGGCACCCTCGGCCACGTCCTCGCCCTGGCCACCGGCGGCGTCCTCGGCGGGCCTGCCGCGCCGTCGCCCGGTGCCGCCGGAGGCCTCCGTGGCCTCGGCCGCGACCAGCTCCGGCTCGTCGGCCGCACGCCTCCTGCGTCGCCCGGTCGGTGCGTGCGCATCCGCCTCGGTGGCGTCGGACCGGCCGGGAACCTCGCTCTCCAGGAAGGCGTCCACGGAGTTCCGCCGGGCCCGCCGCCGGCCTCCGCCGGAGGTCTGCCCGGCCGGGGCGCCCGCCTCGGAGCCATCTTCCTCGGCAGCTGCCACGGCGGGAGCCGGAGCCGCGACGGCCCCGGCGCCGCCCCCGAGCGGCACCTCAAGGACATACGCGCTGCCGCTCATGCCCGGCACCTCGTGCGTCTGCAGCACACCACCGTGCGCCCGCACGATCCCGCGCACGATCGGCTCGTGCACCGGGTCTCCCCCGGCGTACGGCCCGCGTACCTCGATGCGTACGACCTCGCCGCGCTGCGCGGCCGCCACGACGACCGTGTTGTCCATGTAACCGCCCGCCGACACGGGCGCGTTGCCGGTCGCGTCGACACCGGCCACGTCCGCGACGAGATGCGCGAGCGCCGTGGCGAGCCGCTGCGGGTCCACCTCCGCCTCGATGGGCGGCGCGTGCACCGCGAACTGCACCCGCCCCGGCCCGATCAGTTCGACGGCCCCCTCGACTCCGGCGGCGACGACGGCGTCGAGCATCACCTTCGTACGGGTGATGTCCTCCGTGCCCGCGTCCAGCCGCTGGTAGCCGAGGACGTTGTCGATGAGCTGGGTGATGCGCGAATAGCCGGCGGAGAGGTGGTGGAGCACCTGGTTGGCCTCGGGCCACAGCTGTCCCGCGTCGTCCGCGGCGAGGGCGGCCAGCTCGCGGCGCAGCTCGTCCAGCGGTCCGCGCAGTGAGCCCGCGAGCAGCGTGAGCAACTGCTCGTGCCGCCCGGCCAGGGCCTCGTACCGGTCCTTCTCCCGCTCGCCGAGCGCGGCGTACCGCTCCTCGCCGGCCGCGAGCTCCTCCGCGTGCTGCTCGCGCAGCCCGTCGAGCTCGGTCACATGCTTCTGGCGCAGCGCGGTGAGGTCGGAGGCGTGCTCCTCGGAGAGCCGCTCCAGCTCCTCGGCGTACGTCTTCTCCTGCGCCGCCTTCTCGTCGGCCAGGGCGTCGTAGGGCCGCCGGTCGGTGAAGGTCATCACGGCGCCGACGAGCTGGTCGCCGTCGCGCACGGGCGCGGTCGTCAGGTCGACCGACACCTTGTCGCCGCTCTTCGCGTACAGCATCTGGCCGCGCACCCGGTGCTTGCGTCCGGAGCGCAGGGTGTCGGCGAGCGGGGACTCCTCGTACGGGAAGGGCGAGCCGTCGGCGCGGGAGTGCAGGACGAGGGTGTGCAGTTCCTTGCCGCCGAGTTCACCGGCCCGGTAACCCAGTATCTGGGCGGCGGCCGGGTTGACGAGGACGATCCGCCCGTCGGTGTCCGTGCCGACGACGCCCTCGGACGCGGCCCGCAGGATCATCTCGGTCTGCCGCTGCGAACGGGCGAGCTCGGCCTCGGTGTCGACGGTCCCGGACAGATCGCGTACGACGAGCATCAGCAGCTCGTCGCCGGTGTAGCCGTAACCGTCGTACGCCTGCTGCCCGTTCTCCAGGTTCGCGCTGGTGACCTCGACCGGGAACTCGGTGCCGTCGGTCCGGCGGGCGATCATCCGCGTCGGCTTGGTCCGCCCGCGCGGGTCCATGTGGTCGGGCCGCCTCATCGAGCCCGGGATCAGCTTGGAGTCGAACTGGGGCAGCAGATCCAGCAGCCCGCGCCCGACCAGAGCCGTACCCGGAGTCTCGAACGCCTCCAGCGCGATCGTGTTCGCGTTGACGACCGTCCCATTGGCGTTGACCAGTACCAACGCGTCGGGAAGCGCGTCGAGTATGGCTGCGAGGCGAGCAGCGCCTCGGGATGGCCTGCTGCTCACGAGACGCTTCCTCCCTGTTACCGCACCTTGCCGACCGCTCGGGCCATCTTGCCAACCGGCCCGCAACGTGTCACGCGAGGGAGTCTAAGGGCAGCGATTGCGCTATCGGCGCCGGATGAGAGGGAGGTCGCACGAGGAAGTGAGGGGGAACGTGTGACCACGTGCTCCGGCTGCGTAAGACCTTCGCGGGACTTTTACGGGACCTGGGATTCCGCCATGAAATGACTGTCGACCGTGAACCCCGGGGGACTCCTACGAACGGATGTCCGGCAGGAGCGGCACCATCCGGTTCCACCGCGCGATCTCGCAGCCGTTGCTGCGGTCGTACGTCGCGTCGACCGGGCGCCCGGCCCAGGTCCCGGTGACATGGGCGGTGGCCGGGCCGCCGTAGACCATCGTGCAGACGCTGCCCGGCGCCACCGGCGCGAAGGCCTCGCGGCCCCACCGGGTGTTCCGGTCCACGGCCCGGCACGCGCCGCCCACGTCCGGGTGACTGCCGACGGCGGGATGACACGACAGCACGTATGTCCCGTTCCGCCCGGCGCCCGCGTGCCGGACGGTGACGGTCAGCCGGTCGCCGGGTACGGCCGGCCGGTCCTCGGCCCGGATGGGCGGGGGCGCGGAGGCAGATGGGGCGGGCAGGGCCGCGGCGGGGGCGGTGACGACGGCGACTGAGGCCATGGACGCCATGGACGCCAGGGCGGCTCGGGAGAAGAACGGAAACATGCCCTGATCAACGCCCGTGGCCCCCGGACGTTGCGCCCCCGCCCCGCCGGGGAGAAGGGCTTTGCCCTGTGGCCCGAGTGCCTAGTACCGTGGGGGGCGATTGGTGACAGCACGCTCGACTGTGTCATCATCTGCACGCGCCACTCACGCGCTCGCGTGGGAGGTTGTGCTGGAGGCGTCGCCTAGTCCGGTCTATGGCGCCGCACTGCTAATGCGGTTTGGGCCTTAAAGCCCATCGAGGGTTCAAATCCCTCCGCCTCCGCGCTCGATCACCGAAGCCCCGGTCTTTGTGGACCGGGGCTTCGGCGTTCCCGGCGTTCCGAGCGTCCCCGGCCGACCCTGGCGTTTCTGGAGTTTCCGCAGGTCACAAGGGGTGCGGCTAATGGATTTCACATGACGGCGGCAGTCATGTAATGTTCTTCCTGTCGCCGCGAGCGGGCCGGAAGGGCCGGGAGCGAAGGACAGGAAAACAAAAAACAGGCACTCGTAGCTTAACGGATAGAGCATCTGACTACGGATCAGAAGGTTGCAGGTTCGAATCCTGCCGAGTGCGCACAGGCAAGAGGCCCCGGAGAGATCCGGGGCCTCTCGCGTTTCGGGGGGCGTACAGCAGCGAAGTACGGCAAGCGCACGTCCCGGACGGTCAGTTTGTCGAGCGGGCGAGCCGGACGAGCTGGGTGACCATCTCGTCCCGCCGCGCCCGCGACCCGGCGCAGCGTTCAGTACTGCTCGGTCTCCATGAAACCCGTGCCCCCGTTGTCGTCCGCGTCGAAGGCGGCGGCGGTGGGGTCGAATCCGGGCGGGCTGTCCTTCAGGGCCAGGCCCATACCCGCCAGCTTCGCCTTGACCTCGTCGATCGACTTCGCACCGAAGTTGCGAATGTCGAGGAGGTCGGCCTCGGAACGCGCCAGCAGCTCACCCACCGAGTGGACGCCCTCACGCTTGAGGCAGTTGTAGGAGCGGACCGTGAGCTCCAGTTCCTCGATCGGCAGCGCCATGTCGGCGGCCAGGGCGGCGTCCGTCGGGGACGGGCCCATGTCGATGCCCTCGGCGTCGATGTTCAGCTCGCGGGCGAGACCGAACAGCTCGACCAGGGTCTTGCCGGCGGAGGCCATGGCGTCACGGGGACGCATCGCCTGCTTGGTCTCGACGTCGACGATCAGCTTGTCGAAGTCGGTGCGCTGCTCGACACGGGTCGCTTCGACCTTGTACGTGACCTTCAGCACAGGCGAGTAGATCGAGTCGACCGGGACACGGCCGATCTCCTGGCCCAGCTGTTTGTTCTGCACGGCGGAGACATAACCGCGGCCGCGCTCGACGGTCAGCTCCATCTCCAGCTTGCCCTTGCCGTTGAGCGTGGCGAGGACCAGGTCGGGGTTGTGCACCTCGACACCGGCCGGGGGCGCGATGTCGGCGGCGGTGACCAGACCCGGACCCTGCTTGCGCAGGTACATCACGACCGGCTCGTCGTGCTCCGAGGAGACGACCAGCTGCTTGATGTTGAGGATCAGGTCGGTGACGTCCTCCTTGACGCCCGGCACGGTGGTGAATTCGTGCAGGACACCGTCGATGCGGATGCTGGTGACAGCCGCACCGGGGATGGACGACAGAAGGGTGCGGCGAAGGGAGTTGCCGAGGGTGTAGCCGAAGCCCGGCTCCAGCGGCTCGATCACGAACCGGGAGCGGAACTCATCGACGACCTCTTCGGTCAACGAGGGACGCTGAGCAATCAGCACGAGGTATTGCCTCCAGTGTTTGGCGCCCGCTATGTGACGCCGTAGACACCAAGAAGGGTACGGGCGGTTCGGCCGCCTACGAGGGCGAACCGCCCGACCTCGCCCGTCTGCCGGCCGGTCGGAGGGGCAATGGCTTGATGGAGCTAAGTCCAACGATCAACCACTCCTGCCCCGGGAGTCAGCCACCAGTGCGGTTCCTAGGCGCATACTGGGGGCAATGACAAAGCCTGCTGCACCGAAGCGTCCCTTGCCCACCAGCCCCTTCAAGGCCCCGGTCACCCCGGCTCCCAAGCACTTCGCCGTGGGCGACCAGGTCACACACGACATGTACGGCCTCGGCCGGGTGATCGGCATCGAGAACGGAATCGCGGCCCTCGTGGATTTCGGCTCGTCGCAAATGCGGATCTTGAGCCCGTACGCCAAGATGACCAAGCTGTAGGACCTCTGTGCCCGATCACGGCACGCCAGGCCCCTTCAGGGGCCTGTAACGAAAGCGAGACCTCTCATCGATCCGACGTCGCTGTTCTCCGCCCTGGAAGGGCAACCCCGCTGTGCCACCGCAGCGTCGCCGCCTCCGGCGACAAACCCCTTCCAGGCCCCGGACTTCGGGGAAGACATGACCCTCCTGCTTGAGGAGGAGCAAGAGCCCGCCCCGGGGATGGCTGCCGCGCAACCCAAGGCGGCCTAGCTCCCGCGCCACGGGGGTGTGACGCGGCGAAGGGTGCCGCTGTCCGCTGCTGTTGCGGGCGGGTCAGGCACGGGGTTGGAATCGAGTGTGAGGCTCTTCGGCGACGCCGCGTCCGCAGGCCGCCCCGCCCCAGGCACGGGGTCCGGCCGGAAAGGGCTCAAGAACGACGCGCTGGGCATGTTCTCCTCGGTCGTCATCGGCCTGGCCTCCACCGCCCCGGCGTACAGCATCGCCGCCACGCTCGGCATCATCGTGGCCGCGGTCGGACCGCAGGCCCCGATCGTCACCATGCTGGCCTTCGTCCCGATGCTGCTGATGGCGTATGCCTTCCGGGAGCTCAACGCGGGCAACGCCGACTGCGGCACCACCTTCACCTGGGCCACGCGCGCCTTCGGTCCGCGCACTGGCTGGATGGGCGGCTGGGGCCTCATCGTCGCCAACATCATCGTCATGGCGAACCTCGCCGTGCTCGCCGGTGCCTACGGCTTCCGGCTGGTGGGCCTGGACGGCCTGGCGGAGAGCCGGCTGTGGACCACCGTGGCGGGCATCGCCTGGATCGCCGTGATGACCGCGGTCTGTTATGTCGGCATCCAGTTCTCGGCCGCGATCCAGCGCGTGCTGCTGTGCCTGGAAGTGGTGATGCTGATCCTGTTCGCCATCGCCGCGCTGGTCAGGGTCTACACCGACCCTCCCGCGACCGCGATCCATGTGTCCGCCTCCTGGTTCAACCCCTTCGAGGTCCCCTCGGCAAAGGCCCTGACCTCGGGCATCCTCGCGGGCGTCTTCATCTACTGGGGCTGGGACAGCGCCGTCTCGGTCAACGAGGAAACCATGGACAGCACGCGCATCCCCGGGCGTGCCGCGGTCATGTCCACCGTGATCCTCCTGGCCATGTACGCGCTGGTGTCCACGTCGGCGCAGGCGTTCGCGGGGGTCGGTACCTCGGGCATCGGGCTGGCCAACCCCGGCAACTGGGACGACGTGCTCGCCGGACTGGGCGAGGCCGTGTTCGGGAGCCAGGGCGCGGGGCTCGTCCTGCTGAGACTGCTGATCCTGATGGTGCTGACCTCGGCGCTGGCCTCTGCCCAGACCACCATCCTGCCCCTGGCCAGGACCGTCTTCTCCATGGCGGTCCACAAGGCCCTCCCCTCCCACCTCGCCCGGGTCCACCGCAGATTCCTCACCCCGACCTGGTCGACCATAGGGATGGGCGCGGCCTCGATCGGCTTTCTGGTCCTGCTGACATCGTTCAGCGAGGACGTCCTGGTGGACTCGATCGACTCGGTCGGCCTCGCGATCACCTTCCAGTACGGGCTGACCGGCTTCGCCTGTCTCTGGTACTACCGCAACATCCTCGGCCGCAGCGCCAAGGACCTGGTCTTCAAGGGCGTGTTGCCGGGGCTGGGCGGGCTGATGATGCTCCTCCTCTTCGTCTACGCCGTCTTCGTCTACGCGGCGCCCGGGTACGGCGCGACCACCGTCGACCTGCCGCTGATCGGACCGACGGGCGGGGTCGTGGTCGTGGGGCTCGGCGCGCTGCTGATCGGCTTCGTCCTGATGCCCCTGGTCACCCGCGGGCACAGCGCGGCCCTCAAACTCCAGCGGAGCCTGCTTCCGCGCAGTCTGCCGCCGCAGACGGCCCTTGAGTCGGCCGGACGCTATCTGCCCGCCGACAGCGGGTCCGGCGTGGGCGGCGACTGGTTCGACGTCATCCCGCTGTCGGGCACCCGGGTCGGTCTGGTCGTAGGGGACGTCCTCGGCCACGGGCTGCACGCGGCCGCGGCCATGGGGCGGCTGCGTACGGGAGTACGGGTGCTGGCCCGGCTGGACCTGGCCCCGGACGAGGTCCTGACCCGCCTGCACGACCTGGTCGAGCAGACCGCGCATGAACGCGGACCCGAGCGCGGGCCCGAACGCCTCCACGCACGGTCGCATGCCGACGAGGCCCGGGGGGTGACCTGTCTGTACGCGGTGTACGACCCGGTCTCGGGACAGTGCAGCCTGGCGCGGGCGGGCCCGTTGCCGCTGGTGGTCGTCGATGCGCGCACGGGCGCCACCGGCACCCCGGAACTGCCGCCCGGGCCGCCACTGGGAGTCGTCGGCCCGCCCTACGAGAGCACCGAACTGCGGCTCGCGCCGGGCAGCGTCGTCGCCCTCCTCACGGACGGCCTCCTGCAGTCGGCCGACAGCTCCGCCGCCGGGCTGCGACAGCTCGCCCATGTCCTCGCCGAGCATCGGCGGCCGCTGGACGAACTGTGCGACCAGGCGGTGGCCACCCTGCTGCCCGGAGCGGTCGACGAGGGCGCGACGCTGCTCCTGGCCCGCACCCGGATGCTCGACCGGAACCAGTTCGCCCAGTGGGAGGTGGCCCCGGACCCGGCCGCGGTCGGCTCGCTGCGCACCACCGTCAGCAAGCAGCTCGACGACTGGGGGCTGCACGAGCTGTCGTTCACCACCGAGCTCGTCGTCAGCGAGCTGGCCACGAACGCGATCCGCTATGTCGGCGGACCGATCCAGGTGCGCCTGATCCGTGACCGGACCCTGATCTGCGAGGTCTCGGACACCGGGCACACCACCCCCAACCTGCGGCACGCCGCGAGCGACGACGAAGGCGGCCGGGGACTGTTCATCATCGCCCAGCTGACCCACCTGTGGGGCACGCGCTACACGGCCACCGGAAAGATCATCTGGACCGAGCAGCTGCTGCCGTCCGCGGACGGTCAGCACTCCTCCTGAGGGTCGTTCCGGTTGAGCTTCTCCAGGTACTCGTGAGCCAGTTCGGTCGCGCGGGTGAACCAGTCGGTGAGGACGGCGAGCTCCTCGGCGGAGTAGTCGGCGAACAGGGCCGTGAGGCGTTCGTAGTGGCCCGCGTAGACGGCCTCGACGCGGGTGACCGCGGCCGGTACGGCGGCCACGCGGACACGGCGGCGGTCGGCCGGGTCGGGGCGGCGGGTGACGTAGCCGGCGCGTTCGAGGCGGTTGAGGATGCCGGTGACCGCGCCGGTGGTGACATGGGCGCGGGCCGCCAGGTCACCGGCGGTGAGCAGGTCCTCGCCGGCCTCCAGGACGTAGGCGAAACAGGTGAGGTCGGTGACGTTCAGACCCAGCCGCCTGGCCAGTTCCTGCTGTCCGATCAGGTGGGCGGCGATGAGGTGGTCCATCGCCGAGAGCGCCTGCGCCGGGGTGGCGGCCGGTCGCGGCTTGCCGTGCATGTTTCTCTATTCCCTTAGCTCGTGAGAGATTTAATAGTAAATTCCTCTCGTGGTGAGGGAGTCTAGGCGCCCTCAGCCCTACGAGAGGGAGGCGAGTCATGAGCGGTCATCTGTATGACGAGGGTCACACGGTTGCGGGCTGGACCGGTTTCTTCATCGCGACGATCGGGTCGGCGGGGGCGGGAGCCGGGGTGGTCGTGGTGTCGGTCCCCTTGATCGCCGGGGGCCTGGCGACCGTCGCCGCCGGCGTCCTCGTCACCTGGTACCTCCACCTCACCGGCTGGGGCAAGCCGCCGGGACGCCGCCCGAGGGCGGAGTGGGGAATGCGGATACGGGACACGAGCGCACGGGAGGGCCATCCCGGCTGCGTCGGCTGCCGACTGGCGGGTCGGGGGCGACGGACGGCCGCTGCCGTCCGCCCCGCGCCCACCGGCGGCGAACCGGAGCCGGTTTCGGCCGAGGCCGGGGGCTGATTCGACGGGGCGTGCACACGCGCGGCAAGCCGGGGAGAATCGATCCCTCTGTCACCTTTTGGGTGAACATGCCTTCTATGCAGGGGAGTTGTGTAAGGAGATCCCTAGCTTCCGTGGTGGAGGTGATGCTCGATGTACGAGCACAACGACACGCCGCCGGAACAGTCGGCGGAATGGAAGCAGGACGCGATCGACGTCAACGACTTCGTGTTCGCTGCCACGGGGGCGCGGGTGCGGAGGCTGACGCTGCCGGACGGGGAGCACTGGTTTCCGGCGACGGACGTGGCCGGAAAACTGGGGTACGCAAACACCCGTCAGGCGTTGAACGCGCACGTCTCTGCAAACTGGCAGAGGACTCTCCGTGAGATTGCACAAGGCGTCTGTACAGCAGACACCTTGAGCAAACTTGCAGCTCACAGGCTGCAGAAGTCGATGAAACTGGTCAACCTCAAGGGGCTGATCCAGCTTGTCAACGGCTGCACCAAGCCCGAGTGCGAACCCTTCAAGGCTTGGGTCTCCGAGGTCATCGCAACCATCCAGCGCGACGGCTCCTACAGCCTCGAACCGGCCCCGGTGCAGCCCGCGCCCAGCGGCGGCACCGCCTACCTCATGCCCGAGCAGGTGGCCGACGCGATCGTCCGTCTGGAAGAGCGGAACATCCGGGCGGACGAGGCGTTGCTCGCCCGGCAGACGGAGTTGTGCCGCCACCAGGACTTCATGGCCAGGGCCCAGGACTCCATGGCCAAAGCCCAGGACACGATGGCCAGGGCGCAGGACTCCATGGCCAGGGCTCACGACTCCATGGCCGGCGCCCTCCACCGCATCGCCGACACCCTGGACCGCATCGCCGATCGCTTCCAGCCCGGCTCCGCGGCGGAGGAGGCCCCGGCCATGTCGCCCCAGCAGCTGCTGGGCATCTGGCGGGCGAAGAACCTGGTCGTCACGGACGATGTGCACGCGGTGGCGGCCTATCTCGCTCCCTCGCTGGTGCGGGGTCCGGTCCGTTGTCGGCTGGAGGAGGTCGCCGGCCGTACGGGGCTGACGATCGACCGTGTCCACGACTGCGTGCGCATGCTGCTCAAGCGGGGTTGCATGCGGCAGAGCGGGTGCGCCGGGGACGGTGCGCCGGTCTACGTGCTGCCGTAGCCGGTGACGAGACAGGCCCGAAGTCGCAAAACTAGGTTGCGGCTTCGGGCCTTCGCGTACCGTATCGCGTTCCCACTGCCCGACCCCGTTGTCAGTGCCCAGGCTTACCCTCAAGAGTGATGGCACAGGTGTGGAAATGCTCGGGACTGCGGTGGTCGGGGGACGGTCCCGTGCTGGTGTGGGACGGGGGGCGGCACAGCGCGCTGCCTCGGGGGAAGCGGGTCGCCTTCGGGGTCGCGGACGGGGGCGTGCGGACGTGTGTGGGTGCTCGGGGGCACCCCTGCCCCGTGCGGGCGGTGGTGTCGGGGCGGAGCACCGGCGCGCGCTGTGAGCAGTGCGCGCGGCTGGACCGGGCGCACTCCGTGGCCGCCGACACCATCGCGGACGACCCGCGGCCGTACCACGTGTATCTGGCCTGGTTCGGGCCCGGCATGGTCAAGGTCGGGATCACCGCCGTCGAGCGGGGGTCCGCGCGCCTGCTCGAACAGGGAGCCGTCTGTTTCAGCTGGCTCGGCGCCGGGCCGCTCATGGCCGCGCGCCGGACGGAGGAACTGCTGCGCGCCGCGCTCGGCGTGCCCGATCGGATCCCCTACGCCGAGAAGCGAGCCGTACGGTCCGCGCTGCCCGCGACGGGGGCCGAACGGACCGCTGAGATCGAGGAGTTGTACGAGCGTGCCGTCGCACTCGACGGCTGGCCGGAGTCGCTCTCCCGCGAGCCGTGCCAACCGGTCGACCACGTGGGCGTGTTCGGGCTCCAGCAGCTGCCCACCGCCTTCGGCGAGGTCGTCGAACTGGTCCCGGGCGGCACCGTGAGCGGTGAACTGGTCGCGGCCGCCGGGCCCGACCTGCACATCGCGGCCGGGGCGCGCGGGGTCGTCGTCCTCGACACGCGGCTGATGAACGGCTGGGAGCTGTGCCCCGGCCCTGGCGCGGGCGACGGATTCACCGTTCCCCTGAGGGAGTTCAAGGAGGAGGCGGGAGTCCAGGACGGGCTGTTCTGAAGGCGCGACCGTTCCTGATCTCCCGGCAAGCGTTTCCCAGGCGTTGCCTGAGAAACGCCTGTGTGTTTCTCAGGGAAAACACAGATGGGTGAAAGCGTGTTCTCAGAGGGCCCGGACAAGGTGTCCCCATGACCACGACCTCGCCCCAGAGGCGCACCGAACTGCTGAGGCCGGACGGGAGCCCCGTCCGAGTGCTTGTGGTGGACGACGAGCTGTCGATCACCGAACTCCTTTCCATGGCCCTCCGTTACGAGGGCTGGCAGATCAGGAGCGCCGGTGACGGACACGGTGCCGTCCAGACCGCCCGGGAGTTCCGGCCCGACGCCGTCGTCCTCGACATGATGCTGCCCGACATGGACGGCCTCGCGGTCCTGGGGCGCCTGCGGCGCGAGCTGCCCGACGTACCCGTCCTCTTCCTGACCGCGAAGGACGCGGTGGAGGACCGTATCGCCGGGCTCACCGCCGGCGGCGACGACTACGTCACCAAGCCGTTCAGCCTGGAGGAAGTCGTGGCCCGGCTGCGCGGGCTCATCCGCCGCTCCGGTGCCGCCGACCGGCGGTCCGAATCCGTGCTCGTCGTCGGTGACCTCACCCTGGACGAGGACAGCCACGAGGTGTCGCGGGCCGGGGAGAACATCCACCTGACCGCCACCGAGTTCGAACTCCTGCGTTTCCTGATGCGCAACCCGCGGCGCGTGCTCAGCAAGGCGCAGATCCTCGACCGTGTGTGGTCGTACGACTTCGGCGGCCAGGCCAATGTGGTCGAGCTCTACATCTCGTATCTGCGCAGGAAGATCGACGCAGGCCGGGAGCCGATGATCCACACCCGGCGTGGGGCCGGCTATCTGATCAAGCCCGCAGCGGTATGAGCGGTCGACGACGGCCGCGTGCGCAGAAGAGACATGGGGGTCCCGCCGCTCGAACGAAGCTGAGAGTGGGGGAGGGACAGCCGCGGACCCTGCGGACGCGGCTCGTCGTCGCGTCGGTGGTGCTGATCGCGGTGGTGTGTGCGGTGATCGGCACCGTGACCACGCTCGCTCTGCACGACCACCTGTACGGTCAGCTGGACGACAAGGTGCATGACGTCGCCATGCGTGCGGTCGGCGGCCGCATGGTCGGCAAGCAGCCGCCCGGCGACCAGAGGACGACCCCGGACGCACTTCCCGGCGCGAACGACGAGACCCCGGCGAGCGCCAGGGCCGCGAAGTTCGTCAAGCAGCCCCCGACGCAGCCCAAGACCATCGCCGCCTACCTGGAAGACGGCAAGATCGCCAGTGCTGCCGTCTCCGAGCAGCAGAGCGACAGCAACGGTGTCTTCAAGAGCATGGGCGCCAGAAACCTCAACACGGCGCAGAAGGCGGCCATCGCCTCCGTGGCGAGGGACAACCAGGCGCACTCCGTGGACGTCCCGGGCCTCGGGGAGTACCGCGTCCTGTACCTCACGAGCCGGGACGGCAGCGACTCGTACTACGTCGCACTCCCGACCACCGAGGTCAACAACACCATCAACACCCTGATCCTCGTCGAGGTCAGCGTCACCGCCGCAGGCCTGGGCGCCGCCGTCATCGCCGGTTACGTGCTCGTCGGCCTGGCCACCCGCCCCCTGCGCCGCGTCGCCACCACCGCCACCCGGGTCTCCGAACTCCCCCTGCACACCGGCGAGGTGAACCTCAGCGAGCGGGTGCCGGAGTCCGAGACCGATCCGCACACCGAGGTCGGGCAGGTGGGTGCCGCGCTCAATCGGATGCTCGACCATGTGCACGGCGCCCTGCACGCCCGCCAGCAGAGCGAGATGCGGGTGCGGCAGTTCGTCGCCGACGCGAGCCATGAACTCAGAACTCCCCTCGCCTCCATCCGCGGGTACGCCGAGCTCACCCGGCGCGGACGCGAGCAGGTCGGGCCCGACACCCGGCACGCCCTGGGCCGTATCGAGTCCGAGGCGGGCCGGATGACACTGCTCGTCGAGGACCTGCTGCTGCTCGCGCGCCTGGACGCCGGGCGGCCGCTCCAGTTCGAGCACACCGACCTCGTTCCGCTGGTCGTGGACACCATCAGCGACTCGCGCGCGGCCGGCATGGACCACAACTGGCGGCTCGACCTGCCCGACGAACCGGCGCTGGTGTCGGCGGACGCGGCACGCATCCAGCAGGTGCTGGTCAATCTGCTGGGCAACGCCCGCAAGCACACCCCACCCGGTACGACGGTCACCGCACGCGTCCAGCGGCGCGGGCCGTGGATGTGCGTCGACGTGGAGGACAACGGCCAGGGCATCCCGCCCGAGCTGCTGCCGCACGTCTTCGAGCGGTTTGCCAGGGGCGACTCCGCGCGGTCCCGGTCCACCGGGTCCACCGGTCTGGGACTCGCCATCGTGCAGGCCGTCGCGACCGCGCACGGCGGTGCCGTCACCGTCGACAGCATCCCGGGGCGGACCGTGTTCACGGTGCATCTGCCCGCGTTCGGCCCCGTGCCGCCGCAGCCCGACCCGGAAACGAACTGGCAGTCGCACTCACAGGCACAGCACAGCGCCACCACATGGGTGCAACAGGGCACTTGACCAGAGTCGTTCCCATGCGAACCGACTCTTCTCCCGGCACCCTGCCGGCGCGGGAGCACCTCCCGGCCGGCGACGCCGGTACGCCTGTCCTGGACGTAGTGATCCCCGTCTACAACGAGGAGAAGGACCTCCGGCCCTGCGTGCTCAGACTGCACGAGCACCTCAAGCGCACCTTCCCGTACGCGTTCCGCATCACCGTCGCGGACAACGCGTCCACGGACACCACCCCGCGGGTGGCGGCGCGGCTGGCGGCGGAGATCGCCGAGGTGAGGTCCTACCGGCTGGAGCAGAAGGGCCGCGGGCGTGCGCTGCGGACCGTCTGGTCCGCCTCGGACGCCCCGGTCCTCGCCTACATGGACGTCGATCTGTCCACCGACCTCAACGCCCTGCTGCCGCTGGTGGCGCCGCTGATCTCGGGTCACTCCGACCTGGCGATCGGCTCCCGGCTGGCCCGCAGCTCGCGCGTGGTGCGCGGGGCCAAGCGGGAGTTCATCAGCCGCTCGTACAACCTGATCCTGCGCGGCTCGCTGCAGGCCCGCTTCTCGGACGCGCAGTGCGGCTTCAAGGCGATCCGGCGCGATGTCGCCCAGGTGCTGCTGCCGCTCGTCGAGGACACCGGCTGGTTCTTCGACACCGAGATGCTGGTCCTCGCCGAACGGGCCGGGCTCCGTATCCACGAGGTGCCCGTCGACTGGGTCGACGACCCGGACTCGACCGTGCATATCGTGAAGACGGCGACCGACGACCTCAAGGGGGTGTGGCGGGTGGGCAAGGCCCTGGCCACGGGGTCGCTGCCGCTGGACCGGATCACCCGCCCGTTCGGCGACGACCCGCGCGACCGCGAGATCAAGGACGTGCCCAAGGGGCTGGCCCGCCAGCTCGTCGGATTCTGTGTCGTCGGCGGTCTCTCGACGCTCTTCTACCTCCTGCTCTACAGCGGCTTCAGGCAGTTCTCCGGCTCGCAGGTCGCCAACGCGCTCGCCCTGCTGGTCTCGGCCGTCGCGAACACCGCGGCCAACCGGCGCCTGACCTTCGGGGTGCGCGGCCGCGGCGGAGCCGTCCGGCACCAGGCGCAGGGCCTGGTCGTCTTCGGCATCGGCCTCGCCCTCACCAGCGGCTCGCTGGCCGCCCTGAACGCGGCCACCGGCAGCCCCGCGCACTCCACCGAACTGGCCGTGCTGATCGCCGCCAACCTCGCGGCGACGGTGCTGCGCTTCCTGCTCTTCCGCGCGTGGGTCTTCCCGGACCGCGGCGACACCGACCAGGTGTCGACGGTCGTGGCCGCGCACAACCCGTCCTCGCCGACCTACGCGACGACGGTCCCGTACCGGCCGGGCGGCACGCCGCTCCCGCAGCGCCCGCCGCAGCACACGCCGTACCAGACCACCCAGTTCCGCGCCGGTGAAGCCGCGGACGGCAACTGGAGGGACGCCACCATGCGGTTGCAGCCGGTGCGCCCTCACGACACCCACCCGGGGGATGCCCGATGACCACGCACCACGACCGGACGGCCCACCCCGGGGGTCCCGCCTCCTGGGGCCCGCCGCCGACCTCCGCTTCCCCACGGACCCCCGCCACGGACCCGGCGCCGCCCACGGCTCCCACGCCCGAGTCGGGCGAGCCCCAGCAGCCCTTCGTACGGAGACTGTGGCGCGGCCGGCCCGAGGACCCGCGCTGGGTGCGCCCGGCCTTCCTCGGCCTGCTGGCCGCCACCTTCCTGCTCTACCTGTACAACCTGAGCGCCTCCGGCTACGCCAACTCCTTCTACTCGGCGGCCGTCCAGGCGGGCAGCAAGTCCTGGAAGGCGCTCTTCTTCGGCTCACTGGACGCGGGCAACGCCATCACCGTCGACAAGCCCCCGGCCTCGCTGTGGCCGATGGCCCTGTCGGTGCGGATCTTCGGCCTCAACTCGTGGGCGATCCTGGTCCCCGAGGTCATCATGGGCGTCCTCACGGTCGCCGTGGTGTACGCGGCCGTACGCCGCCGGTTCAGCCCGGCGTCCGGCCTGATCGCGGGCGCCGTGCTCGCGCTCACCCCCGTCGCGGCGCTGATGTTCCGGTTCAACAACCCGGACGCGATGCTGGCGCTGCTGATGGCCGTCGCCTGCTACATGGTCGTCCGCGCCCTTGCGGACGGCCGTACGAAGTGGCTGGTCTGGGCGGGTGTCGCGATCGGCTTCGCCTTCCTCGCCAAGACCCTGCAGGCCTTCCTGATCCTGCCGCCGCTGGCGATCGTGTACGCGGTGTGCGCGCCGGTGCCGCTGAAGAAGCGCTTCGGACAGCTGGCCCTGGCCACGCTCGCGCTGGTCGTCTCCGGCGGCTGGTGGGTCGCGATCGTCGAACTGTGGCCGGCGTCCTCCCGCCCCTACATCGGCGGCTCGCAGAACAACTCCTTCCTGGAGCTGACCTTCGGCTACAACGGCCTCGGCCGTCTCAACGGCGACGAGACCGGCAGCGTGGGCGGCGGCGGTGGCGGCAACGGCACGAGCATGTGGGGCGAGACCGGCTGGGACCGGATGTTCAACTCCGAGATCGGCGGCCAGATCTCCTGGCTGCTGCCGGCCGCGCTGATCCTGCTGGTCGCGGGCCTGGTGGCGACGCGCAGGCTGCGGCGGACCTCCGTCACCCGCGGTTCGTTCCTGGTCTGGGGCGGTTCGCTGCTGATGACCATGGTCGTCTTCAGCTACATGGCGGGCATCTTCCACCAGTACTACACGGTGGCCCTCGCCCCCTACCTGGCGGCCGTCATCGGCATGGGCGCCGGGCTGCTGTGGGAGAAGCGCGCCGAGATGTGGGCGTCGATCACCCTCGCCGCGTCGGTCGTCGCGGCCGCGGCCTGGGCCTACGTCCTGCTCAACCGCACCCCCGACTATCTGCCCTGGCTGAAGTGGCTGGTCCTGATCGGCGGCCTGACCGCAGCCCTGGGCCTCGTCTTCGCGGGCCGCGTGTCCCGTCGGCTGGCGCTCGGTGCGGCCGCGCTCGGTCTCGTCGCCGCGCTGGCCGGTCCTACGGCGTACACCCTCAGCACGCTGCAGGAGGGCCACAGCGGCTCCATCGTCACGGCCGGCCCGGCCGGCGCGAGCACGATGGGCGGCGGCCGCGGCGGTCCCGGCGGCGGGATGGGCGGCGGCAACGGCGGCTTCGGTGGCGGCATGCCGGGCCAGAACCAGCAGGGCCGGCAGGGTCAGCAGAACGGGAACGGCTTCCCCGGCGGCGGCATGCCCGGGCAGAACCAGCAAGGTCAGCAGGGTCAACAGGGCCAGCAGAATGGCAACGGGACTACCCAGGGTCAGCAGGGCCAGGGCTTCCCCGGTGGCGGTCAGCCGGGTGAAGGCGGCGGCATGGGCGGCGGTGGTGGCGTCGGCCTGCTCAACGGTGCGAGCGTCTCCTCCGAGGCCAAGAAGCTGCTGGAGACGGACGCCGGGAAATACACCTGGGTCGCCGCGTCCATCGGCTCCCAGAACGCCGCGAGCTACCAGCTGGCCACCGACGAGCCGGTGATGGCGATCGGCGGCTTCAACGGCACCGACCCGTCCCCGACGCCGGCCCAGTTCAAGATGTACGTGGCGGACGGCAAGATCCACTACTTCATCTCCGGCGGTGGCATGGGCGGCGGCATGGGCGGCAGCTCCAGCGGTACGTCCTCGCAGATCACCTCGTGGGTGCAGAGCAACTTCAAGAAGGTGACGGTCGGTTCGGCCACCTTCTACGACCTCACGCAGAAGACCGGCAGCTGACGATCGCCGGGCAGGGCCGGGCAGGAGAAGGGCGGGTGGCTGCGGCCGCCCGCCCTTCGGGTTCCGCTCGGGCCCGCATGGCGGAGCGATATATCGGCGCAGTCCCGCGCCCCTTATGGGGGTGTTGCGGTTCTAGCATTTCGATGAGTGGCCGGAGTTCATGAGGAAGGTGCGCCGATGGTCAAGGCAGCCGAGCGGTCGGTGCGGTCGAGCGTCTGGCTGGAGGGCAAGGCCCGCCGGGGCGGGCGCGCGGGGCAGCCCTCCGGTCTCGATCGTGAGCGGATCACCGAGGTGACCGTGCGGCTGCTGGATGCCGAGGGTCTGGCCAAGTTCTCGATGCGGAGGCTCGCGGCCGGGCTGCACGTCACCGCGATGTCCGTGTACTGGTACGTCGACACCAAGGACGACCTGCTGGAACTCGCCCTGGACGCGGTCTACGGCGAGCTGCGGCTGCCCGATCCGGAGGCCAGGGACGAGGACTGGCGCGACCAGCTGCGCACGCTGGCCACGGAATACCGTGCGCTTCTCGTCCGGCACCCCTGGCTGTCGCCGCTCGCCGGGCGGTATCTCAACATCGGCCCGAACTCGCTCGCGTTCTCCCGGGCGGTGCAGCAGGTCGTCCGCCGGACCGGACTGCCCGCGCACGGCGTCACGGGCGCCATCTCCGCCGTCTTCCAGTTCGTCTACGGCTTCGGCACGGTCGAGGGCCACTTCGCCGCGCGGGTCGAGGCCGCAGGCCTGACCCCCGACGAGTACTTCCGCACCGCCATGAGCGCGGTGTCCGAGGCCCCGCAGACCGCCGGCGTGATCAAGGAGTCCAAGGACATCATGGCGGCCCGCGGCGGCGACACGGTCGAGGAGATGCTGGACCGCGACTTCACTTTCGCCCTGGACCTGCTGGTCTCCGGAATCGAGGCGATGGTCACCCGCGGCTGACCGGGAGGGGGCCCAGCCCCCGCTCACGAGCCGTGCGGGAAGTGCCGGTGGACGCCGGTCCCCATCACGGCGGGTGACCGGTGATCGACTTGCCCTGTTCGACCCTCGCCTCGCGGGCCGTTCGCCTGCGTTCCTCGCGCTGCTCCGCAGGCTCCGGAACGCCGCGCCGACCTCCGCCCGCCGAGTGGTGGTGGGCCGTGGTGGTCAGCCTTCGGCCACCAGCCGTGCGGGAAGTGCCGGTGGACGCCGGTCCCCATCACGGCGGGTGACCGGTGATCGACTTGCCCTGCTCGACCCTCGCCTCGCGGGCCGTTCGCCTGCGCTCCTCGCGCTGCTCCGCAGGCTCCGGAGCGCTGTGCCGGACTCCGCCCGCCGAGTGGTGGTGGGCCGTGCTGGTCGGCCTTCGGCCACCAGCGGTGCGGGGAGCCGCCGGTGGCCGCGGGCCCCGGTGCTCCGGGATGGCCCGGGCAATCGACTTGCCGGGCCTGGTGGTCAGTCTTCGGCCACCAGGCCCGGCCGGGAAGCCGCCCGTGGCCACAGGTCCCCACCGCTCCGGGGCGACCCGGGCAACCGACTAGCCGCGCCTTGGCGATCAGTCCCCGGCCACCAGCCGGGCCGGGAAGCCGCCCGTGGCCACCGGGCCCCAGTGGGTCGGAGTGACGCGGATGATTGACTTGCCCTGTTTGCGCATCGCCTCGCGGTACTCGGCCCAGTCCGGGTGTTCGCCGGCGATGTTGCGGTAGTACTCCACCAGCGGTTCCACCGAGTCGGGGGTGTCGATGACCTCCGCCGTTCCGTCGATCTGGACCCACGGGCCGTTCCAGTCGTCGCTCAGTACGATCAGGCTGACCCGTGGGTCCCGCTTGGCGTTGCGGGTCTTGGCGCGCTCCGGGTAGGTGGAGACCACGATCCGCCCCGAGTCGTCGACCCCGCAGGTCAGCGGCGAGCCCTGGGGCCCGCCGTCGGTCCGCCGGGTCAGCAGGATGGCGCGGTGACGGGGCCGTACGAAGTCCAGCAACTCGTCCAGGGAGACGGACGTGTTGGTCGCGATGTTCGGTGCCATGGGGGCAGCCTAGAGGCAGCGGACCCGGATCCGGCTGAACCTGCTGTGCCTACGCCTGTGGCAGTGACCCGCCCTGCACCGCCTGGATGTCCAGCTCCACCTTCAGCGTCGTACCGATGGCGGCGATGCCCGCCTGGACGACCTGGTTGTAGTTCATCGCGAAGTCCTCGCGGTGCAGCTGCGCCGTCGCCCGGAAGGCCGCGCGGGTGCCGCCCCAGGGGTCGGAGCCGGTGCCGAGGTAGGCGAGATCCAGGTCGACGGGTCGTACGACACCGTGCATCGCCAGTTCGCCGTGGACCGTCCAGCGGTCGGCGCCGGCCGCGGCGAGGCCCGTCGAGCGGTAGGTGATCTCGGGGTGGCGCTCGACGTCCAGGAAGTCCGCGGAGCGCAGATGCGTGTCGCGCATGTCGTTGCCGGTGTCGATGGAGGCCGCCCGGATGACGGCCCGGACCCGGGACTCGGTGAGGTCGTCGGGCGCGATCTCGACCGTGCCCGCGAACTCTGTGAACCGGCCGCGCACGCTGGAGATCCCGAGGTGCTGGGCGACGGCGCCCACGCTGGAGTGGGCCGGGTCGACGGTCCACCGGCCGGGCGGGGGCAGCTCGGTGCCGCCCTGCCGGGCCAGTGTCACCGTGCCGACCTCGGCCCGCCCGCTCGCGGTGACGATCGCGCCGGCGGCGGCGGGCGCGTACCCGACGGCTGTGACGATCACCGTGTACGCCCCCGGCGCGAGCTCGGTCGTGTCCCGTACGGCCCCCTCCGGGTCGGCCTCGGCGCGCAGCACCTGCCTGCCCGTGCCGTCGGCCACCGTGACGACCGCGTGCGACACGGCCCATCCGTCCCGGGTACGGATCCTCGCGGTCAGTGCCATCCCGTTTTCTCCCCAAAACATAAAAAATTGGTCATTACGCGACCGGCCCGTGCCGGACGCGCCTCCGCTCGGAGCGCGCCCGGCACGGGCCGGGGCCGAACTACTCGCCGGGGTGGGCGAGTTCGATGTCGTGGCCGTCGACTCCGGTGCCGTTCACCGTGAGGGCCGTGGCCACCGGCGGGTAGCCCGTCGCGATGACGGTGTACTCGCCGCTGTTCAGGTCGGCGAAGGCATACGCCCCGTCCGTCCCGGTCGTGGCCGAGCCGACCACGTTGCCCGCCGCGTCCACGAGGGTCACCCGGGCGTCGGCCAGCGGGCCGTGCGGGGCCCGTACGACTCCCTGGAGCTGGGCGCCGGCGTCCAGGTCGACTGCGATCCGGGTGACACCGGTGGCGCCGATCTCGACCGGCAGCGCGCGGGGCCGGAACCCGGCCGCGTTCACCGCGACGGTCACCGCACCCGGCACCAGCTCGGCGAAGCCGAACTCGCCCTGCTCACCGGTGATCCCGGTGGCCAGCAGGTCCCCGCGCACATCGGTGACGATCACCATCGCGTCCTTGACCGGCAGCGCGCTACCGGCGGCCCGGACGGTGCCGCTCAGGCCGCTGGTGCCGCTGAGCAGGATGTCGTACGCCACCGGGTCGTCACCCACGACGACCGTGGACGCCTGCGGCTGGTAGCCGTCCGCGGAGGCGATCAGGACGTACGAGCCCGCGCCCGGCGCTTCCACCCCGTAGGAGCCGTCGGCCTGGGCGACCGCTCGGCCCAGCTGGCGGCCGGAGAGGGAGATCAGGGTGACCGCGGCCTGCGCGACCGGGGCGCTCTCGGCACCGCGCACGAAGCCGTGGACCGGGGCACCGCCCTGCTCGGGCTGCCGGGGGACGGGCACGGTGGCGACGGCGGTGAGCTGCCGGGTGCCGGCCGCCTCGGTGCCGGCCTCCGGGTCCACGACCGGGGTGGCCCAGCTGGGCACCTTCGCCTCGGCGGGAGCCTCCTCGGCGGGGGCCTCGGCGGCGACGGCGGCCGGGGCCTCGGCCTTGGCCTCGGCGGCCTGGGCCAGGGCGCCCGCGGTCCGCAGCGGGACCTCCTTGATGAACAGGGTGACCAGGAAGGCGAGGAGGGCGATCGGCGTGACGTACAGGAAGATGTCGGCGATGCCGTGCCCGTACGCGCTCTCCAGCCAGGTGCGGATGTGCGGGGGCAGCAGGTCCATGTCCGGCAGCTGACCCGTGCCCGTGGCCTTGGCGGCAGCCAGCTGCTCCTTGGGCTTCAGCCGGCCGATCGTGTCCGTGGCGTAGTGGGTGATGCGGGTGGCCATCACGGAGCCGAGCGCCGAGACGCCCATCGCACCGCCGAGGGACCGGAAGAAGGTGACGACCGAGCTGGCGGCGCCGAGTTCGTGCGGGGCGACCTGGTTCTGGGTGGACAGGACCAGGTTCTGCATCATCATGCCGAGGCCCAGGCCCATGACCGCCATGAAGATCGCGATCTTCCAGTAGTCGGTGTCGTAGCGCATGCTGCTCAGCAGGCCCAGGCCGGCCGTCAGCAGCACACCGCCCGTGACCAGCCACGCCTTCCACTTGCCGGTCTTGGTGATGATCTGGCCGGAGACGGTGGAGGAGACGAACAGGCCGGTGATCATCGGGATCGTCATGACGCCCGACATCGTCGGGGACTTGTCGCGCGCCAGCTGGAAGTACTGGCTGAAGAAGACGGTGCCGGCGAACATCGCGATGCCGACGAACAGGGAGGCGAGCGAGGCAAGCGTGATCGTGCGGTTCCGGAACAGGCGCAGCGGGATGATCGGCTCGCTGGCCTTCGTCTCGATGAGGAGGAAGATCAGCGCCAGGACGAGCGCGGCGCCGACCATCGTGTAGGTCTGCCAGGACAGCCAGTCGTACTTGTCGTCGGCGAAGGTGACCCAGATCAGCAGCAGGCTGACGGCGGCGGTGATGAAGAAGGCACCGGCCCAGTCGACCTTGACCTCACGCTTGTGCTCGGGCAGGTGCAGCGTCTTCTGCAGCACGACCAGCGCGATCAGCGCGAAGGGCACTCCGACGTAGAGGCACCAGCGCCAGCCGAGCCAGTCGGTGTCGGTGATGACGCCGCCGACGAGCGGGCCGCCGACGGTGGCGACGGCGAACGTGGCACCCAGGTAACCGCTGTAGCGGCCCCGCTCCCGCGGCGAGATCATCGCGGCCATGATGATCTGGGCCAGCGCGGTCAGACCGCCGGCGCCCAGACCCTGGATGACACGGGCGCCGATGAGCATGCCCGGGTTCTGCGCGAGTCCGGCGACGACCGAGCCCGCGATATAGATGACCAGGGCTATCTGGACGAGTGCCTTCTTGCTGACCAGGTCGGCGAGCTTGCCCCAGAGCGGGGTGGAGGCGGTCATCGCCAGCAGCGCGGCCGTGACGACCCAGGTGTAGGCGCTCTGGCCGCCGCCGAGGTCCTTGATGATCTCGGGCAGGGCGTTGGAGACGATCGTGGATGACAGGATCGCGGCGAACATGCCGAGCAGCAGCCCGGAGAGCGCCTCCATGATCTGCCGGTGCGACATGGGGGCGTGGCCGTGGCCGTGGCCTCCCCCGTGCTTGGCGTGGGCCCGCACACCGGCCGGTGTGGTCGTTGCCATGGGTTTCCTTCTCTTACGTGGTTATGCGGGTGTACGGGTGGTGGTGTCGAGTACGGGTGCGAGGGCGGTCGGGCGGGGATGGGCGGACCGGCAGTCGCCGAAGCTCGCCCGCAGCCGGGTCATCAGCCGGATCAGCTGGGCGACCTCCTCGTCGGTCCAGTCGCTCAGGCGCTCTGCCAGCAGTTCGGCGGTGCGCCGGGACAGTTCGACGAGGGTGGCCCTGCCCGCGGGGGTGAGGCGCAGGATGCGTGAGCGCTTGTCGGCGGGGTCGGGGGACCGCTCGATCCAGCCCCGCTCGGCGACATGCGCGACATGCCGGCTGGTCACGGACATGTCCACGGCCAGCAGCTCGGCGAGATTGCTCATGCGCATGTCCCCGTGACCGCCGAGCAGCGTCAGCACGGCCGCGGATCCGGCCGGGCAGTCGTGCGGAAGGATCCGCCCCAGGTCCCGTTTGACCGCTCCGACGGCGCTGAGCTGACGCGCCAGCTCCTCGAACTGCGCCTGCTCCGCCATCACACCTCCCAGATTCGTTGCTTGAGGCAACTGTAGGGATGTTTGGTTGCTGCAGGCAAACAAATTGGGGTGGCCGGGGACAAAAACTTGGCAAAGGCAAGTATTGCGAACGTAAATGCGCTGGTGGGGGTGGGTGCGGATGGCCCGTATATGCGGGTGGCCCCCCACTTGGGCCGCATCCCCGGATTCGCTAGTGTCTCGGGCCATGGCTAACACCCAGGGCCCCCAGGGCAACTACGACCCCGCAGGCAGCACTCAGATGTTCCGCGCGTTCGTCGACGAGTCCCCTCAGGGGGGCAGGCAGCAGGCTTCCGCCCCGGCGGGCCCGCGCATCGGACTGATCATCGGCGTCATCGTCGCGGTGGCGGTCGTGGCGGCGGTTGCCTGGCTGGCGCTGAAGTAGCGGCTACTTCCAGTCGACGGCCACGTCCCGCGTCTCGATGTGCATCCCCAGCGGTACGCGCCAGGCGTCGACGCACACCGTCCACGTGTGTTTCTTCTGTGCGGCCGCCTCGATCGGGGCCGGGAGGTCCTCCGTCGACTCGATCGTGGCCCAGTCGATGCCGAGGGCGCCGATGATGTGGGTGCCGAAGGTCACCTCGCCCGAACGGACCGCGGTTCCGCCCGAGTTGTGAAAGGTGACCGTCACCTTCTCGCACCAGCGCCGGTCCGTGTCCTCGCGGGACGGCGGGTCCCAGGTGAGGGCTGCCGGGGACGGGGGTGCCTCGGTCGGATCAGGAGCTGGAGCGGGCGTCGACGGGGGAGGCGATGTCTGCCGACCCGTCCCGCGGCCGGGGTGCGTCCCAGCTGTGCCCGGGGAGCCGGGGATGTCGCCCTCGGGGGCGTCGCCGAGGGTGGGCGCGGGGGACGGGGCTACTGACGGGGCCGCTTCGGAAGTCCCGGGCGTGGACGGCGCGTTGTGTCCGCCGTCGGTCACTCCGTCGAGCGGCGTCAGTGTCACCCTTCCGGTCGGACTCGCCGCCGTCCGGGGTGACGTGCCTGCCGGGCCCACCGCCGTGTAGCCGCCGGCGCCGCTGCCGCCCGCGCAGGACGCGAGCAGTCCGCCCAGACAGACGACGGCCGCCGACGCTGCCGTAACGGCGCCTCGGCGGCCACTCGTCCATGGAACCCATGTCGTCCGGAGCATCGCGCCATGGTGGCTGACACTCCGTCAAATAGGAAGCTCCGTGCGGGGCTTCCGCGCGGATCGGTCGGATCGATCGTCGATCGGATCAGTCGGAGATGAGGCCCTCGCGCAGCTGGGCCAGGGTGCGGGTCAGAAGACGCGAGACGTGCATCTGGGAGATGCCGACCTCCTCGCCGATCTGGGACTGGGTCATGTTGGCGAAGAAGCGGAGCATGATGATCCGCCGTTCGCGGGGCGGGAGTTTGGCCAGCAGCGGCTTCAGCGACTCGCGGTACTCCACGCCCTCCAGGGCGGTGTCCTCGTAGCCGAGGCGGTCCGCGAGCGAGCCCTCACCGCCGTCGTCCTCGGGGGCCGGGGAGTCCAGTGAGGAGGCCGTGTAGGCGTTGCCGACCGCCAGGCCGTCGACCACGTCCTCCTCGGACACGCCCAGTACGGCGGCCAGTTCGGCGACGGTGGGGGAGCGGTCCAGCTTCTGGGAGAGCTCGTCGCTGGCCTTGGTGAGGGCCAGCCGCAGCTCCTGGAGCCGACGCGGGACGCGGACCGACCAGGACGTGTCGCGGAAGAAGCGCTTGATCTCGCCCACGACCGTCGGCATCGCGAACGTCGGGAACTCCACGCCGCGTTCGCAGTCGAAGCGGTCGATCGCCTTGATGAGGCCGATGGTGCCGACCTGGACGATGTCCTCCATCGGCTCGTTGCGGCTGCGGAAGCGGGCCGCCGCGTAGCGCACGAGCGGGAGGTTGAGCTCGATCAGCGTGTCCCGGACGTAGACACGCTCGGGGCTGTGTTCGTCGAGTGCGGCGAGCCGCAGGAACAGGGAGCGGGACAGGGTGCGGGTGTCGATGTCCGCCGAGGCCGGCAGGGCCTGGGCGTCTGCGACATCTGCGGCGGCCGGGAGCTCCGGGGCCGGAGGGGCCTGGAGGGCCGTGACGTCGTCGAGCACGTCGATAGCGCCGAGCTCCTTGGGCGCTGCCTCGCTCTTCGTGGGCGTGAGCACCTTCGAGCTGCCCTGGTCTGCGGACATGCCACCCCCTTTGGGTCGCGGGACGGTCGCGGCGGCGATCCTTTCGAGGAACGCAGCCTTCACCTGAATACCGGAGCCGGAGCCACGGCAAACGCGCTTCCCGCAGAATGTCACATGTCGGCAACACGCTGTAGAGACATGTCGACATGTGAGTTACGAATCAGCCCTGGAAAAAGGGGGTCTGACGGTTTTTCGACGCACAACTGTCGGGAACGGCCCTGGTGAGCGAATCGCTCACGCCGGTGATGGCTCGATCGTGTTTGCGGTTACGCGTCGATCCGGTTCGCCGACCGCAGCCGCTGGAAGCTACGCGCGAGTAGCCGTGAGACGTGCATCTGCGACACGCCGAGTTCCGCGCTGATCTGAGACTGGGTGAGATTGCTGTAGTAGCGCAGGAGAAGGATTCTCTGCTCGCGTTCGGGGAGTTGGACCAGGAGGTGGCGGACCAGATCGCGGTGCTCCACGCCGTCCAGGGCCGGGTCCTCGTAGCCGATGCGGTCCAGCAGGCCCGGCAGCCCGTCGCCCTCCTGGGCGGCCTCCAGGGACGTCGCGTGGTACGAGCGTCCGGCCTCGATGCAGGACAGCACCTCGTCCTCGCCGATGCGCAGCCGCTCGGCGATCTCGGCGGTCGTGGGGGAGCGTCCGAAGGCGGTCGTCAGGTCCTCCGTCGCGCTGTTGACCTGGACCCACAGCTCGTGCAGCCGGCGCGGTACGTGGACCGTGCGGACGTTGTCCCGGAAGTACCGCTTGATCTCGCCCACCACCGTCGGCATGGCGAAGGTCGGGAACTGCACGCCCCGGTCCGGGTCGAAGCGGTCGATGGCGTTGATGAGGCCGATCGTGCCGACCTGGACCACGTCCTCCATGGGCTCGTTGCGGGAGCGGAACCGGGCGGCCGCGTAGCGCACGAGCGGCAGATTGGCCTCGATGAGCGCCCCTCGCACCCGGTTGTGCTCCGGCGTGCCCGGCTGGAGGTCCTTGAGCTGTGCGAAGAGCACCTGGGTGAGGGCGCGGGTGTCGGCGCCGCGGCGCTTCTCGGGGGCGGGTGCGGGCGCGGGTGTGGTGGCCGAGGTGGACGTGGTGGACAGGGGCGTGGGCGTGGAGGTGGGCGTGGATGCGGGGGCGGGCGCCTCTTCCTGGGGCGGCGCAGTACTGGCCGACACGGTCAACGCCACCTCTTCATCGGTCAATCATCCGTCAAAAGCGGTCATAGCATCACAAGACATGTGCACTGTGTGCAAGCACCGCATAACGCCGTGTTGAGGGCAAGTTGGGGCTAAAGAGGCATAGAGGCCCCCCGCCGTTCCGGCGGAGGGCCACTGGGGTGTACGGCTCAGAATTCGTAGTCGGCGATCACCCACGTGGCGAACTCCCGCCACAGCGCGACGCCCGCCTGGTGGGCCGGGTGCTCCAGGTAGCGCTTGAGGGCGTCCCGGTCCTCGACCGCCGAGTTGATCGCGAAGTCGTACGCGATGGGCCGGTCGCTGATGTTCCAGGCGCACTCCCAGAAGCGCAGCTCCTCGATCTGCCCGCCGAGCGCCCGGAAGGCCTCGACGCCCGCCACGACCCTCGGGTCGTCGCGCTCGACGCCCTCGTTCAGCTTGAACAGCACCAAGTGCCGGATCATGGGCTATTCCCTCAGCTCTTTCAGCTCTTCAGCTCTTTAGCTCTTCGCTCCGTCGACGATCCATGTGAAGAAGTCGCCGATGGCCTTGGCGGCGTCCGAAATGCCCTCGAAGCCTATCTGGACGTAGTCCGCGGCCTTGGCCGGGTCTGTGATGATCACATAGAGCACGAAGACCACGAGCACGTACACGGCGATCTTCTTGCCGTTCACCGCCACCGCGGCCTCCCCTGTCTCTGCTGCTCGCACGGGGCCTTCGGGCCCCTTGTTGCCGGCGGCGAGTGTAACGTTCTTTGTTTTTCTGCCGAATGCACGATGGGCCCCGTCTTCCGACGGGGCCCATCTTCAGCGGTAGCGGAGGGATTTGAACCCTCGGTGACTTGCGCCACACTCGCTTTCGAGGCGAGCTCCTTCGGCCGCTCGGACACGCTACCGAGGGAGACCTTACAGCACGGTGGGCCATGGTCCGAAATCCGTTTCCCGGCTCCCCGGAAGCGGGCTTCACCGATCCCGGAAAAACTCCGTGAGCAGCCGGGCCGAGTCCGCCGCCAGCACGCCCTCGATCACCTCGGGACGATGGTTGAGCCGGCGGTCGCGTACGACGTCCCACAGGGAGCCGGCCGCGCCCGCCTTCTCGTCGCGGGCGCCGTAGACGACGCGGTCCACCCGGGACTGGACCAGCGCTCCCGCGCACATCGTGCAGGGCTCCAGGGTGACCACGAGGGTGCACCCGGTCAGCCGCCACTCTCCCAGCCGTGCGGCGGCCCGCCGGATCGCGAGGATCTCCGCGTGGGCCGTGGGGTCACCGGTGGCCTCGCGCTCGTTGTGGCCGGTCGCGAGCACCGTCGTACCGTCCGGGGACAGCACGACGGCGCCGACGGGGACGTCCCCGCCGCGGACGGCCTGCCCGGCCTCGTCCAGGGCGAGCCGCATCGCGGCCCGCCAGCGGTCGCGTACCGGGTCCGGGACCCCGCCCGGCTCCGGGGCGGTCAGCGGACGGTCTCCAGCACCTCCGAGGCGCCCAGGGCCTCGGCGATCGCTCCCAGCGCGTCCTCCGCGTCCAGGGCGCGCAGCTCCTTCTCGCTCACGCCCAGGTCGTCGAGGATCTCGCTGTCGCCCACCGGGCTGTGCGGCACCGCGTCGGCGGAGGTGCCGTCCTCGTCGTCCCCGTCCTCGGACTCACCGTCCTCGGTGCCGTCGAGGTCCAGGGCGTCCAGGTCGGGGCCGTCGGAGCCGGGCTCGCGGCCCAGCAGTTCGTCCGTGAGCAGCAGTTCGCCGTACGCGCTGCGGGCAGCGGCGGCGGCGTCCGAGACGTAGATGCGAGGGTCGTCCTCGCCGTCCACGCGGACGACACCGAACCAGGCGTCCTCCTGCTCGATCAGGACGAGCACCGTGTCCTCATCGGGATTGGCTTCCCGGGCCAGGTCGGCCAGATCCGACAGGGTTTCCACATCGTCGAGCTCTGTGTCGCTCGCTTCCCACCCGTCTTCGGTGCGCGCGAGCAGTGCGGCGAAGTACACCGTGACTCTCCCACTGGTCATAGGCGTGCCGGTTGGGGGTCCCCCCGGCGGAGGTTCTTGGGCGGGGAGAGCTGTGCTCCGAGCCCCACCCACTCGGAATCGTGGCAGAAACAAGGCGTTCAGGGGACGTCTTCGGCTCCCTGTGTCCGGCAGTTTTGATCGCACGACGCAAAAGGACCAACCCGTGCGTCCGTGCAGGTATCACCGGCGCACTTGTTGCCGCCACCTGCGGATCGTACGCGGCTTTGGGTGTCGCTCACGCACGGCCTTACCGGGAACGTCTCGCCAACACCCGATCTTCCCTACCGGATTCCTACCAGCGGAACGTCCGCATGCGCATCGCGTGCCGGAGCCGGGCGGCTTTGGCGCGGCGTGGCTGGACGCGGTCACGGAGCTGCCGGGCTTCGGTGAGCTCGTGCAGGAACCGCGCCCGGCGCCGTCGGCGTTCGGCATCCGTCTCCGGCGGCGACACACCCGCACCGGTCTCGCCGGAGGCCTCGGAGTCGCGGTCAGGCAGGTCAGGCATCGGCTCACCACCCCAGTCGGTCCCTCCCACTTTCCCCCGGTCGGGCGGTTTGATGCCAGAGCCAGGTGTGGTGTGGCGCGGTTACTGTTATGGGCATGCGTCTCCACGTCGTCGACCACCCCCTGGTCGCCCACAAGCTCACCACCCTGCGCGACCAGCGCACCGACTCCGCGACCTTCCGGCGGCTCGCCGACGAACTGGTCACCCTGCTCGCCTACGAGGCCACGCGGGACGTACGTACCGAGGCCGTCGACATCCGCACTCCGGTCTCCCCCACCACCGGCGTCAAGCTCTCCTACCCGCGCCCGCTGGTGGTGCCGATCCTGCGCGCCGGGCTCGGCATGCTGGACGGCATGGTCCGGCTGCTGCCGACCGCCGAGGTGGGCTTCCTGGGCATGATCCGCAACGAGGAGACGCTGCAGGCCTCCACGTACGCCTCGCGCATGCCCGAGGACCTCTCCGGCCGCCAGGTGTACGTCCTTGACCCCATGCTGGCCACCGGCGGCACGCTGGTCGCGGCGATCCAGGAGCTGATCAAGCGCGGCGCCGACGACGTGACCGCGGTCGTGCTGCTCGCCGCCCCCGAGGGCGTCGAACTCATGGAGCGCGAGCTCGCGGGCACGCCGGTCACGGTCGTGACGGCGGCCGTCGACGACCACCTCAACGAGCACGGCTACATCGTCCCCGGCCTGGGAGACGCGGGCGACCGGCTGTACGGGGCGGCCGAGTAGGCCTACCGCTTGTACGGGGCGGCCGAACAGGCCGTACGACCCGCTCGGCAGCGCGTCCGGCGACCTTCCGCCGGGTCTCCTGACAGACCGTGCGGCCCGGTCGTCGGCGTTTCCGGGCGGTGTGGACTTCCGGTGGTTTCTCTAGCAGTTCTTCTTCGATGCGGCGGACGTCGTGCGGGGCGTGGCCAGTTTGGTCAGGGCCTTGTCGGCGTCCGCCTGCTTCGTGAGGCTCTTGAAGTCAGTGCCGATGACGAAGTCGAGGTCCGTGCCCTTGCGGCCGGCGTCCGTGCGTCGCTCCGCCGAGGCGAGCTGGGTGGCGAGCACGGGCAGTGAGCTGTTCACGGCGGCCGCGGGGCCGATCAGCAGCCCGGTGCCCTTGATCTTCCCGTCGAGCTGCGCCGAGGCGTTGCCCACCTCGCCGATGCGGAAGCCGCGCTTCTTGAGCTCGTCGGCGGTCGCCTTGGCGAGCCCGGAGCGCTTCGTCGCGTTGTAGACGTTGACGGTGATCCCGCCCGGCTCGGGCAGGGCGACCGCGGGCGTGGCCGAGGGGCTCGCCTTGGTCGCGCAGTCCGCCTTGGAACCGGCCGCCGCGGCCTTCTTGCCGCCGCCCGTGAAGACATCGATGAGCTGCAGGGTTCCCCAGCCGACCAGGCCGAGCACAGCGACGGAGGACACCAGTCCGAACACAAGCCTGCCGCGGCGCCGGGGAGGGCGCATCCGCGGGTACTTGTCCCCCGTGATCCGGTACTGGCCACCCATGCCGGGGGGAGTCAGCATGCTCATGGGCGCAGCGTAGTGCGGACCGGCGGCGATTCCTACTAGATGATCATTCGACGCCGTAACGGAGAACCCGAAAGGGCCAACCTGTTACCGGGGCGTGTCCGTACGGGTGTCCTGAGGGGACCGTCCGGGGGACCTGCCCGAGGGGTGTCAGTCCAGTTCGAGCACGCGCGCGTGCAGCACCTGGCGCTGCTGCAGGGCCGCGCGGACCGCGCGGTGGAGGCCGTCCTCCAGATACAGGTCGCCCTGCCACTTCACGACATGCGCGAAGAGGTCGCCGTAGAACGTCGAGTCCTCGGCGAGGAGGGTTTCCAGGTCGAGCTGCCCCTTGGTCGTCACGAGCTGATCGAGGCGGACCGGGCGCGGTGCGACGTCCGCCCACTGCCGGGTGCTCTCCCGGCCGTGGTCGGGGTACGGCCGGCCGTTTCCGATGCGCTTGAAGATCACACGGAAAGCCTACCGGTCAAGACCTTCCGGGCGCAGCCATGGCGAGCGAGTGCGACGCTGGAAAAGACGCAACGAAGCAGGGCAAACCGGGAACAGGGGTCCGAGATGAGTGACAGCGAGACCGTGCCTCCCGCCACCGTTCCCCAGGCACCGGGCAGCGCTCCCGCCCTCCCGCAGGAGGCCCTGAAGATCGCGTCCGGCTATGCCTTCACCGGTCCTGCGCTGGATCTGGGCGCCCTGGTCTGGGACGGCGTGTGCCTGCCCGACGCACAGATCCGCATCCCCCTCGCCATGCTGAACCGCCACGGCCTGGTCGCGGGCGCCACCGGCACCGGCAAGACCAAGACGCTTCAGCTGATCGCCGAGCAGCTCTCGGCGCAGGGCGTGCCGGTCTTCCTCGCGGACATGAAGGGCGACCTGTCCGGGATCTCGGCACCCGGGCAGCCGAACGAGCGGGTGCGGGGCCGTGCGGCGGACGTCCACCAGGAGTGGGCTCCGGCCGGTTTCCCCGCCGAGTTCTTCGCCCTGGGCGGCATCGGCCGGGGCACCCCGCTGCGGGCCACGATCACCAGCTTCGGCCCGCTGCTGCTGTCCAAGGTGCTCCGGCTCAACCAGACCCAGGAGCAGTCCCTCGGGCTGATCTTCCACTACGCGGACACCAAGGGCCTGGAGCTGATCGACCTCAAGGACCTCAGGGCCGTCGTCGCCTTCCTCACCTCCGACGAGGGCCGGGCCGAGCTGAAGAACATCGGCGGTCTGTCCAGCGCCACGGCCGGGGTGATCCTGCGCTCCCTGACCGCCTTCGAGGCGCAGGGCATGGCGGACTTCTTCGGGGAGCCGGAGTTCGACACGGGCGAGTTCCTGCGTACGGCACCGGACGGGCGGGGCATCGTCTCCGTCCTCGAACTCCCCGCCGTACAGGACAGGCCGCAGCTGTTCTCGACGTTCCTGATGTGGCTGCTGGCCGACCTCTTCCACGACCTTCCGGAGGTCGGTGACGCCGACAGGCCGAAGCTGGTCTTCTTCTTCGACGAGGCGCATCTGCTGTTCGACGGCGCCTCCAAGGAGTTCCTCGACTCGATCGCCCAGACCGTGCGCCTCATTCGCTCGAAAGGGGTCGGCGTCTTCTTCGTCACACAGACCCCGAAGGACGTGCCGTCGGACGTCCTCGCCCAGCTCGGCAACCGCGTCCAGCACGCCCTGCGCGCCTTCACCCCCGACGACCAGAAGGCCCTGCGGGCCACGGTGAAGACTTTCCCCAACTCGGCGTACGACCTGGAGGAACTGCTCACCGGGCTCGGCACCGGCGAGGCGGTCGTGACGGTCCTGAGCGAGAAGGGCGCCCCCACCCCGGTCGCCGCGACCCGGCTGCGCGCACCGGAGTCCCTGATGGGCCCCGTCGACGCGGCCGTCCTGGACGCGGCGGTACGGCAGTCCCCGCTCCACGAGCGTTATGCACAGGCTGTGGACCGCGAGTCGGCGTACGAGAAGCTGACGGAGGGCGGGGGCGGGGCCAAGGGGCCGGACGAGCTGACGCAGGCCGGGCGTGGCGCCAAGGGCCCCGACGAGATGACGGCCGGAGCGAGGACCGGGAAGAGTGCCGGGACCGGGACCGGAGCCGGGGCCGGGGCCGGAGCCGGTGGCGAGGAGAAGCCGTCGGTCGTCGAACAGGTCATCGGGAGCGGGATGTTCCAGTCCCTGGCGCGGTCGATCGGCACCCAGCTCGGCCGTGAGGTCACCCGTTCGCTCTTCGGTACGGCCCGGCGGAGGCGGTAGGCCCGCCTCCGCCGGCCGGTCAGCGGTCCCCGTCCTTCCGGGGCTGCTGCGCCTGCGTCTTCTTCGCCTCCGGTTTGGGCGTGCTGCGCACGGCCTCCGCGCGCAGCAGGGCACGCAGGACCGCATACGGATCTGAGGGCATGGCTGTGCTCCTTGCGTCGTACTGACTGACCTTGCTGGGGGAAGGGGTCTGTCAGCAGCGCAGGACCACCGAGCACAGGGCGGGCAGGGCGGCGGGCGGCCACGGCGCGGCCGGCGAAGAGCCGCCCTCCGGGACGCCGGGCGCCGCGTCGGGCGCGGTACGCGCCGGTTCGACGGGACGGGGAGCGGTGCGGGACGGTGGCCGCAGGGCAGTGTCCAGCACGTCGTGGTCCGCGAAGTCGACGGCCACGACCGGCGCCGTGTGCATCTCGGCGCGGGCGCCCGGCACCAGCAGGACGAGCAGCAGCACGAGCGCCCGCGGCCAGACACGGCCGAGCGGGAGGCTTCGCGCGGTGCTCATGGAAGGTCATCTCCCCGCAGGACGTAGGGCGTTCATCGCGGCGGCGCCGAGTTCCGCCCGCACGGCGTACGGAGCCGGGTCACAGTGCGAGCGGAACCTGCTCGGCGTGACTGCGGATCCGGATCGACGTGATGATCTCGACGATGCCGACCGCGATCAGCCAGATGCCGCCGATCAGGGTGAGCACGGCGATGGACTGGAACGGCGAGACGATCAACACGATTCCGGCGACGAAGGTCACGATCCCGAGGAAGATCTGCCAGCCCCGGGCCGGGACGCCGCTGTCGGAGGCCGCGGCAAGCGTCTGTGTGATGCCGCGGATCAGCCAGCTGATGCCGATCCACAGGGCGAGCAGCAGGATCGACTGCATGGGGCCGCGGAAGCAGAACAGGCCCAGCAGGATCGACAGCGCGCCGCTGATGAACGCCAGGACCCGCAGCGAGGTCGTCTTGTGCGTCCCGAAGGCGGAGACCAGCTGGAACACGCCGCTGACGAGGAGGTAGACGCCGAAGAGGATGCCGGCCGCGAGCAGGGAGGGCCCCGGCCAGATCAGTACCAGGACGCCCAGGACGAGGGACGCGACGCCGGTGAGCAGGACGATCTGCCAGGCGGCCTGGGACAGGGCGTGCAGCGGCCCTTCGAAGGGCGGCTCGGGCTCGCGGTGGCCGCGCGGGGTGTGCTGGGCGTGCTGGGTGGAGTGGACCTTGCGGTCGTCGTACTCCCGGCCCTCGGGGGAAGCGCTGCTTGGTGGCTCGGTCATGCTCCATGCTGTGAACGGGCCCGGAGTCCGCGCCACTTTGGACAGTCCACCCGGCTGACGCGCCGCGCCCGCGAGGTCACTTGCCCGCGGACTTGGCCGTCTTCGCCGTCTTGTCCGCCTTGGCCGCCGCCTTCATCTCCTGCTTGTGCGCCCGCACCTTGGCCAGCGACTCGGGTCCCGTGATGTCGGCGACGGACCGGAAGGATTCCGGCTCGCCGTACGCCCCCGCGGCCTCCCGCCACCCCTCGGGCCGGACTCCCAGTTGCTTGCCGAGCAGCGCCAGGAAGATCTGTGCCTTCTGCTTGCCGAAGCCCGGCAGGTCCTGAAGCCGTTTCAGCAGTTCCTGACCGCTGTCGACGCCCCGCCAGACGGCCTCGGTGTCCCCGTCGTAGCGCTCGACGAGGTACTGGCACAGCTGCTGGATGCGCTGGGCCATCGACCCCGGGTAGCGGTGCACGGCAGGCTTCTGCGAGAGCAGCGCGGCGAACGCCTCCGGGTCCTGCGCCGCGATCTCGTGCGCGTCCAGGTCGTCGGCGCCGAGCCGCCCCGCGATGGTCGCCGGGCCCTTGAACGCCCACTCCATCGGGACCTGCTGGTCCAGCAGCATGCCGGTCAGCGCGGCGAGCGGACTACGGCCGAGGAGCCGGTCGGCCTCGGGGTCCTGGGCGAGGTGCAGGGTGACGTCCATGGGTCGATGATCCCCCGTGCGGGCCCGGGTCGCGCGCCAGTGCCGCCGCCGGGTAAGTTAGGCAAGGCTAACCTAAAGTAAAGGGGTGTCACAGGGGTGACGACCGAGATCTACCGCGACGCCCGGGGCATCCCGCACGTGCGCGCCGGCAGTGCCCGCGAACTCGCCCGCGCCCAGGGCCGGGTCACCGCCCTCGACCGCGCCTGGCAGCTGGAGGTCGAGCGGCACCGGTCCCAGGGCACCTCGGCGTCCTTCCTCGGCACCTCGGCCCTGGCCTGGGACGTGTTCGCCCGCCGCGCCCGCCTGGACGACACCGCCCGGCGCTGCTTCGCGGTCCTGGAGCGACGGGACCCGGAGGCGGCGGACTGGGTACGGGCGTACGTCGACGGCGTCAACGACGGCCTGGCCGAGGGCGCCCGCCGCAGCCCCGAGTTCGCCGGTACCGGCCTCGCCCCCGGCCGCTGGCACCCCTGGACCCCGCTCGGCGTCTGGCTCGGCACCCACATCCTGTTCGCGGGCTTCCCGGCCAAGCTGTGGCGGGAGCAGGTCGCACGGCACCTCGGACCGGACGCGGTCGCCCTGTTCGCCGCCGACGGTCCCGGCAGCTCCGGCAGCAACGGCTGGGTGGTGAGCGGCGAGCGCACGGTCACCGGGCAGGCCGTCATCGCGGGCGACCCGCACCGCTTCATCGAGGACCCCGGTGTCTATCAGCAGATCCGCCTCGCCTGCCCCGAGTTCGACGTCGTCGGCCTCGCCGTCCCCGGCGTCCCCGGCATCGCCCACTTCGGCCACACCGGCACGGTCGCCTGGGCCATCACCAACGCCATGGCCGACTACCAGGACCTCTACCGGGAGCGCCTGCGCCGCACCGGCGCCGGGGTCGAGGCCCTCGGCCCCGACGGCACTTGGGGGCGCGCGGTCCGGCACACGGAGACCGTGGAGGTCGCCGGGGAGACACCGGTGGAGATCGAGGTGATCGAGACGGAGCGGGGCCCGGTGATCGCCGGGGGACCGGAGGGCCTGGACGGCGCCGACCCGTACAGCGATGCCGTCCCCACCGCCCTCGCCCTCCGCTATCCGCCCCGGGTCACCGAGGACCTCGGCTTCAGTGCCCTCCTCCCCCTCCTGCGTGCCCGTGTCGTCGCCGACGTCGACCGGGCCCTCGACGGCTGGGCGGAGCCGGTCAACGTCGTGCAGGCCGCCGACACCGAGGGCGGTCTGCTGCACCGTGTCGCCGGGCGGGTGCCGGTGCGGGCGGTGCCCAACCGGACGCGGCTGGTGCCCGCCTGGGTGCCCGGCCACGAGTGGACCGGCTGGCACGAGACGCCCCGCGCCGGGCTGACCGACGGCATCGCGGTGATGGCGAACCAGCGCGGCCCGGCCACCCCCCTGGGCACCGAGTTCGCCTCGCCCCACCGCGCCGACCGCATCCGCGCCCTCCTCGACGAGCGCCGCACCTGGTCCGCCGTCGACATGCCCGCGATCCACATGGACACCCATCTCGGCTCCGCCGTGCCCCTGCTGGACCACCTGGCCGCCCTTGAGGACGTCACCCCCGAGGCCGCACGGCTCCGGGACCGCCTCCTGGCCTGGAACCGCCGGATGGACGGGGACAGCGCCGACGCGGCGGTGTTCGCGGCGGTGCGCGGCGCGGTCGTACGCCGGCTCGCCGCCCACCCGGCGTTCGCCCCGCTGACCGAGGTACCCGCGTACCCGGAGGTCCTGCTCCCCTGGCTGGCCCTCGTCCCCCGCGTCGGCTTCGCTCTCGAACACCTGCTGAGCGCCGAGGAGCTGTACGGCATCGACCGCCCCGCCACGGTCCGCGCCGCCCTCGAAGAGGTCGCCGCCGGCCGGCCGACGGGCACCTGGGCCGACACCCACCGCCTCGCCCCCTGGCGGGCGTTGCCCGAGGAGCCGTACGCCCCGGACTCCCCGTCCCGCGAACCCGGTCTGTCCGGCGACCACGACTGTGTGCTGTGCACCTCCGCCGTGCCCGGACTCACCGACCTCGCCGCCCGCGGCCCGGCCGCCCGCTACGTCTGGGACCTGGCCCGCCGCGAGGACAGCCGCTGGGTGGTGCCCTTCGGCGCCTGCGGGGTCCCCGGCTCACCGCACCACCGTGACCAACTCCCCCTGTGGCTCGGGGGAGAACTCGCCCCGGTCGTCACCGACTGGGACCGCCTCGAAAGGGACACCGATGTCTGACCCGTACGCCGCCCCCGCCCGCGAGGCCGTGCACGAGCGGCCGGTCGACGGCTTCGGGACCGTCCGCATCCTGCCCCTCGACCCGCAGGCCGACGCCGACGTCCTGCACGCCTGGGTCAGCGAGGAGCGGGCCGTCTTCTGGGGCATGAACGGCCTGAGCCGTGCGCAGATCCGGGAGATCTACGGCCACATGGACACGCTCGCCACGCACCACGCCTTCCTGGCGGTCGTGGACGGCACACCGGCCGCGCTGCTGCAGACCTACGACCCGGAGGCCGACCGGGTCGGCGAGTGCTACGAGGTCCGGCCCGGCGACATCGGCCTGCATCTGCTCGTCGCACCCGCCGGGCAGAACGGCCCGCGGCCCGGCTGGACCTCGGCGCTGGTGACCGCCTTCGCCGCGTACTGCCTGCTCGGCCTGGACCGGCGCCGGATCGTGGTCGACCCGGACGTGCGCAACGAGAAGGCCATCGCTCGTTTCGTGCGGCAGGGCTTCGAGAAAGGCCCGGCGGTCATCCTGCCGGAAATCGACATTCCGGACGTGTATCTGCCGGAAAAGCACGCCCAACTGGCCTTCCTCACCCGGGAGGTAGCCTTCCCCGGTGACTCCTGACGACCTGGTGGTGGGCTGCGGGGTGTCGGTGCGGCCCGCCTGGTGAGCGCGGCGGGTGGTTCGTCCGTACGTATCCGAGAGCATGAGTCCGAAGACGGAGCGGTGGACGTGGGCGAAGGGCGTAGCGGTGCCTTCTGGCGTAGCGGTGTCTTCAGCGGAAACCGGCGACTTCAAGGGCTGGTGCTGCTGGGCACCATGCTGGTCCTGCTCCTCCTCGGCGGAGCCGGTACCGCCTCGGCACACGCCGGCCTCCGGTCCGCCGACCCTGCGGACGGAAGCGTCCTCAAGTCCGCACCCGAGTACGTCACCCTGACCTTCACCGAGTCCGTCGCCCTGCTCGACGACTCCTTCCGGGTGTACGACCCCGCCAACCACCGGGTCCGCACGGGCGGGGCACGGCACGCTCCCGGCAGCTCCGACACCGCCCGGGTCAGCCTGCCCGGCAAGCTCGGCACCGGCACGTTCACCGTGGCCTGGCGAGTCGTCTCGGCGGACAGTCACCCGGTCTCCGGCGCCTTCACCTTCTCCGTGGGCAAGCCCTCCCCGACGACGGCGGCCGTGACCGACGGCGCCACCGAGGACCCCACGACCGTCGGCCTCTACAACATCGTGCGCTACGTCGCGTACGGCGCGGTCGCCCTGCTCATCGGCACGCTCGTGTTCCTGGCCCTGTGCCGTCCGCCGGACCCCGGCCCGCTGCGCAGGCCGGTCGTGACGGGCTGGTGGACCTTGTTCGGGGCCACCGTGCTCCTACTGGTGCTCCGCGCTCCGTACGAGGAGGGCACGGGCCCGGCGACGGCCTTCGACCTCACCGCCCTCGCCCGTACGGTGACCGGCCGCCCGGGACTGGCCCTGCTGGCCCGCCTGGCGCTGCTGCTCGTCGCGGCCGCCCTGCTGCTGCGCGTGCGGCGCTGGTCCCGCCCGGCCCTCACCGCGGCGGGCGCCCTCTCCGTCGGCCTGGCCCTGACCTGGGCGGCCGCCGAACACGCCTCGGCGGGCATCCAGGTGCCGGTGGCGATGACGTCGTCCGTTCTGCACCTGCTGGCGATGGCGGTCTGGCTGGGCGGCCTCACGGCCCTGCTCACGACGCTGCACCGCGCCGCCGAACCGGTTCCGCCCGCCGTGGTCACCCGCTTCTCCCGCCTGGCCTTCACCTCCGTGACCGTCCTGGTCGTCACCGGCGTCTACCAGTCCTGGCGAGGCCTGGGCTCCTGGAACGCGCTCACGGACACGTCGTACGGCCGCCTCCTGATCGCCAAGCTGGGCGCGGTGACGCTGCTGCTGGCGGCGGCGGGTTGGTCGCGACGGTGGACGGCGCGGCTGGTGGCCGCGCGGGTGACGGGGGCCGTACGGAAACGCGTACCGGAGCTGGTCGGAGGCCCGCCCGGGACACCGCCGGCACAGCCGGAACGGGCCGACGCAACGTCCTCCGAGGATCCGGACCCCGACGATTCGGACCCCACCCACCGGGGCCTGCGCCGCTCCGTGCTCGCGGAGGTGACGGTCGGCGTCGCGGTGCTGGTCATCACGACCTTCCTGACGGGCACCCTGCCGGGCCGGGCGGTGGCCGAGGCGGCGGACCCGGGCACGGCGGCGACCGGCATTCCGACCGCCTCCGTCACGATGGTGCCGTTCCGGGTCGGCAACCACGGCGGCAAGGTGCAGATCACCCTGGACCCCGGCCGGGTGGGCCGGAACTCCGTGGAGGCCGTGGTCTTCGGTCCCGACGGCGGCCTGGCCACCGTCCCCGAACTCCGTCTCTCCTTCACCCTGGCCACCCAGAAGATCGGCCCGCTCGACGCCAAGGTCGCCGACAGGGGTGGCTACTGGGCCACCGACTCCCTCAATCTGCCGATCCCCGGCACCTGGACGATGAAGGTCACCGTGCGGGCGTCGGACCTGGACCAGGTGACGGTGTCGAAGCCGGTACGGATCGTGCGTTAGCGCTCCGCCAGACCGATCGTTTGATCGTTCGGCGCGTCCGCCGCCAGGCCGCCCAGGGCGGCGAAAAGGTGCCAGAGGGTGCTCGAAGGCGGGACTTCCCCGTCCATTCGCGCGCTTCTCTGAGGTAATCGAGCATGAGTGCTGAGAACCGCCCCGGGCCGACATGGGGCCGCCCAGGCAGGGCAGATGGCGCGTCGGCGGTGCCGCGGCGTCGTTGGCCGTCGTGGTGCTCGGTTTCGCCGAACCCGCGCTTGCGGCCCCGCTGAGCACGCCGTCGGCGCCCACGAACATGAGCCCTTCCCACACATGGTCGCGAGGTCATGCCGCGTCACTCGGTCATCCCGTGCCGTTCACTCCTGCCGGCGCATGCACTGGCGGACGCGGATGCCGGATGTGATTGAGACCGCAATGGAGACCAAGGCACACCAAGAACCCCGGCCGCCGAAGCGGTCCGGGGTTCTCGTTTCGCCTGTTAGGGCGGCTGCGGAGGATACGAGATTCGAACTCGTGAGGGGTTGCCCCCAACACGCTTTCCAAGCGTGCGCCCTAGGCCTCTAGGCGAATCCTCCGCCGGAAACATTACATGACCGAGGGGAGTGCTCGCGAACTCGTTCCTGCTGGCCGGGATCGGGTACTCTTTGCGCAGCCCCTCACGCGGCGCTATCTGACTGAACTCCCCCAGGGCCGGAAGGCAGCAAGGGTAGGTCGGCTCTGGCGGGTGCGTGGGGGGCGTCTGCGTTTGCGGGCGGGGCTGGTTGTCAGTGGGCGCCTATAACCTCGTATGCGTGTCGTCTCTCGCGCTGTACCGCCGCTATCGCCCGGAGTCCTTCGCCGAGGTCATCGGGCAGGAGCATGTCACCGCCCCGTTGCAGCAGGCGCTGCGGAACAACCGGGTCAATCACGCGTACCTGTTCAGCGGGCCGCGCGGGTGTGGCAAGACGACCAGCGCGCGGATCCTCGCCAGGTGCCTGAACTGCGAGCAGGGGCCCACGCCGACGCCGTGCGGTGAGTGCCAGTCCTGCCAGGACCTGGCCAGGAACGGGCCGGGATCGATCGACGTGATCGAGATCGACGCCGCTTCGCACGGTGGCGTGGACGATGCCCGTGAGCTGCGCGAAAAGGCCTTCTTCGGCCCCGCGAGCAGCCGGTACAAGATCTACATCATCGACGAGGCCCACATGGTCACGTCGGCCGGCTTCAACGCGCTGCTCAAGGTCGTCGAGGAGCCGCCCGAGCATCTCAAGTTCATCTTCGCGACCACCGAGCCCGAGAAGGTCATCGGGACCATCCGCTCGCGCACCCATCACTATCCGTTCCGGCTCGTCCCGCCGGGCACCCTGCGGGACTACCTCGGCGAGGTGTGCCAGAAGGAGAACATCCCCGTCGAGGACGGTGTGCTCCCGTTGGTGGTGCGTGCGGGCGCGGGGTCCGTGCGTGACTCCATGTCCGTCATGGACCAGCTGCTCGCCGGTGCGGGCGCGGACGGTGTGACGTATGCCATGGCGATCTCCCTCCTCGGCTACACCGACGGGTCGCTGCTGGACTCCGTCGTCGAGGCGTTCGCCACCGGGGACGGGGCCGCGGCGTTCGAGGTCGTGGACCGTGTCATCGAGGGCGGCAACGATCCCCGACGGTTCGTCGCCGACCTGCTGGAGCGCCTCCGGGACCTGGTGATCCTCGCCGCCGTTCCGGACGCCGTGGAGAAGGGGCTCATGAACGCCCCGGCCGATGTCATCGAGCGCATGCAGGCCCAGGCCGGCATCTTCGGCGCCGCCGAGCTCAGCCGCGCCGCCGACCTCGTCAACGAGGGCCTCACCGAGATGCGCGGCGCCACCTCGCCCCGCCTCCAGCTCGAACTCATCTGCGCGCGCGTGCTGCTGCCCGCCGCCTACGGCGACGAGCGCTCGGTGATGGCCCGCCTCGACCGCATCGAGCGGGGCGTCAACTTCTCCGGCGGCGGTGGCGCGCCCGCGGCGGGGTACGTTCCCGGTCCCGAGGCGCACATGGGTGCGGGACCGGCCGCCGGTGCGATGCCCGTTCCGCCGGGGGGTGGCATGGCGGCGGCCAAGGCGGCCGTGCGAGCCACCGGCGGCGATTCGGACTCTGGTGGTGAACTGGGCGTCCCGCACCCGGCTCCGGCGCAGGCTCCCCCGGCGGCAGCCGCCTCACAGCCATCCGCCTCGCAGCCATCCGCTCCGCAACCATCTGCTCCCGCCCCTGTCCCCGCCGCCCAGGCCCCGGCTGCCGGTGCCTGGCCCACCGCCGCACCCACCGGCGCCGGCCGACGTCCCGGCGGCTGGCCCACGGCTGCCCCGACGGGCAGCGGCCGGCCGTCGTCCCAGACTGCGGCCGCCCCCGGCCCCGCGGCCTCCGCGCCCCCGGCGGCGCCCGCCGCTCCCGTGGCACCCGTCACCCCCGTGGCCCCCGTCCCCGGCGGCCTCGACCCCCGCATGCTCTGGCCGAACATCCTGGAGGCGGTCAAGAACCGTCGTCGCTTCACCTGGATCCTGCTCAGCCAGAACGCCCAGGTGGCCGGGTTCGACGGCACCACCCTCCAGCTCGGCTTCGTCAACGCCGGCGCCCGCGACAACTTCGCGAGCAGCGGCAGCGAGGACGTGCTGCGACAGGCGCTGGCCGAGCAGTTCAACGTGCAGTGGAAGGTCGAGGCGATCGTCGACCCGTCGGGCGGTTCGGCGCCCCCGCCGTCCGGCGGCTCCCCGGGGTACGGCGGAGGTGGAGGCGGAGGCGGCGCCGGTGGCTACGGCAACCAGGGCGGCCCCGCGCAACGCCCCGCCCCGCCCCAGTCGTCCCCGGCCCCCCAGGCTCAGCCCGCGGCCCAGGCTGCTCCCACCCCGGCCCCGGCACCCCGGCCGACGGCCGCCCCAGAGCCGCCCCCGGTGGCCCCCGAGGACGACATCCCGGAGGACGACGACCCGGACCTCGACGAGTCGGCCCTCTCCGGCCATGACCTCATCATGCGGGAGCTGGGAGCGACGGTGGTCGAGGAGTTCTCGAACGAATAGAACGAAAACGGGTAGAGCGGATAGAACGAATAGGAGGAGCGGGGTGCGCCCGGCTGCGCGGAGCCCGTCGTTTGGAGGAACGTACAGCGGTCTCCGCTCCCGGCCTTCGGAAGCCCGTACAAACACCCCGGCCCGCGCCGGATAGGCTGACCCCGTGAAGGTCCTCGTCATCGGCAGCGGCGCCCGCGAACACGCCCTGTGCCGCTCCCTGTCCCTCGACCCCGACGTCACCGCGCTGCACTGCGCCCCCGGCAACGCCGGCATCGCCGAGGTCGCCGAGCTGCACCAGGTGGACGCCCTGGACGGCAAGGCCGTGTCCACGCTGGCCACAGAGGTCGAGGCCGACCTCGTGGTCGTCGGCCCGGAGGCCCCCCTGGTCGCCGGGGTCGCCGACGCCGTGCGTGAGGCGGGCATCCCGGTGTTCGGCCCCTCCAAGGAGGCCGCGCAGCTCGAGGGGTCCAAGGCCTTCGCCAAGGACGTGATGGCGGCCGCCGGCGTACCCACCGCCCGGTCCTACGTCTGCACGACCGCGGAGGAGGTGGCCGCGGCCCTCGACGCCTTCGGCGCCCCCTACGTCGTCAAGGACGACGGGCTGGCCGCGGGCAAGGGCGTGGTCGTCACCCATGACATCGAGGCCGCCAAGGCGCACGCGGCGGAATGCGAGCGCGTCGTCATCGAGGAGTTCCTCGACGGCCCCGAGGTCTCCCTCTTCGCGATCACCGACGGCGAGACCGTCGTCCCGCTCCAGCCGGCGCAGGACTTCAAGCGGGCCCTCGACAACGACGAGGGCCCGAACACCGGCGGCATGGGCGCGTACTCCCCGCTTCCCTGGGCCGAGCCCAAGCTGGTGGAAGAGGTCCTGCAGACGGTTCTGCAGCCCACGGTCGACGAGATGCGCCGGCGCGGCACCCCGTTCTCCGGGCTGCTCTACGCCGGTCTCGCGATCACCTCGCGCGGTGTGCGGGTCATCGAGTTCAACGCCCGCTTCGGCGACCCGGAGACCCAGGTGGTCCTGGCCCGTCTGAAGACCCCACTGGCCGGTGTTCTGCTCGCCGCCGCGAACGGCGCCCTCGACGACCTGGCCCCGCTGCGCTGGAGCGAGGACGCGGCGGTCACCGTCGTCGTCGCCTCGCACAACTACCCCGGCACCCCGCGCACCGGCGACCCGATCACCGGCCTCGACCGGGTGGCCGCCGAGGACGCCCCGCACGCGTACGTGCTGCACGCGGGCACCCGGCGCGAGGGCGACGCGGTCGTCAGCGCCGGTGGCCGCGTCCTGTCCGTCACGGCGACCGGCAAGGACCTCACCAAGGCCCGCGAGCGGGCGTACGCGGCCGTGGAGCGCATCAGCCTCGACGGTTCGCAGCACCGTACGGACATCGCCGCGAAGGCGGCGGCGGGCGCGTAACCCCCGTACAAACGCCGAACACTGCCGTACAAACGCTGGACGACCACCGTCCTCGTGCCATGCCTCGGGCCCCGGAGAAATCCGGGGCCTGATCATTGCTGTCTGTCGTACACCTCTGCCCAAAGCCATTCCATCGAGTGAGCAATGCCCCATCCGGCTGACGGGGGCCGAGGCCCCAACTAGGGTGCGGCGCAAGCGTTCCGGCACTTGGCCCACCGGCATTGCGATGTCTCCGGCGGGTGCCACAGTGGGGGAGTGAGCAACGCCAGGACAGCACCAGGGCATCAGTGGCATCAGCGAGGGGGTGACCTCCGGTCGTGACCGGAATGGGTGTGGAGGCGGGCGCGCAGGCGGCGCGGTCCCGGGCCCTCGCCGTGCTGCGGATCCGCGGCCGGGCGCTGGCCGTGGCCCTGCTGCCCGCGGCCGTCGCCGTGATCCTGCTGGCCGGCGGTTCCACGGGCCATCTGCCCGGCAGCGGCTGGGACCTCGCCCGCTGGACCATGAGCGGGGTCGCCCTGCTGGTGCTGCTGGCCGCCGCGGGCATCGCGCTGATCGTGGCCCGCTCCCGCCCGGCCGTGAGCCCGACGGTCGCGATCCTGGAGGAGTCCGCCCCCGACCTGTACCGGATGGTGCGTGACCTCGCCGACCGGCTCGACGTGCCCGCGCCCTCCGCCATAGCGCTCACCCCGGACTGCGACAGCTGGCTGGAGGACCGCACCCACCCCGCGCACGGCCCGCCTCCGCCCGAGCACCACGACGAGCTGGCGGACCCTGGCCGGCGCGCCCAGCGCCGTACGGCGGCCGCGCCCGTCCTCGTCATCGGCTCCCCGTTCCTGTGGTGGATGCGGGTCGGCGAGCTGCGCGCGGTGCTCGCTCCGGTCGTTGCCGGTACGGGCCCCTCGGCGCACCCGGACATAGCGGCCGCCCGCCGTTTCGTCCGGGGGCTGGACGCGGCGGTCGCCGTGACCTCCGCACCCGGGCGCGGCCCGCTCGCCCGCTCCGTGCTCGCGGGCGTCGGCTGGGTGGCGCGACTGATGCTGCGCGGCTGCCGGGAGCACGCGGCCGAGATGGAGAGGGGCGTGGCCGCCGCGGCCGCCGAGCGTGCACAGGCTGTGGATTACGGCCTGCGGATCGTCGCCCAGGAACAGGTGGGGCTGGCGTACGCGGGCTGGGACCGGCTGCTGACCCGGGTCGCGCTGCCGGCCTGGCGGATGGGCCGCTGGCCCTCCCGGCTGGACGCGGGCGTGGTGGCGGCGCTCACCGAGCTGTCCCGGCGGGATCGCCTGGCCGAGGGCTTCGCCTCCCGGCTCGGCGAGCGTCCCGCCTGTGATCTGCTGGAAGAGCCCGGCCTTGTGGACGAGGCCGCCTCCCTGCTCGCCGCCCGCCTCTTCCACGGCGGCCCCGCGGAGCAGGGCCCGGACTGGTCCCCGGTGGACTGGCAGGAGTACCCGGACGAGGTCGTGGACCGGAAGTGGCGCACCGACGCGGCCCGTCTCCACCGCGTCCTGGACTCCCTCGGTGTCCGCGCCACCCCCGACCCCACCGCCCCGGCCCCCGGCGGCCCGACCCTCTCCCGCGTCCTCGACCACCTGTCGGATCCCCCGGACGAGGCCGACGACGGCCCCTCTCCGGCCGGTGCGTGCGGCGAGGGAGACGCGATGGCCGCGGAGGACGAGGACAAGGCGCCCGAGGGCGTAGGCGGCGAAGACGGCGGCTACGACCGGCCCTTCCCCGACACCGCCGCATACGACGACGAGCCCGACGGCGACTCCGAGAACCAGCGCGGTGCCGCCCTCGCCGCGCGGCTCAGCGCGGAGCTGGCCCGTGAGGAGGCCTCCGCCTGCGCCTCCGCACCGCCGACCGGCTCGGCCCGCCCCGGCCAGGGCCCCGACACCGGCCTGTGGGAAGACGGCGCCCTGCCCCTGTTCCCCCTCCAGCCCCCGCGCACCGCCCGCGAGCTCCTCGCCGACCACGTCACGGCGATGGTGTGCTGCGCCGCGATGGACACGGCGGGCGCGGTCCCGGGCCTGGACTGGCTCGACGGCCCGTCCCTCCTCATCAACGGCGAGCGGGCCGCGGATCTGGCCTCCCGGGTGCTCAGCCTGACCGAGGAAGGCGATCCGGACCCGCTTCGAGCCTGGCTGATCGAGTCGGGGATACGCCCGGAGAAGCCGGTACGGCTCGTCTGACCTCGGACGATGGTCCGTCGTAGCGGAGTGCCTTCTTCCATTTCAGGTCAATTCGCAACGAATAGTGACCGCGCGCGTGCGTTATGTGATGTGCTGGGACCGATCGCGCACATGGCAAGGGCTTACGACATACGACAGCCGCATCGCACGCACAGCACGGGGGCCCGAGGGAGGGGAGCGATCATGGGATCCGAGCAGATCCGCCGCTGGGAGTCGGGGGCACTCGCACACGCCGTCACGGACCCCTTCGGCCTGGGACCGGTTCCCTGGCTGCGCGGAAGCGAGACCTACTTCGACGACACCGGCCATGTCGTCCCCTGGTACGTGGACGCGACCCAGCAGCACGCGCCCCCGACGGGCACCGGCAGGCCGCGAGTGCCGGCTCCGCGCCCCTCCGGCGGCCCCCGCTCGGCGGACGACGTCCACCGCCAGATCAAGGGCTTCACCTCCACCGGCGCGGTCGCGCCCGGCGAGGCGGTCGACTTCCACATCACCGTCGACCCGCCCCAGCAGTTCGGCGTCGACATCTACCGCATCGGCCACTATGGCGGCGACGGCGCCGCCAAGATCACCACCAGCCCCCGGCTCTCCGGCATCGTCCAGCCCCCGCCGCTGACCGCCGACCGCACGGTCTCCTGCCACCACTGGTGGCTGTCCTGGCGGCTGCAGATCCCGTCGTACTGGAGCAACGGCGCCTACGTGGCCGTCCTCACCACCGCCGACGGCTACCGCTCCCACGTGCCGTTCACGGTCCGCGACAACCACCCCGCGGATCTGCTCCTGCTGCTCCCCGACATCACCTGGCAGGCCTACAACCTCTACCCGGAGGACGGCCACACCGGCGCCAGCCTCTACCACGCCTGGGACGAGAAGGGCCGGCTGCTCGGCGAGGCCGACGCCGCGACCACGGTCTCCTTCGACCGCCCGTACGCGGGCGCGGGCCTGCCCCTGCACGTCGGCCACGCCTACGACTTCATCCGCTGGGCGGAACGGTACGGCTACGACCTCGCCTACGCCGACGCCCGCGATCTGCACGCCGGACGCGTCGACCCCACCCGTTACCGGGGCCTGGTCTTCCCCGGCCACGACGAGTACTGGTCGACCCAGATGCGCCGCACGGTGGAGATCGCCCGCGAGAGCGGCACCTCGCTCGTCTTCCTCTCCGCCAACACCATGTACTGGCAGGTGGAGCTGGGCCCCGCCCCCTCCGGCGTGCCGGACCGCCTGCTCACCTGCCGCAAGCGCAAGGGGCCGGGTCGGCCGGTGCTCTGGCGCGAGATCGACCGACCCGAACAACAGCTGGTTGGCATCCAGTACGCGGGCCGGGTCCCCGAGCCCCATCCGCTGGTCGTCCGCAACGCCGGCCACTGGCTGTGGGAGGCGACCGGCGCCGCCGAGGGCGACGAGCTGGCGGGCCTGGTGGCCGGCGAGGCCGACCGCTACTTCCCGCGCACCCCGCTCCCCGACCACGAGGAGCGCATCCTCCTCGCCCACTCCCCCTACACCGACAACGACGGCGTCCAGCGCCACCAGGAGACCTCCCTGTACCGCGCGCCCTCCGGCGCCCTGGTCTTCGCGTCGGGGACCTTCGCCTGGTCACCGGCCCTGGACCGGCCGGGACACGTGGACCCCCGTATCCAGCGGGCCACCGCCAACCTGTTGGACCGAATCTGCAAGCGCGACTGACCCGCTGTCCATGACCGGCCACCCCATACGGGACAATCGAGCCACTTGGACAGAACCACGGGGAGGAACCGTGTCCGGATTCGTCGAAAAGCCCGAGCCGATCCAGGTTTCGGGTCTGGTGCATCTGCACACCGGCAAGGTGCGCGAGCTGTACCAGAACGAGGCGGGCGACCTCGTGATGGTCGCCAGCGACCGCATGTCCGCCTACGACTGGGTGCTGCCGACCGAGATCCCCGACAAGGGCCGCGTCCTCACCCAGCTCTCCCTGTGGTGGTTCGACCAGCTCGCCGACCTGGTCCCCAACCACGTCCTGAGCACCGAGCTGCCCGCGGGCGCACCCGCCGACTGGGCGGGCCGCACCCTGGTCTGCAAGTCCCTGCGGATGATCCCGGTCGAGGCCGTGGCCCGTGGCTATCTCACCGGCTCGGGCCTCGCCGAGTACCAGGAGTCCCGTACGGTCTGCGGCCTCGCCCTGCCCGAGGGCCTCGTCGACGGCTCCGAGCTGCCCGCCCCGATCTTCACCCCGGCCACCAAGGCCGAGGTCGGCGAGCACGACGAGAACGTGTCGTACGAGGAGGTCGCCCGGCAGGTCGGCGCGGACACCGCCGCCCAGCTGCGCCAGACCACCCTCGCCGTCTACAACCGGGCCCGGGACATCGCCCGTGACCGCGGGATCATCCTCGCGGACACCAAGTTCGAGTTCGGCTTCGAGTCAGACACCCTCGTCCTCGCCGACGAGGTCCTCACCCCGGACTCCTCCCGCTTCTGGCCGGCCGACCAGTGGCAGCCGGGCCGCGCGCAGCCGTCGTACGACAAGCAGTTCGTGCGCGACTGGCTGACCTCCGCCGAGTCCGGCTGGGACCGCAAGAGCGAGCAGCCCCCGCCGCCGCTGCCCCAGCAGGTCGTGGACGCCACCCGGGCGAAGTACGTCGAGGCGTACGAGCGCCTGACGGGCCTGAGCTGGGCGTAACGCAATGGGCGTAACGCAAAAGGCCCCCGGGAAACCGGGGGCCTTGCTGGAGCGGACGACGAGGCTCGAACTCGCGACCTCAACCTTGGCAAGGTTGCGCTCTACCAACTGAGCTACGTCCGCATTGCGCTGCTGCGCGAGAGCAACTATACCCAACCTCGCTCCCGTGCGAGACGGACCGCCGCATGGCGGTTCTCGGCCCCGAGTTTCGTCACGGCCGAGGAGAGGTAGTTCCGCACGGTCCCCGGCGACAGCACGGCCCGCTCGGCGATCTCCGCGACCGGTGCCCCGTCGGCGGCCAGCTCCAGGACCTCGGCCTCGCGCGCGGTCAGCGGCGAGTCCCCGGCGGAGATCGCGTCGGCGGCCAACTCCGGGTCGACGTAGCGGTTTCCGGCGTGCACGGTACGGATGATCTCCGCGAGCCGCTGGGCGCTGACGGTCTTCGGGACGAACCCGCGCACACCTGCCGCAAGGGCCCGTTTCAGATGGCCGGGCCGCCCGTGACCGGTGACGATCAGCACCTGGCAGCCGGGCAGTTCGGCCCGCAGGGATGTGGCGACCTTCACACCGTCGGCGCCCGGCATCTGAAGATCCAGGACCGCCACGTCCGGTTCATGGGCCCGCGCCATGGCGAGTGCCTCGGGTCCGGTCGCCGCCTCGGCGACCACGACGAGGTCGTCCTCCAGGGAGAGCAGCGCGGCCAGCGCCCCGCGGATCAGATGCTCGTCGTCGGCGAGCAACAGCCGTACCGGGGAACTCATGACGCAACTCCACTCACACTCGCCACGGGCACCTCGGCCACCAGCCTGAACCCGTCCTCCCCGACGGCGCCCGCCGTCAGGGTCCCGTCCACCACGGCCAGCCGCTCCCGCAGCCCCGCGAGCCCGGAACCCCCTCCCCCGTCGGGGGCCGCGGACGCTCCGTCGTTCTCCACCGTCAGCACCACACGCCCCTCCAGCACCCGCAGACTCACGGCACATCGCATGGCGTCCCCGTGCCGCAGCACGTTGGTGGTGGCCTCCCGCACGACCCAGCCGAGCGCGGACTGCACGTCGGCGGGCAGCCCGTCGGCGGCACCGGTGATGTCGCATTCGACCCCGGCCGCCGTCAACACGCCCTGCGCGCCGACGAGTTCGACATCGAGGTCGGCCTCCCGATAGCCCCGTACGACATCGCGCACCTCCCGCTGCGACTCCTGTGCGATGCGCTGTACCTCGATCATCTGCTCCACGGCCTCCGGCCGCTCCCGCCGGGCCAGTTGCACGGCCAGCTCGCTCTTGAGGGCGATCACGGACAGGTTCCGCCCCAGGACGTCGTGCAGATCCCGTCCGAACCGCAGCCGCTCCTCGGCGACGGCGAGCCGGGCCTCGATCTCGCGGGCGCGTTCCGCCTCCCAGAGCACGGACAGGGTCCAGGCGCCGCAGCGCGCGGCCGTCAGGGCGAAGCCGGTGGCGAAGCCGCACACCACCGTCGTGGCGAGGACACCGAGACCGTCCAGGCGCACGATCGAGAGGGCGCCCACGATCAGCGCCGTGAGGACCGCGGATCGGCGCAGGAACACCGGGACGGACACGGTGAGCGCGTAGGGCAGCCCGAACGGCACGAGCACCGCCGCGATCGTCAGCCGGGCCGTGAGCGGATCGGTCCCGTCGACCGCGGCGAGCGCCATGATCAGGGCGAGCGCCAGGCCGAGCAGGACGGCGGCGGCGCGCTGGGAGCGGGGCGGCAGTTCGGCGCGCCCCAGGTAGTGGTCGAGCGCGGGCCGGACGAGCCGGCTCGCGGCCGCGCACTGCAGCAGGTCGACGGCGACCAGCAGCCCGCCGAGCACCATCGGCACGGGCCGCCGGTCGAGCCCGCCCACCAGCGGCAGCATCAGCCAGCTGAGCGGAAGCACCCAGATGGTGGCGTGCCAGGTGACCACGCTCTGCAGCTCGACGCGCTCCGCCTTGCTGCGCTCCCGCCAGTGACGCTGATGCAACCGCCGTATCCGCCCCACCATGTGCTCCCCGGTACTCAGCGCCGCGGCTCCCACCGGAACCACCGCCGTACAGCAAACACCGCCAGAACGGTCCAGGCCAGCGTGGTCAGTACGGAGCCCAGCACCTCGTACGCGCCGAGATGGCCGGTCCAGCCCGCGCGGACCAGCCGGACGGCGGGGGAGAGCGGGAGGAGGTCGCAGACGGAGGCGAGCCGGTCGGGCAGCACCTCGGTGGGGATCGCGATGCCCGAGCCGATCATCGACACGAGCACCAGGGGCAGTGCGGTGACCTGGGCGCTCTCGGTGGTCCTGGTGAAGGCCGAGGTGAGGGCGGCGAACGCGGCGCTCAGCACCAGGCCCGACAGGACGCCGAGGACGGCCAGCTGCGGTGCCCTGGGCGCCCCCGCGTCGAGGAGCACCGCGCAGCCCACGGACAGCACCAGCGCCTGGGCGAGTCCGACACAGACCGCGGGCAGGGCCGTGCCGACGAGGATCTCCATGTCCCGGAGTTCGCCGGTGCGCAGCCGCTTGAGGACGAGTTCCTCGCGGCGGGTGACGAAGGAGCCCACCAGCGCGGTGTACACGCAGAAGAGGAAGGAGAAGCCGATCGAGGCCGTCAGCATCACCGTGCCGACGGTCAGTCCCTCGGCCTTGAGGTCGATCTGCTCGACCGCGGGCCGCACGGTGAACGGCAGCGCGAGCGGTACGAGCAGCGCCGTGAGGACGGCACTGCGGTTGCGGCCGAGCAGGGTGAGTTCGGCGCGGGCCAGGGCGCGCAGCCGCCGGGCCACCGGTGCGTGTGCGAGGGTGCTCATGCCGCTGCTCCTGCCGTGGGCTCCTGCTCCCGCGCGATCCCGAGGAACGCCTCCTCCAGCGACGCCGACCGCATGTCGAGGCCGCGCAGTTCGACCCCGGCCCGCTCGGCCCACACCAGCAGCCCGGTGGCCGTCCGCTGGAGTTCCCGGGTCCGCAGCCGTACGGTCCTGCCCGCCACCTCGTGCCCGCACACCGCCAGCTCGGCGAGCGGCGGCAGGTCGCCGAGGAAGTACCCCTGGGGCAGTTCGAAGGAGATGCGGGAGGGCCGGCCCGCGGTCACCTCGGCGGGCGTGCCGGAGGCGGCGATGCGGCCCTCGTGCAGGATCGCGAGCCGGTCGGCGAGACCCTCCGCCTCCTCCAGGTAGTGCGTGGTGAGCAGCACGGTGGTGCCGGTGTCGCGCAGCGCCCGCACCAACTCCCAGGTGTCCCGGCGCCCTTCGACGTCGAGGCCGGCCGTCGGCTCGTCGAGGAACAGCACCTCGGGCTCGCCGAGCAGCGCGAGCGCCAGATCCAGGCGGCGCCGCTCACCTCCCGACAGCTGCTTCACCCGCACACCGGCCTTCCCGGCCAGCCCGACCAGCGCCAGTGCCTCGGCCCCCTCATGGCTCGTTCGCCTCCGGGGCGCTTCAGCCGGTGTCGAGGCCGCGACCGTGCGCATCCCTTCGGGCCTCCGCGCTCCCCCAAGCTCTCGGCTTCGCTCGAACAGGGGGGACCCCCATGCACCCTCGACACCGGCGCGCCCCTTCGGCTCACTCGCGAGCGGCCGGGCCCCGCTGGTGCAGCCGGCCCACATCCGCGCGGTCTCGGCGACGGTCAGCTCGGACGGGAAGCCGCCCTCCTGGAGCATCACACCGGTGCGCGACCGTACGGCGGCCCGCTCCAGGTAGGGGTCGTGGCCGAGGACCCGCACCTGCCCGCCCGCTGGTGCCGTGAGGCCCTCCAGCAGCTCGACCGTCGATGTCTTGCCCGCGCCGTTGGTTCCCAGCAGCGCGAAGATCTCGCCGCGGTTCACGGAGAAATCGATTCCGCGCACCGCCTCGAAACCGCCCCCGTAGACACGCCGGAGGTCGGTGACCTCGATCACGTGCTCGTGCTCGTTGATGTCCATGACCTCAGCGTCCCGGCGGGCGGGGCCGGGCAGCAGTGCGCGGTGTCATCACTCGGCATGACAAATGTCAGACGGACGGCACATAAAAAAAACCCCGGTCATGAAGACCGGGGCTTCTCTGGAGCGGACGACGAGGCTCGAACTCGCGACCTCAACCTTGGCAAGGTTGCGCTCTACCAACTGAGCTACGTCCGCACTGCTCCCGACCGGCTCCCACCGATCGGTGCGAGCACCAGCCTACCCGATCCACAAGCATGCTTGTGACGGTGGTGGTGCCAGAGCGGGTGACAGGAATCGCACACTGCGCCTTCCCCCTGGAAGGGGGATGTTCTACTACTGAACTACACCCGCATGTAGTCCGTGGGATCCGGCCTTTCGGCCTCGCCCCTCGGCGTGCTCCAGACATTAGCTGATCAGCAGGGGGGTAGCGCAAGTCGGCTGTCCTCAGGGCCCGGTGACGGACCCTGAGGACTCACCCCTCGCGGGCGTCACTGGGCGGCGCTGAACGCCTCGTAGACCTTCTTGGGGATCCGGCCGCGCGCGGGCACGTCCATCTTGTTCGCCTGGGCCCAGGCGCGGACGGCCGCGGGATCGGGAGCGACCTCGGTCTGCCGGTAGGTCTTGCCCGACTTCGCCCTCTTGCGGCCGGCCGCCACGTACGGCTCAAGAGCCTTACGCAGTTTCTTGGCATTGGCTTGATTGAGGTCGATCTCGTACGACTTGCCGTCGAGTCCGAAGGCGATCGTTTCCGCCGCTTCCGAGCCGTCGATGTCGTCAAAGAGAGTGACCACGACCTTCTGCGCCACGAATATCGGTCCCTTCGTGCGACACCCCCTCTGCGGTGACGTGCCAAGACGCCCGGGAGATGTCGACTGTCCGCCTGTTGACGGGGAAAGTATCGGCTATTGCCAATTCATTTGTACAGTGCCCGGCAATGCAAAGTGAAGCCCGACTAAATCCGCCCGCGTGTCCGAGCGCAATAGCTGCCACGGGTGGACCGCCGAACTTTCCCAGATTTTTTGGTGAGGGCACCCGTTCGACACCTGATCGTGATGCCCGTCACGTAGTTTCCTACAACTCTACTCGCGTAGAAATTTTGTGCGGGTAGTCTGAAGGAACCTGCTCAGCACCACACACCGGGAGTGCCAGTGGCACGCGTCGTAGTCGACGTCATGCTCAAGCCGGAGATCCTCGACCCCCAGGGCCAGGCGGTGCAGCGCGCACTGCCGCGGCTGGGTTTCGAAGGCATCTCCGACGTACGTCAGGGAAAGCGATTCGAACTTCAAGTTGACGGCCCGGTCGACGAGGCCGCGCTCGCCCGCATCCACGATCTTGCGGAATCCTTCCTCGCCAACACCGTGATCGAGGACTTCACCGTCAAGGTGGAGGAAGTCGCGGAGGCCGCGAAGTGACCGCTCGTATTGGCGTCGTCACTTTCCCGGGAAGTCTCGACGACCGCGACACCCGGCGCGCGATCCGCCACGCGGGTGCCGAACCGGTCGCCCTCTGGCACAAGGACAAGGACCTCAAGCAGGTCGATGCCGTGGTGCTGCCCGGCGGTTTCTCCTACGGCGACTATCTGCGGGCCGGAGCCATCTCCCGCTTCTCGCCGGTGATGGAGTCCGTCATCGAGCAGGCGAAGGCGGGACTTCCCGTCCTCGGTATCTGCAACGGCTTCCAGATCCTCACGGAAGCCCACCTTCTCCCGGGCGGGATGCTCGGCAACAACCACCTCCACTTCATCTGCCGCGACCAGAAGCTGCGGGTGGAGAACGCGGAGACCGCCTGGACGAGCGACTACAGCGCCGGCCAGGAGATCCACATCCCGCTGAAGAACATGGACGGCCGGTACGTCGCCGACGAGTACACGCTCGACAAGCTGGAGGCCGAGGGCCGGGTCGCCTTCCGCTACCTGGACTTCAACCCCAACGGCTCGCTGCGGGACATCGCCGGCATCACCAACGAGGCCGGCAACGTCGTCGGCCTGATGCCGCACCCCGAGCACGCCGTCGAGCCGCTGATCGGTACGGGCCGTACCGACGGCCTCCCGTTCTTCACCTCGATCCTCAAGAAGCTGGTGGGCGCATGAGCCGGACGCCTCTGGACACGGTCGAGCACGCGGCCGCGACCCCCGACGTCGAGCTGCCCTGGGCCGAACTCGGTCTGAAGAAGGACGAGTACGAGCGGGTCGTCGAGATCCTGGGCCGCCGCCCGACCGGCGCCGAGCTCGCCATGTACTCGGTCATGTGGTCCGAGCACTGCTCGTACAAGTCCTCCAAGGTCCATCTGCGCCAGTTCGGCGAGAAGGCCCCGCAGAGCGACGCGATGCTGGTGGGCATCGGTGAGAACGCGGGGGTCGTCGACGTCGGCCAGGGCTACGCGGTCACCTTCAAGGTCGAGTCGCACAACCACCCGTCGTACGTCGAGCCCTACCAGGGCGCGGCCACCGGTGTCGGCGGTATCGTCCGCGACATCATCGCCATGGGCGCCCGCCCGGTCGCGGTGGTCGACCCGCTGCGCTTCGGCGCGGCCGACCACCCCGACACCAAGCGCGTCCTGCCGGGCGTGGTCGCCGGCATCGGCGGCTACGGCAACTGCCTGGGCCTGCCCAACATCGGCGGCGAGGTCGTCTTCGACGCCTGCTACCAGGGCAACCCGTTGGTCAACGCCGGTGCCATCGGCGTCATGCGGCACGAGGACATCCACCTCGCGAAGGCGTCCGGCGCGGGCAACAAGGTCGTCCTGTACGGCGCCCGCACCGGCGGCGACGGCATCGGCGGCGCCTCGATCCTGGCCTCGGAGACCTTCGACGACGCCAAGCCCTCCAAGCGGCCGGCCGTCCAGGTCGGCGACCCCTTCCAGGAGAAGCTCCTCATCGAGTGCACCCTGGAGGCCTTCCAGGAGAAGCTGGTCGTCGGCATCCAGGACCTCGGCGCGGCGGGCCTGTCCTGCGCCACGTCCGAGCTGGCCTCCAACGGCTCCGGCGGTATGCGCGTCACGCTGGACGACGTGCCGCTGCGCGACTCCACGCTCTCGCCCGAGGAGATCCTCATGAGCGAGTCGCAGGAACGCATGTGCGCGGTCGTGGAGCCGGAGAAGGTCGACCGGTTCCTGGAGATCTGCGACAAGTGGGACGTCATCGCCACCGTCATCGGTGAGGTGACCGACGGCGATCGCCTGGAGATCTACTGGCACGGCGGCAAGATCGTCGACGTCGACCCGCGGACCGTGGCCCACGAGGGCCCGGTGTACGAGCGCCCGTACGCCCGCCCGTCCTGGCAGGACGAGCTCCAGGCGGACGACGCGAACAAGCTGCCGCGCCCGGCGACCTCCGAGGAGCTGAAGGACCAGGTCCTGAAGCTGGTGGGCTCGCCCAACCAGGCCTCCAAGAAGTGGATCACCTCGCAGTACGACCACTTCGTGCAGGGCAACACCGTCCTCGCCCAGCCCGAGGACTCCGGCATGATCCGCGTCGACGAGGAGACCGGCCTCGGCGTCGCGATCGCCACGGACGGCAACGGCCGGTACGCCAAGCTCGACCCGTACGCGGGCGCGCAGCTGGCCCTCGCCGAGGCCTACCGCAACGTGGCGACGACAGGCGCCAAGCCGCTCGCCGTCTCCGACTGCCTGAACTTCGGCTCGCCCGAGGACCCGGCGGTCATGTGGCAGTTCGCGGAGGCCGTGCGCGGTCTGGCGGACGCCTGCCTGCAGCTCGGCACCCCGGTGACCGGCGGCAACGTCTCCCTCTACAACCAGACGGGCGAGGCGGCCATCCACCCGACCCCGGTCGTCGCGGTCCTCGGCGTCATCGACGACGTGGCGCGCCGCACGCCGGTCGCCTTCCAGGAGGAGGGCCAGCTGCTCTACCTCCTCGGCGACACGCGTGAGGAGTTCGGCGGCTCGGCCTGGTCCCAGGTCGTCCACGACCACCTCGGCGGCCTGCCCCCGAAGGTCGACCTGGAGCGGGAGCGTCTGCTCGGCGAGATCCTGATCTCCGCCTCCCGCGACGGCATGATCGACTCCGCGCACGACCTGTCCGACGGCGGTCTGATCCAGGCGGTCGTCGAGTCGGCGCTGCTCAGCGGCAAGGGCGCGCGTCTGGTCGTACCGGACGGGCTCGACGCGTTCACCTTCCTGCTGTCCGAGTCCGCGGGCCGCGCGATTGTCGCCGTGCCGCGCTCGGAAGAGGTCCGCTTCAACGACATGTGCGGCGCGCGCGGCCTCCCGGCCACCCGCATCGGTGTCGTCGACGGCGACGCGGTGGAGGTCCAGGGCGAGTTCGCACTCTCCCTGACGGAACTGCGCGAGACCCACGAGGCGACGATCCCGTCCCTGCTGGCGTGATTCCCGTCCCTGGGGCGTGATCCCCTTTCGAGATCGTCCCGCGGCAGCATGAAGGCCCCGCTCGTCGATGAGCGGGGCCTTCATGCTGCGCCGTCACCGCGGGTCAGACCGCCACCCAGATCACCGTCGCCAGGAGGGCGAGCGAGCTGAAGATCTCCACGATGCCGATCTGCTGGGGCGTGAGACCGCGTCGGGGCAGGGCAGCCGCGCGGAGGAGGTAGCCGGTGAAGGGCAGCGCGTAGGGGAGGGCCAGCCAGGCCGCCGCCAGGAGCGCCGCGGCGTGGAAGGCCAGCGACGCGGTCATCATCCCGCGGTCGCCCCGGGCCCGGATCGTCGTTCTGACGAAGAGCAGGGAGCCGGTGAAGTAGAGGAGCGTCACCAGGGATGTGCCGGTGACCTGCCAGGGGGATGCTTCGCCGGCCACCGCCACGACCGGCAGGATCAGCGTCGCCGCCACGACCGAGACCAGGCCGTTGGCCAAGGCGCGGTCACGGCGGGCCTTGGCGAAGAAGCCGTTGACCGCGAGTACCGCCGCGAAGACCGGGGCGAAGAGCAGGATCTGTGGCCGGGCGAGCAGAACCGTGACGCCGGCGGTCAGCGTGATGCTTCCGTAGACGAGGAGTTGTGTGCGGACCCGGGAGGGGCGACGGGTTTTGACGGCCAGCAGTCCGAAGTAGGACAGCACATAGCCGCCCACCCAGCCCAGGAGCAGCGGGATCTGCACCCAGGAGAAGCCGACCTCGATCAGGCCGGCCAGGTAGGGCACCAGCAGCATGGCCCAGGCGCCGTGCTGCGGAGGAACCCACTGGCCGCGCCGTCGGCGCCGGACCGGGGCGGAACGGGGCCCGGCTGCCCTGGCCTTGCCGGCCGACTCAGCTGTCCTGGCTGACTCAGATGGTATCTGCGGGGACATGGGCTGCCTCGTTCTTGAGGGCCGAGTCGAGGCGGATGAGTATGCCGTCGAGGATCTGCTGCGCCTCGGTCTCGTCGAAGTCCTCGCCCAGCCGCTTGCGCACGCCGTCATCGCTGAGCAGGTGGTGCACCGTCGGCGTCACGTCGTGGCGGGCCAGGCAGCTGCGAGCGCACTGCAGCACGCAGCCGTCGATCACGATGACCGGCCGACCGCTGGTCGCCTTGCGCACGAGGCTCGGCACGTCGCCGCCGACCCCGGCGATGCAGGACATCTCCGCGACTTCGCGGCGGTCGAGCTTAATGGCGAGCCAGTTCGTCATCTGCGCCGCGCTCGAGCAGCCGGAGCAGGAGTAGACGAGGGGAAGATCCCGACGACGCTTCTCCAAGGGGGTCCTTTCCGGCGCGGCCGCTGCCACCGGGCGCGAAAGTGAAAACACGGGTAATGATAGAAACGATAATTCTAGTTTCTACTAGAACGGATCGTAACATAACCGTGCACCGTGCTATGGGGGGACGAGAGGCCGTCGGTGCGGGCCCGTGACCACCGCGTGACCACCCACATGACCAGGCCCTAGGCTCACCGCCATGCCCACGCCCAAGAAGCGCGCACGGACGTATGACCCCGCCAGGATCCGCGACGCTGTACAGGCCCAGCTCGGGAACGTACGGGAAGCCGTTCGTGGCCTCGGACCCGGGCAGTTTGCGCTGCCCACCCGGCTGGGTGAGTGGACCGTGCGGGAGCTCGTCGCGCACATCGGGATGGCGGTCACCGCCGTTCACCGGGCCCTCGACGAGCCCGCGCCGCCCCGGCAGGACGTCGCCGTCGTCGAGTGGCCCTTCGCCACCGCCGCCAATTCCTCCGCCATCGCCGATTTCACCCGGCGCCTGGTCGAGCAGCACCCCGACCTCGACGCCTATCTCGCCGAGGTCGACCGGAGCCTGCGCGAGCTTCTCGATGCACATTCCGGCAGCCGGCTGCTGGCCACCAGCGCGGGGGCCCTGTCCCTGGACGACTACCTCGTCACCCGCACCGTGGAACTCGTCGTCCACACCGACGACCTGAACGCGGCCGTACCGGGCCTCGACGTGCCCTACGACCGCCAGGCCCTCGCCGCGACCACCCGCCTGCTCGCCGACGCGCTCGCCGTGAAGGCCCCCGGTGGCTCCACCGAGGTCCGCGTCCCGCCGTACGCCGTCGTGCAGTGCGTCGAGGGGCCCCGGCACACGCGTGGCACCCCGCCCAACGTCGTCGAGACCGACCCGCTCACCTGGATCCGGCTCGCCACCGGGCGGCTGCTGTGGAAGGACGCCATCGAGGCGGCGGAGGTGAGCGCGAGCGGGGAGCGGGCGGATCTCGCGGCCCTGCTGCCGCTGATGTCCTAGGAGGCGCGTGCGGAGGGAACCGACCGCCCCGGTCCGTCCGTCGAATCGACATGTACAGGCACACAGCGCGACTGACATTCGCGGCTGCCGTTGTGCTCGTCGTCCCGCTCGCGGCGGCCTGCGGCAGCGGGCACCCGGGCAGCGGATCCGCCGGAGCCCAGGAGCCGGTGACCGGTGTCCACTGGATCGTCGACAACGTCACCGTGGACGGCACGACACGCAGTGCCCCGGCGGGCGCCCACATGGCGATCGACGACAGTGGCAGGACCGAGGGCAACTACGGCTGCAACCACTTCACCGCGCGGGCCGCCTTCGAGGGCGACCGCGTCCGGCTCAGCGACGCCACGGCGACCGAGATGGCGTGCGAGGCACGGCCCATGGCCTTCGAACGGACCCTTGCCCGCACCCTCGCCGCCGGCCCCCTCACCACCCGGGTGAACGGCGACCGGCTGACCCTCACCACCACCGGGGGCGACACCGTCCGGCTGACCAAGGAGGAGGACGCCCCGCTCTACGGCACCAAGTGGACGATCACGGCACTCGGTGCCGGCGACACCGTCAGCTCCCTGCCGAAGGGTGCCGACGCCCATCTCACCTTCGATAGCAAGAGCGGAAAGGTCAGCGGCCGCCTGGGCTGCAATCACGTCACCGCGCGCGCCACGGTCAGCGACGCCCGTATCACCCTGGGCTCTCCCGCGACCACCCGAATGATGTGCGACGCCTCACTCATGCATACGGAAAAGAGTCTGCTGCGGCTCTTCGACGGCACCGTCAGCTACCGACTGGATCATCGAAACCTCACGCTGACCAGCGAAAACGGAGAGACCGTGACCGCCGTGGCCGACGAGTGACCGGTTAAGAACGCATAACTTCGGTGCATTGGCCAATTCGGACCAGTGGTCGATCTCGCCTACACTCGGTGCCGTGCCACGTGGTGACGGTCGACTCAATCACGATCTGCTCCCCGGCGAGAAAGGCCCCCAGGACGCGTGTGGCGTCTTCGGTGTCTGGGCTCCGGGTGAAGAGGTCGCAAAGCTCACGTACTTCGGGCTCTACGCCCTCCAGCACCGGGGTCAGGAATCCGCGGGAATCGCGGTCAGCAACGGCTCCCAGATCCTCGTCTTCAAGGACATGGGCCTGGTCTCCCAGGTCTTCGACGAGACCTCTCTCGGTTCGCTCCAGGGTCATATCGCGGTCGGTCACGCCCGCTACTCGACCACCGGCGCGTCCGTGTGGGAGAACGCCCAGCCGACGTTCCGCGCCACCGCGCACGGCTCCATCGCGCTCGGCCACAACGGCAACCTGGTCAACACGGCGCAGCTCGCCGAGATGGTCGCCAACCTCCCCAAGGACAACAACGGCCGGTCCACCCGGGTCGCGGCCACCAACGACACCGACCTGCTGACCGCGCTCCTCGCGGCCCAGGTCGACGAGGACGGCAAGCCGCTGACCATCGAGGAGGCCGCGCACGCCGTCCTCCCGCAGGTCAAGGGCGCCTTCTCGCTCGTCTTCATGGACGAGCACACCCTCTACGCCGCCCGCGACCCGCAGGGCATCCGCCCGCTGGTCCTCGGCCGCCTGGAGCGTGGCTGGGTCGTCGCCTCCGAGAGCGCCGCCCTCGACATCTGCGGCGCCAGCTTCGTCCGCGAGATAGAGCCGGGCGAGTTCGTCGCGATCGACGAGAACGGCCTGCGCACCTCCCGATTCGCGGAAGCGAAGCCCAAGGGCTGTGTCTTCGAGTACGTGTATCTCGCCCGTCCCGACACCGACATCGCCGGGCGGAACGTCTATCTCTCGCGCGTCGAGATGGGCCGCCGCCTCGCCAAGGAGGCCCCCGTCGAGGCCGACCTGGTGATAGCGACCCCGGAGTCCGGCACCCCGGCAGCCATCGGCTACGCGGAGGCCTCCGGCATCCCGTTCGGCGCCGGTCTGGTGAAGAACGCCTACGTCGGCCGGACCTTCATCCAGCCCTCGCAGACCATCCGCCAGCTCGGCATCCGGCTGAAGCTGAACCCGCTGAAGGAAGTCATCAGGGGCAAGCGTCTGGTCGTCGTCGACGACTCGATCGTGCGCGGCAACACACAGCGCGCCCTGGTGCGCATGCTCCGCGAGGCCGGCGCCGCCGAGGTCCACATCCGGATCTCCTCGCCGCCCGTGAAGTGGCCCTGCTTCTTCGGCATCGACTTCGCCACCCGCGCCGAGCTCATCGCCAACGGCATGACGATCGAGGAGATCGGCACCTCGCTCGGCGCCGACTCCCTGGCCTACATCTCCATCGACGGCATGATCGAGGCGACCACGATCGCCAAGCCGAACCTGTGCCGCGCCTGCTTCGACGGCGAGTACCCGATGGAGCTCCCGGACCCCGAACTGCTCGGCAAGCAGCTCCTGGAGACCGAGCTGGCCGCAGGGCCCGCCGCCACGGCCGCGGCCGACGCGATCCGTCGCCCGTAAGCCCCGTAGAAACCAACCCGAAAGATCCCAGGCAATGTCTGCTGTGTCTGATCAGTCGCCGTCGGCGACGGGCCCTTCCGCCGGTGCTTCCTACGCGGCTGCCGGAGTCGACATCGAGGCGGGCGACCGCGCCGTCGAGCTGATGAAGGAGTGGGTGAAGAAGACCCGGCGCCCCGAGGTCCTCGGCGGCCTCGGCGGCTTCGCCGGCCTCTTCGACGCCTCCGCCCTCAAGCGCTACGAGCGTCCGCTCCTCGCCTCCGCCACGGACGGCGTCGGCACCAAGGTCGACATCGCGCGCCAGATGGGCGTCTACGACACCATCGGGCACGACCTGGTCGCCATGGTCATGGACGACATCGTGGTGTGCGGTGCCGAGCCGCTGTTCATGACGGACTACATCTGCGTCGGCAAGGTCCACCCCGAGCGCGTCGCCGCCATCGTGAAGGGCATCGCGGAGGGCTGTGTGCTGGCCGGCTGCGCCCTGGTGGGCGGTGAGACGGCCGAACACCCGGGTCTGCTGGGTGCGGACGACTTCGACGTCGCCGGCGCCGGTACGGGCGTCGTGGAGGCCGACCGGCTGCTCGGCGCGGATCGTATCCGTAAGGGTGACGCGGTGATCGCCATGGCGTCCTCCGGGCTTCACTCGAACGGGTACTCCCTGGTCCGTCACGTCCTGCTGAACCAGGCGGGCCTGGCGCTCGACGCGCACATCGAGGAACTCGGCCGCACGCTCGGCGAGGAGCTCCTGGAGCCCACCAAGATCTACTCACTGGACTGCCTGGCCCTCATCCGCACCACCGAGGTCCACGCCTTCAGTCATGTCACCGGCGGCGGCCTCGCGGCCAACCTGGCCCGGGTGATCCCGGACCAGCTGCACGCCGTCGTCGACCGCTCCACCTGGACCCCGGGCGCGATCTTCGACCTCGTCGGCAGGGCCGGCGACGTCGAGCGCCTGGAGCTGGAGAAGACCCTCAACATGGGCGTCGGCATGATCGCGATCGTGCCCGAGGCCTCGGTGGACGTGGCCCTGGCGACACTGGCCGACCGCGGGGTCGACGCCTGGGTCGCCGGTGAGATCACGGACCGGGGCGAGCACGACTCGGGCGCGGCCCTGATCGGTGACTACGCCTGACGGTCCCGGTGCCTGCACCTGACGGTCGCGGGGCCGCACGGCCCCGCGAGCCCAGGGCCCGGCAGTTCCGGGCCCGGCGTCCCGGGAGGCAGCACGAAACCCGGTCCGGCGCTGAGGCCCCGGACCGGGTGAAGTGCAGTCGCTGCTGAGACGCTGAGACCGCGAAGCGCGCTACGTCAAGCGCCGCGACGATGCGACGCGGGACCGGACTCGTCGTCCTCGTCCTCGTCGTCGTCGTTGTAGAGATCCGCGTACTGGGCGTACGGGTCGTCTTCTTCCTCGTCGTCCTCGAACGGCTCGCCGTTCGGCGGCTGGCTCGAAGTCGAAGCGCCCAGCTCGCTGGCCAGACGCGACAGGTCAGTCCCGCCGCTGTTGTACTTCAGCTGGCGGGCGACCTTCGTCTGCTTGGCCTTGGCCCGGCCGCGCCCCATGGCTCGACCCCCTCGGTGACGGGGCTCGACGGCCCCAGAGTCTTGACACGCGTTCATGATCTGGAACGGGCTCTCCGTGGAGAGACCGGTCCGTAGGGCTTCCACGGTACCTGAGCCCGCGCCCATACGGTACGTCGCCCGCAGCACGTGCCTCGGCCCAGAACCCGCGAGGCGCCCCGTCCTCGCTGGTCAACCGCGATTTTAACCACTTATCGGCGGCCGACCCGCCGACGAACGTGAGAGTTCTCTCTAACTGTCCGTCGACGGGTACCGGCAAACCTCGCGGAACCGCGGCGTCAGCGTGCCGCGGCGGCCTCGTGCATCCGCTGCTCGGCGATCCGGTCGGCCGCGGCGGCCGGCGGAATCCCGTCTTCCTTCGCACGTGCGAAGATGGCCAGCGTGGTGTCGAAGATCTTCGCCGCCTTCGCCTTGCACCGGTCGAAGTCGAACCCGTGCAGCTCGTCGGCGACCTGGATCACACCGCCGGCGTTCACCACGTAGTCCGGCGCGTAGAGGATCCCGCGGTCCGCGAGGTCCTTCTCCACACCCGGGTGGGCGAGCTGGTTGTTGGCCGCGCCGCACACCACCTTGGCCGTGAGCACCGCCACGGAGTCGTCGTTCAGGGCGCCGCCGAGCGCACAGGGGGCGTAGATGTCGAGGCCCTCCACGCGGATCAGCGCATCGGTGTCGGCGACCGCAGTGACGCCCGGGTGCTGGTCGAGAATCCGCCGTACGGCGTCCTCGCGCACGTCCGTGATCACGACCTCGGCGCCCTCGTCCAGCAGATGCCGGACCAGGTGGTGGCCGACCTTGCCGACACCGGCGATGCCGACCCGGCGGCCGCGCAGCGAGGGGTCGCCCCACAGGTGCTGGGCGGAGGCGCGCATGCCCTGGTAGACACCGAACGCGGTGAGGACCGAGGAGTCGCCCGCGCCGCCGTTCTCCGGCGAGCGCCCGGTGGTCCAGCGGCACTCGCGGGCCACGACGTCCATGTCGGCGACATACGTGCCGACGTCGCACGCGGTGACGTAGCGACCGCCGAGCGAGGCCACGAACCGCCCGTAGGCGAGCAGCAGCTCTTCGGTCTTGATGCGCTCCGGATCGCCGATGATCACGGCCTTGCCGCCGCCGTGGTCGAGCCCGGCCATGGCGTTCTTGTACGACATCCCGCGCGCGAGGTTGAGGGCGTCGGCGATGGCCTCCGCCTCGTTCGCGTACGGATAGAAGCGCGTACCGCCCAGCGCGGGGCCGAGAGCGGTGGAGTGGATGGCGATCACGGCCTTGAGTCCGGTCGCGCGGTCCTGACAGAGCACTACTTGCTCATGACCGCCCTGGTCCGAGTGGAACAGGGTGTGCAGTACATCAGCAGGTGCGCCGGTTACGTCGGTCACGGTGGTGACTCCCGGGTAAGTTGCGGCGGTCGAAAGACCAGCTCCCGTGCGGGTGGCGGGTGCTGTGGCATGAGCGTAGAGCCTGTGCCCACCCACCATCCGCGCAGTGTTCAGGATCACTCTCTCGCGCCGTGCGCGCTCGCGTGCGCGTGGCACGATTTGCAGTGGTTTCCCGCCCGTTTCGGGACACCTCGTACGGATCCCGTACAGGTCCCGTACTGGTTTCGAGCCCTATCCGGTGGGGAGGGAGCAGGCGTGCCCAAGGTGTCCTCGGTGATCGTCCCCTACGCGGCGTATCTACGCGTGTACGAGCCGTTGGCCGCCTTCCCGGAGCCGGAGCGCGCTCACTGGGCGCGCTACGCCCGCCGCCCCGAGCGCCCCTCCTACCAGGACGAGCTGCGCCGCTCCCTGGCCGATCTGCTGCCCACCCCGCCGGTCCCGGTGCCGGTGCACGAGAGCGGCGACGCCTTCGTGCTGGACGTCGACGGGGTGGTCTGTGTCTGCCCCTGGCGCACCCGGCTGCGCGGCTGGCAGGCCCTGGGCGCGCTGCCCGAGGAGTTCCCGCCGTCCGTCCTGGACGCGGCGCTGCCGCCGGTCGTGCGCCGGCAGGCCGCCCAGGACTACGAGCGCTGGCTCACCCGCAACCCCGATGCCCGCCCCTGGATCCGCACCGCCACCTGGCAGGTGCCGCTGAACTGGTTCGTGCTGGTCTCCGACGAGGAGCGGGAGTACGCCAAGGGGAGTGCCGAGGAAGCTCCCCTGCTGCGTTACCGCACGCCCATGGTGCAGGCCAGGCGGCGCGTGGCCCGGGGACTGCGGACGCTCAAGGACGCCATCGAGGAAGGGCCGCTGATCGACGGCCTGGTGGACGTGGGGCGATGGCTGGAGGAGTTCCACCCGCGCTCACTGGTGGAACTGGACTACGGCGGCCTGGCACATGTGGTGCCGGCCGGCGAACTGGAGGGGGACCACTCCGCGGCGGACGTGGCCGAGGGCATCGACGCGCTGCGCAGGGGCGACGGGGCCGCGGCGGGGGAGGCGTACGGGCGGCTCGTGGAGCGGTGGCGGGCGGTACGGGACCGGCGTTCCGCGAACTGAGTGACGTACGTCACGGCCCGAACCGGCCTGGACGACGTACGGTCTACGCCACTTAGGTCACCTGACGGGGCGTTGGTTCCGATCCGGGCTTTTGTGTCAAGGGTGATGGACCACACTTACGCGGCCCTTGCGCCTCTTGCCGCTCCTCATGCCAAAATAGGACAAGGAGTCCGGGGAAGGCTCCGTCCGCCCAACTAAGCTCCGTTCTGGGCGGAATCTCAGCATTGCAATGCTTTGGGGGGTCTAGTGCCTCCTGATCGCCCTGTGACTGATCGTCACAGTGGCGTGACTGTCCGCTATGGCATGGTCCATCGGCTTCCGCGGCTGATGACTACCTGGGAGGGCAATTCCATCGGTTTGGCCGACGCGGCTGGACAGATGGTGTAGTTGTAGTGCCGAGGACAAGCCGTTCGTCCTATAACCGACTCGACTCGCGTCCACCATTTCGGGCAACGCGGGTCAAGGTGCAGAATTTAGAGGAAAGAACCGAGAAGGTTCGGTTCTCCCGAGGAGGCCGCTCATGACCGCTCGCACCCCTGATGCCGAGCCGCTGCTGACCCCGGCTGAGGTCGCCACGATGTTCCGCGTCGACCCCAAGACGGTCACGCGGTGGGCGAAGGCCGGCAAGCTCACTTCCATCCGTACGCTCGGCGGACACCGCCGCTACCGCGAGGCCGAGGTCCGCGCTCTTCTCGCGGGCATCCCGCAGCAGCGCAGCGAGGCCTGAACAACTGCATAACCGGGCAAAACGGCTGGTCCCCCAACTCGCCGAGGCGCCCGGACCCTAGCTCCAAGCGACGCGGGACCTGCCCCAACAGGACCCTCGCCCAGGCCAATGGGAACTTCTCAGGCAAGTGACACAGGGTGCGTCGTAGATCGCGCTGGACTCCGCCGGGTCCAGCGCGATCTTTTTTGTGCGCTGAAAGCCCTGGTGCCGCGGGTCTGTGAGCGGGCTTGTCGGAGTCTGGGGAGGGGTGTCGGATCCGCTGTGGATGTTCCCTGGGAGCAGTGCAATTGCACATATTAAATTGACCCGTTGTAGGCCGGGTGTAAGTACCGGGGTTTCAGAAAGTCATGCGGTGACACCCGTCACATGCCGGGTGGCTTGTTGCCGGTGGTCCATGTGCGCTAAAGGAGGCACGGGCTCCAGCGTCCCACTGTGGCACGGTTGTTGGGAGTGCGCGAGCGCTACGCCGTCGGGGCGGCCTCGTCCCCTACGGCGCCCCCCGGGGCCTGAGCGCCCGGCGGGGCGGAGTCCATCGCCAGCCGCAGCAGGCGGTGGCAGATCGGACAGTGGCGGGTGAGGTGCCGATAGGAGGAGGCGGCCGACAGGTGCGCGCGGAGCAGGGCTCGCGTCTCGTGCCTGACAGATGCCGCCATACGCCACCTCCGGGGCCCGCACGAGAACGGGGCCTGCTTTCTGGGTACCGACGGAATGTGACGCCGTCAAGAGCGGGGAGCTCCGCCGGTTGGGCCGCTGTTCCGGGTGCCGGTGCTTGTTCTTGGCGCCGGTGTCGGTGTGGCCGCTCACTGGGGGCTGCCGCCCCCAGACCCCCGCTTCGGCTGAACGGCCTCGTCCTCGAACGCCGGACGGGCTGGACATGCCGAAGGCCCGCATCCGGAAACGGTGCGGGCCTTCGATCTTGCGGTCCTGACGGGATTTGAACCCGCGGCCTCCACCTTGACAGGGTGGCGAGCACTCCAAACTGCTCCACAGGACCAGGTTTCGCGGCGCTTTCGTGCGTTGCGCTGCGAGAAGAGACTGTACAGGAGGGTGAGCCCGCCGGTCGAACTCACCCTGCGTGCACGGGCGATTACGAGACCGCGGCGTCGATCGCCTTCACGATCCGCTTGTCGGAGACCGGGTACGCCGTACCGAGCGCATGCGCGAAATAGCTGACCCGGAGCTCCTCGATCATCCAGCGGATGTCCAGGACGGACGACGGGACGGGACGGCCCTGCGGAAGCTGCTCCAGGAGCCAGGCGTACTCGTCCTGCATCTCGTGGACCTTCTCCATGCGAGTGGTGTCCCGCTGGACGCCCGTCGGCATCTGCTGGAGACGACGGTCCACGGCCACCAGATAGCGCATCAGGTCCGGCAGCCGCCGTAGGCCCGCCCACGTCACGAAGCCGGGCTTCACAAGGGCGTCCAGCTGGGCGCGTACGTCCGTGAGATTGGGCAGGAGGACGGGGCTGCGTACGGTCTTCAGACGGCGTTCACAGGCCTGCCACGCGGCGAGGACCTGCTGCACCTGCGTGACCGCACGCACCGTCGTGTCGACGATCTCCGCGCGCACCTTGTCGTACAGCTTCCGGTACGACTCCTCGTCCCACACCGGCCCGCCGAAGTCGGCGATCAGCCTGTCCGCCGCCGCCATCGCGCAGTCGTCGAACAGGGCCTGTATCGACCCGTGCGGATTCGCGGACAGCGCCAGCTTCTGCGCGTTCGTCAGGCGGTCGCTCGCGAATTTCGCCGGGTTGACCGGGATGTTGCGCAGGATCAGGCGCCGGGTGCCCTTCCACATCGCCTCGGCCTGCTCCGCCTCCGTGTCGAAGAGCCGGACCGACACCGTGTCCCCGTCGTCGACCAGCGCCGGGTACGCCTTCACCGGCTGGCCGGCCCGGCGGGTCTCGAAGACGCGGGTGAGCGAGCCGATCGTCCAGTCCGTGAGGCCCTTGCGCTCCAGGGACTCCCCGCCCTGGCGCTCGGCCGTGGCCGCCGCGGCCTGGGACAGGGCCTGGCGCGCCTTCGGCTTCAGCCGCAGCTTCAACGCCTCCAGGTCCTTGTCCTCGGCCAGCTTGCGGCGCCGCTCGTCGACGATCCGGAAGGTGATCCGCAGATGGTCCGGAACCCGCGCCCAGTCGAAGTCCTCGGCCTCGAAGGGCACACCGACCATGCGCTTCAGCTCGCGGGCCATGGTGACCGTCAGCGGCTCCTGCAAGGGCACCGCCCTCTCCAGGAACGCCTTCGCATAGTTCGGAGCGGGCACATAGTGGCGGCGGATCGGCTTCGGCAGGGAGCGGATCAGCTCCGTCACCACCTCCGCGCGCAGCCCCGGGATCTGCCAGTCGAAGCCCTCGTCCGTGACCTGGTTGAGGACCTGGAGCGGGATGTGGACGGTGACGCCGTCGGCGTCCGCGCCCGGCTCGAACTGGTAGGTCACCCGGAACTTCAGCTGCCCCTGCCGCCACGAGTCGGGATAGTCGGCCTTGGTGACCGCCTCCGCCGACTCCCGGATGAGCATCTCCCGCTCGAAGTCCAGGAAGTCGGGCTGCTCGTGCCGCTTGTGCTTCCACCAGGAGTCGAAGTGCGCGCCGGAGACGACATGGTCGGGGACCCGCTGGTCGTAGAAGTCGAAGAGCGTCTCGTCGTCGACGACGATGTCCCGGCGACGGGCGCGGTGCTCCAGCTCCTCGACCTCGCTGAGGAGTTTTCGGTTGTCGGCGAAGAACTTGTGGTGCGTGCGCCAGTCGCCCTCGACCAGGGCGTTGCGGATGAAAAGCTCGCGCGAGGCCTCCGGGTCGATACGGCCGTAGTTGACCTTCCGCTGGGCGACGATCGGTACGCCATAGAGCGTGACCTTCTCGAACGCCATCACCGCCGCCTGGTCCTTCTCCCAGTGCGGCTCGCTGTACGTCCGCTTGAGGAGGTGCCCGGCGAGCGGCTCGACCCACTCCGGCTCGATCTTCGCGTTGACCCGGGCCCACAGCCGGCTCGTCTCCACCAGCTCCGCCGACATCACGAAGCGCGGGGTCTTCTTGAACAGGGCCGAGCCCGGGAAGATCGCGAACTTGGCGTTCCGGGCGCCCAAGTACTCGTTCTTCGCGCCGTCCTTCACATCCTTCATGCCGATGTGCGAGAGCAACCCGGCAAGGAGGGAGACGTGTACGCGGTCGTCGGGGGCGTCCTGCTCGCTGAGGTGGATGCCCATCTGCTTGGCGACCGTACGCAGCTGGGTGTAGATGTCCTGCCATTCGCGAATGCGCAGGAAGTTGAGGTACTCCTGCTTGCACATGCGCCGGAACGCGGACGAGCCCCGCTCCTTCTGCTGCTCGCGGAGGTAGCGCCAGAGGTTGAGATAGGCGAGGAAGTCGCTCGTCTCGTCCCTGAAGCGGGCGTGCTGCTGATCGGCCTGGGTCTGCTTGTCGGCCGGACGCTCACGCGGGTCCTGGATGGACAGCGCGGCGGCGATCACCATGACCTCGCGGACACAGTCGTTCTTGTCGGCCTCCAGGACCATACGGGCCAGCCGCGGGTCGACGGGCAGCTGGGCGAGCTTGCGGCCGGTGTCCGTGAGCCGCTTGCGCACATCCTTCTGCGTCGGATCGAGCGCGCCCAGCTCCTGCAGCAACTGCACACCGTCACGGATGTTGCGGTGGTCCGGCGGGTCGATGAAGGGGAACTTCTCGATGTCGCCGAGGCCGGCGGCGGTCATCTGCAGAATGACGGAGGCGAGGTTCGTACGGAGGATCTCGGCGTCGGTGAACTCCGGCCGCCCGTTGAAGTCGTCCTCGCTGTACAGCCGGATGCACACACCGTCGGACGTACGGCCGCAGCGGCCCTTGCGCTGGTTGGCGCTGGCCTGGGAGACCGCCTCGATGGGGAGGCGCTGCACCTTGGTGCGGTGGCTGTAGCGCGAGATCCGGGCGAATCCGGGGTCGATGACGTACTTGATGCCCGGGACGGTGAGGGACGTCTCGGCGACGTTCGTCGCCAGAACGATCCTGCGGCCGCCGTGGGGCTGGAACACACGGTGCTGCTCGGCGTGCGAGAGCCGGGCATAGAGAGGAAGCACCTCGGTGAAGCGGTACTTCTTCTTCTCCAACGCGTCCGCGGTGTCCCGGATCTCCCGCTCGCCGGAGAGGAACACGAGGATGTCGCCCCGGCCCTCCCCCATCAACTCCTCGACGGCGTCGGTGATCGCGGTGATCTGATCCCGGTCCGCGTCCTCGGAGTCCTCCTCCAGCAGCGGCCGGTACCGCACCTCCACCGGATACGTCCGGCCACTGACCTCGACGATCGGCGCGTCGCCGAAGTGCCGGGAGAAACGCTCGGGGTCGATCGTCGCGGAGGTGATGACGACCTTGAGGTCCGGCCGCTTCGGCAGCAGCTGGGCCAGATAGCCGAGCAGGAAGTCGATGTTGAGGGACCGCTCGTGGGCCTCGTCGATGATGATCGTGTCGTAGGCGCGCAGCTCGCGGTCCGTCTGGATCTCGGCGAGCAGGATGCCGTCCGTCATCAGCTTGATGAACGTGGCGTCCGGGTTCACCTGGTCGGTGAACCGCACCTTCCAGCCGACGGACTCGCCGAGCGGGGTGTCCAGCTCCTCGGCCACGCGCTCGGCGACCGTACGGGCCGCGATACGACGGGGCTGTGTGTGCCCGATCATGCCCCTGACCCCGCGCCCGAGCTCAAGACAGATCTTGGGGATCTGGGTCGTCTTGCCGGACCCGGTCTCACCGGCGACGATCACGACCTGGTGATCACGGATGGCGGCCGCGATCACGTCCTTCTTCTGGCTGACGGGCAGCTGCTCGGGGTAGCCGACCGCGGGCACCCGGGCACGCCGCTCGCCCATCCTTGCCTCGGCCTTCGTGACCTCGGTCTCGATCTCGGCGAGAACAGCGGCACGGGCCTCGGGCTTACGGATCTTGCGTGCACCCTCGAGCCTGCGCCCGAGCCGGTGCGCGTCGCGCAGCGACAGCTCGGTCAGGCGGGGGGCGAGGGCGCCGAGGGCGGGGGCGGGATGCGTAGACATACGCCGCCCAGGATCTCACCCCGGGGAAATCCGTGGCGAACGCTTTTGCACCACGGTGTTTTCAGGGGGTGCGCTGCACCGGAGGAGCCGACTGCGGCTCGCGCCCGCGGGAGCTGTCGCCCAGGGCGATGGACCTGGCGGTGTTGGAGACGGCCTTGATCCCCAGGTAGGCCGTGGTCATGCTGCTGACCGCGGTGAACCCGGCCGTCAGCACACCGACGATCACCGCTTTGTCACCGTCGAGCTGCCACACCCCGAAGATCGCGACCCCCGCGATGGCGAGATTGCTGATGACCACGGCAAGCAGCCCGTACCGCGCCCGGTCCTTCTCCAGCTCGGTATCCCGAATGGCTCTCGACTCGTCCCGGCTCATCGTCCCCCCCAGATTTCACGGCCGACCAGGCAGAAGGTAGCGCCGCGATTCATCGCCTACAAGGCGCGCCGGGCCGGGGTCCCCGTGGTCCCCGTGGTCCACGTGAACCCCGCGTACACCAGCCAGGAGTGCTCCCACTGCCACCACATCGACAAACGCAACCGGCCCAGCCAGGCCGAGTTCAGGTGCAGGCTCTGCGGCTTCGTTGAGCACGCGGACCTCAATGCGTCCCACGTCATCGGCCGACGCGGCTGGTGGATGTGGGTCTGCGGGGCCGAGTCACAGGTCCCTGCCCTCACGCTGATTGCGTAGGGCTGGATGCGCCACTTACGCCGAAGCCATCGTCGGGGGTGAGCTGCAAGCCGGGGAGTTTGCTCTCGGGTAGCGGACGCGATCGCTCGTACGGGCGGCGTCTCCGGTAGCGGACGCGGACGCTCGTATGACGAGAATGATTCGTGAGACATACAACAAGGCCCCGATCCTCGGATCGGAGCCTTGGCTGTGGCTGGGGCCGGGATCGAACCGGCGACCTGCCGCTTTTCAGGCGGCCGCTCGTACCAACTGAGCTACCCAGCCGTCAAGGCCTTTTGCAAAGCCTTGGCGGTCCTGACGGGATTTGAACCCGCGGCCTCCACCTTGACAGGGTGGCGAGCACTCCAAACTGCTCCACAGGACCAAGCTTGCGTGCAACAGTGTCGCACACGATCTTGCGTGCCCCCAACGGGATTCGAACCCGTGCTACCGCCTTGAAAGGGCGGCGTCCTAGGCCGCTAGACGATGAGGGCTATCGGCCCGCCTGGGCGCTTCTCAGCGCGTCGGGGACGTGAGAAGCATATGGGATGGCGGGGAGTATCGCCAAAACGGTTTACGGCCTCGTGGGCGGCGCCGTCCCCGATGGGGTGGTGGGGGCGCTCGGCGTGGGGTTCGCGCCAGGCTGGTTCTCCTCCGGGAGATGACGGCTGACCTCGGCCGTCGTCAGACCCAGGCCGCCCAGTCTGATCTCGTCCCAGGCCTGGAGCCGTCGGGTGTCCCGGTCGAAGTAGAGGATCGACGCCTCGACCGGATCGGGGTACTTGCCCTCCACCGCACGCAGCCCGCTGCCGCCCGTCGAGCCCTCCATCCGCAGCCGGGTCCCCCGCTTCATGACCTCCGTCTGCTCGTGGTGGAGGTGGCCCGCCAGTACCAGTGGCACCTCGCCGTCCGTGCGCCGGGCGGCCGAGGGCTCGTGGGCCACGGCCACGTCCACCGGCGTGCCCGCCGCCCGCTGGTCGCGCAGGGCCGTGGCCAGCCGGTTCCCGGCCAGTTCCTCCGCCGCGTTGCCGCCCGGCCGGCCCGAGCGGTCGGGGGTGAACTGGGGGTCGCCGATGCCGGCGAACCGCAGTCCCGCGATCGTCTGTGCCCGTCCGTCGTCCAGGACGCGCACGTTCTTGATCCGCTCCAGGTAGCTCTGGGTGAGAAGTGAGTCGTGGTTGCCCCGGACCCATACATACGGCGCGCCCAGATCCGCGATGGGGTCGAGGAAGCCGTTCTCCGCCGCCGTGCCGTGGTCCATCGTGTCGCCGGAGTCGACGATCACGTTCACCTTGTACTCGGTCACGAGCGACGCGATGATCTTCCAGCTCGCCGGGTTCAGATGGATGTCGGAGACGTGCAGGACCCGGATCGTGCTCGGGTCGGGCCGGTAGGCCGGGAGCGTGGAGGTGACGTCGTAGAGCTTCGTCACGTTCGTCACCAGGCGCGCCAACTCCTTCTGGTAGACGTCGAATTCGGTGACGATGCTGCGCGCGTTGCCGACCAGGGAGGGCGCGGAGGAGAGCAGGCCGGAGAACTTCGGCTCCAGGACCGACTTGGGGTTCCAGGTGGCGTACGCCGTCGCTCCCGAGGCGGCGAGCAGGGTGAGGGCGAGTCCGCCGGCCGCGAGGGCGCGGCGGGGACGGCGGTAGACCGCCAGGCCGAGTGCGGTCGCGCCGGAGACGACGGCGACGCAGGACCGCAGGGCCAGGTCGAGCGTGCCGTGCTCGACGTCCCGGGCGACCTCGTCCTGGAGGCCGGCGAGGCGCTCGGGGTGGTCGACGAGGGCCTGTGAGCGGACGGGGTCGAGTTGGTCGACGTTCACGTCTAGGCGGACGGGTGCGACGTGGCTGTCGAGTGTCAGTGCGCCCAGCGGTGAGACGTTGATCTTCGTGCCGCCGCTGAGGGACGGGCGCAGGGCCATCGTCGTGTTCATCGGGCCGACCTGGGTTCTGACGTTGCCGACGATCAGCAGGCCGAGCCAGGCGCCGACGAGGACGACGACCGTCATGCCGAGGGCGCGCTTCCAGGGGTGTGGCTGGGCGGCGAGTTCCGGGGCGTGGCGGTTCGGGCGACGCCGGGTGAGCGTGCGGATGATCCGGTTGCGGGCTGCGACGGGGACGCGGGCCATTGGTCGCGTATGCCCAAGCCCGGCAGTGGATATGCGGGGGTTGGCGGCCGACGTGTCCTTCGGTTCGCGACGCTCCTGTGGCCGTCCCGTACCGGACAATGTCCGTGTGCTGGAGATGACGCGCGAGGAGTTCGAGGAACTGGTCGCCGAGGCGCTCGACCGGATTCCGCCGGAGCTGACGCGGCTGATGGACAACGTCGCGGTGTTCGTGGAGGACGAGCCCCCGGCGGACGATCCCGGGCTGCTCGGGCTCTACGAGGGGACGCCGCTGACCGATCGCGGCGAGTGGTACGCGGGTGTGCTGCCCGACCGGATCACGGTCTACCGGGGGCCGACGCTGCGGATGTGCGACACGCGTGAGGACGTCGTCGCGGAGACCGAGGTCACCGTGGTGCACGAAATCGCCCACCATTTCGGGATCGACGACGAGCGGCTGCATGCGCTCGGGTACGGGTGAGGGCCGGGCGCGTGTCTTCTTGAGTCCGGCGGGAGTTGGGCACGGCGACTCCTTCATCCTCCCCCGGAGGTGGCCGCCGTGCGCCCCAAGTACGTACCCGTCCGTCTGGCCGCCGCGGTGCTGGCCGTGACGGCTGCCGCCGGCTGTGTGAGCGTGGGCGAGGACGGTGGCCGGGCGGCCCCCTCGCACTCGTCGGGGCGTCGGGGCGGCGATGCGGCCGACGGGGGGTCGATGGTGTCGGGGGGCGGTGCGGGGTACGGCGGGGCCGAGGGCGACGCCGAGCACAAGCGCGGGCGGAAGGCGAAGCACGGGAAGCATGAGTCGGCGTCGGCGGCGCCGTCGCGGGCGGGCAGTTCCTCCGTGTCGCCGGCCGGGCCGGGCGGCAGTCAGAAGCCGGGGGTTCCGGCGCCGACCCAGGCGCCGCCGACCCCCACGCCGACGCCTCCCGAGCCGGAGCCTCCGGCGTCGACCCCGCCGCCGCCCGTGTCGACCCCGCCGACGGCCGAGCCGTCGTCGTCGGCGCACGAGGAGGCGGGGCCGCAGCTGGGGGATCGGGAGCCGGCGCCCGAGGCGGGGTCTCCGGCGTAGTCGGTACGGGCTGGTGTGGGTACGTGACCAGCGTCTCGTGGGTTGAGTTTGCCTTGGGGGGCGGTGGGTGCGTATGGTGGTAGATCGTTTGATCCCATTTGCCCGGCGCCAACGCAGAGCGCGCCGTGTGGCGCGTACTCTCCTTTGCCGTGGCGGACCGCATTGAGGCGGTCGTATTGCGAATCACGGAGTTGACGGGCGCGTGCCGAAGAGACTCCGGAAGGTTTCGCATTCGCATGTCCGTGTCCAGCACAGATCACATCGTCGTGTCCGAGAACGAGTTCGAGAACGACGAGTCGACCGAGGTCACCGAGACCGCTGACACCCCTCAGATCACTTTCGTCGACCTCGGTCTCCCCGAGGGCGTGGTGCGCAAGCTCGCGCAGAACGGCGTGACCGTCCCGTTCCCGATCCAGGCCGCGACCATCCCGGACGCCCTGGTCGGCAAGGACATCCTCGGCCGTGGCCGCACCGGCTCCGGCAAGACCCTCTCCTTCGGTCTGCCGACGCTGGCCACGCTGGCCGGTGGCCGCACGGAGAAGAAGCGCCCCCGCGCCGTCATCCTCACGCCGACGCGTGAGCTGGCCATGCAGGTGGCGGACGCCCTCCAGCCGTACGGCGACGTCCTCGGCCTGAAGATGAAGGTCGTCTGCGGCGGCACGTCGATGGGCAACCAGATCTACGCCCTGGAGCGGGGCGTCGACATCCTCGTCGCCACCCCGGGTCGCCTCCGCGACATCATCAACCGCGGTGCCTGCTCCCTGGAGGACGTGCAGATCGCCGTTCTCGACGAGGCCGACCAGATGTCGGACCTGGGCTTCCTGCCCGAGGTCACCGAGCTGCTCGACCAGGTTCCGGCGGGCGGCCAGCGGATGCTGTTCTCCGCGACGATGGAGAACGAGATCCAGACCCTCGTCGACCGCTACCTGCAGTCCCCCGTCTCGCACGAGGTCGACGCGGCTCAGGGTGCGGTCACGACGATGTCGCACCACATCCTGATCGTGAAGCCCAAGGACAAGGCGCCGGTCACTGCCGCGATCGCCTCCCGCAAGGGCCGCACCATCATCTTCGTCCGCACCCAGCTGGGCGCCGACCGCGTCGCCGAGCAGCTGCGTGACGCGGGCGTGAAGGCGGACGCGCTGCACGGCGGCATGACCCAGGGCGCGCGCACCCGCACGCTGGCGGACTTCAAGGACGGTTACGTCAACGTCCTGGTCGCCACCGACGTCGCGGCCCGCGGTATCCATGTCGACGGCATCGACCTGGTCCTGAACGTGGACCCGGCCGGCGACCACAAGGACTACCTGCACCGCGCCGGCCGCACGGCCCGTGCCGGCCGCACCGGCACGGTCGTCTCCCTGTCCCTGCCGCACCAGCGCCGCCAGATCTTCCGCCTCATGGAGGACGCCGGAGTCGACGCCGCGCGCCACATCATCCAGGGCGGTGCCGCCTTCGACCCGGAGGTCGCCGAGATCACCGGCGCCCGCTCCATGACCGAGGTCCAGGCCGAGTCCGCGGGCAACGCCGCCCAGCAGGCCGAGCGCGAGGTCACCCAGCTCACCAAGCAGCTGGAGCGGGCCACGCGGCGCGCCGTCGAGCTGCGCGACGAGGCCGACCGGCTGGTCGCCCGGGTCGCCCGCGAGCGGGGCGAGGACCCCGAGGCCGCGGTGGCCGAGGCCCAGGCGTCGGCGGCCGAGGCGGTGGCCGTGATCGAGGCGTCCGTCCCGGAGCAGCCGGTCGCGCAGGACGTCGACCGCACCGAGCGCCCGGCGGCCTCCGCGCCGTACGAGCGCCGGGAGCGGCGTGACGACCGGGGCGAGCGTGGCTTCGACCGCGGCGACCGCGGTGACCGCGGTGGCCGTTCCTTCGAGCGCCGCGACGACCGTGGCGGCTTCCGCCGCGACGAGCGCCGCCCCTTCGACCGCGACCGTGACCGTGGTTTCGAGCGTCGTGACGACCGCGGTGGCTTCCGCCGTGACGAGCGTCGTCCGGACCGTGGTGGCGAGCGTGGCGGTTTCGAGCGTCGTGACGACCGTGGTGGTCGTTCCTTCGAGCGTCGCGACGACCGTGGCGGCTTCCGCCGTGACGAGCGTCGTCCGGACCGTGGTGGCGAGCGCGGTGGTTTCGAGCGCCGTGACGACCGTGGTGGCGAGCGTGGCGGTTTCGAGCGCCGTGACGACCGTGGTGGCGAGCGCGGTGGTTTCGAGCGTCGTGACGACCGTGGTGGTCGTTCCTTCGAGCGCCGCGACGACCGCGGTGGCTTCCGCCGTGACGAGCGCGGTGGGCACCGTAGCAGCGACCGCCCGTTCAACCGGGACCGCCGTGACGACCGCCCCGGCTTCCGCTCCGCCGGCCACGACCGCCCGTACGGCCGTCGTGACGACCACCGCGGCACCGGCTCCTTCGGCCGCCGCGACGACAAGCCGCGCTGGAAGCGCAACGGCTGACGCCGAGTGACCTGCAAGGGCCCGTACGACTCCGGTCGTACGGGCCCTTCGTCGTCCACCGCGGCACCTGGACCGCCGTCCGGTCCCTCCCCTTTCCGGCCTGTTCCCCCGTCCGACGCGGCCGGGTCCCCGATACCCGATCGGAGACTCGGCTCCGTCCGGCTATGCTCATGGAGGCAACCTCGCCCGGGCCCTTAGCTCAATTGGCAGAGCAGTGGACTTTTAATCCATTGGTTGTGGGTTCGAGTCCCACAGGGCCTACGGGTTGCAGGCGAGGGTTAACCCCTCTGACCTGCTATGCAGCGTCCGGGTCGGCTTCGGTCGGCTCGGGCGCTGTTTCATTTTCGGGCCCGTGCGTGAGCGATGCGTGAGCGGACGTTCGGGGGCACGTCAGGTCGGCGAGCGAGGCGAGGGCGGTGAAGGTGGAGGCGCCGGCCGCCCACGCGCTGCGCAGCGCGGCACGCGACATCGTCCACACCGCCACCGGCCCCGACGGCAGCGCACTCGCCGCCCTGCTCGCAGCCCTCGTCTGGGCAACCATCGTCGCTAGGCGCCGGCACGAGGCGAAGAACCACGCCCACCAAGCCGGCGCCGCTCGCCAAGCGGTCCAGCACCTCCAGACAGCCGTGGACCGTGCCCTATCCCGACGCTCACCGAACTCACAGCCCGGCCGCCCAGGGACCAAGCCCGTCGCGTTCTCGCGACCGACGTACGAGCAGCAGTCCCCGACCACGCCGAGCGGATCCTCGCCGACCTGGCTTGGCCCGCGCTCGCCACCGTCCTCGCCGACGCCGAAGCCCGTGGACGCCCACCGAACAGCAGCACCGGCAGCGTCGGTGGGGGCCAACACTGCCTGCGCCCCGCCGACATAGCTGTTCAGTCTGATGCCCTCGCTCCTTCCTGGTGACGAGGGCATCAGCGATTCCTGCGGTTTTTCCGCGCTAGGCGGCCTTCGCTTCACATGAGACGCCTGAGGCATCAGCCCGCGCGACGGGCAACAGGGCGGCACAAGCCAGGACCTCGACCAAGTGCTCGGCCAGGAGCCCGACGTGCGGATCCGGCTGGACCAGGGCGGTGACATGGCAACGGGCGGTGCGCTCCCTGGCCCACTCGTGGTCGAGGCTGGTGAAGTCGTCGTCGATCCAGATGGCGGGCGCGTCGCCGAGCCAGGCGTCGACGTGGTCGCGTTTCCACAGGTAGCCGTTGGGGTGGCTGGTCGTGATCTGCGGACGCGGCAGGTCGACGTGCGGCAGGGGTGGGAGGCCGAGGAGCGGACCGATGAGCGTGGTGGCGTCTTGGCGCCAGCTGGTGCACCAGACGGGGGTGACCAGGCCGGTTCGGATCACGTGCATGAGCAGGGGGCCGTGGGCTGGGTTGAGCCAGATGGTGACCGGGTTGTCGGCGGTCCGGCCGGTGGGAACGACGTCGTGGCGCGTGTGGGTCTCGGGGCCGGCTCCTTCCGCGTCCGGGAAGGGGATAAGGACGCCGTCGACGTCGAGGAGAAGGTAGGGCGGGCGCATCGGGTTCTCCCAGGGGGCTGGGGGCTGGGGTCAGAGCTTGCGCGCGGTGATCAGCAGGGTGGTGGGCCAGAGGCCGTGGCGGGCGTCATGGAATTCCTGGGCCGAGGCGAGCCAGAGACCCGCTCGTCCGAGGTGCTTCTCCCAGCGTTCGGCGTCGAACTCCCAGCGTGCGATGGGCAGGCGTGTGCGGTCTGGGAGAGTGACGTAGTCGCGGCTGGGCCGGTCGTCGGTGGACGGGCGCCTGCCGCCACGCTGGGGATGGGGGACGGCGAAGGCGAGGGTGCACCCGGGTTTCAGGCGCTGGGCGATGGCTGGCAACAGCAGCTCAGGGGCGACGAGGCCGATCGCTCCGAAGACGGAGTAGATCGCGTCGAATCGCTCGTCGGAGGCTTGCAGGTAGTGCAGGGCGTGGCCGGCGACGAAGGTCAGGTTGTTGAGCCGGCCGTAGTGCGAGCGGGCTCGGCGGACTTGAAGGCCGACGAGGTCGACGCCGGTGACGTGGGCGCCGATTGGGGTCTCCCCTGTTCGAGCGGAGCCGAGAACTTGGGGAAGGGTGGCGAGGTGGGCGGCGTTGTGGCCGGGGCCGCAGCCGAGTTCCAGAAGTCGCTTGCGGCGCAGATCCGGTGCGACGATTTCGGCGCCGGGTCCGCTGCCAGGCCGCGTGGTCCATTCCATCCGCGCGGGGACGGACAAGGACTCGGCGGGGCTGGCTGTAGTGCGCTGGAGGGCGTGGACGTACCAGGGGGACGCCTGGGCGAGCACGTCAGACCTCCAGGAGGTGGAGAACGTCGGTGAGGTGGCGGCGTACGGCCTTGATGTAGGCGGGGTCGGTGGCCGGGTCGTTGATCCAACGCATGGACTGCTCCATGAACCACTCGACGGCCCAGACTCGGTGCCAGCCCAGCGCCCACTTCTCGGCCGGAAGCCCGCCACGCTCGGCGAGGGCGTCGGGGGTGCCGCCCTCGGTGACGTACGTCTCCAGGAAGACGCGTAGACGTACGGGGTCGGGGTCGTCGATGGTGCCGTGCCAGCTGGCGAGGTCGAGTAGGCCGGGGCCGGTGAAGGCGCGGGCGAAGTCCAGCAGGAGCCAGCCGCGCCGGCCGATGTGGAGGCTGGTGGGGTGGAACTCGGAGTGCACCCAGCCGAACGGGCCGACCGTGGCACCGGCCGAACGAGCTACGGCGGCTTGGGTGATGCGGTCGAGTGCGTCCTCGATGTCGTGGGTGTCCTCCCACCGGTCGGCCTTACGCAGGTGGCCGAGGTGTTCCAAGGCTCGCGCCGGGAGGCCGCGCAGACCCTCCTGATCGAGGACCGGCAGGGCCGCGGCCGTGCGGGTGAGGTGCAGGACCACGGCTGCGGCGGAGCCGTCGAGGTCGTCGGCTTCGCGGATGGGAGCGCCGAGGTCTTCCAGCAACATCCCGAGCCAGCCGTCCAGGACTGCCGAGGCGTGAATGGAAGGTACGGGCACGCCGTGTGTTTTTGCCAACCGGAGTGCCTGGTCCTCCCTGTCGAAGGGCCTCCTGGCGTACTTGAAGATGGCGGTGCTGCCGTCGGTGAAGGTGAGGCGTTCGACGCCGGACATGGACCAGACGCGCACCTCCTCACGCGATGCGCAGGTTTGGTTGGCGAGGGTCAGCAGGTTGTCCAGGAGTTCGGCGTTGAGGGTCGCGTTCATGAAGGGCTCCAGTGCGGTGGTGGCGTCCAGGGCGGGCGATGAGTGCGGCCCGCCCCGGAGCCTGGCGTGCGGTGCGGGTGCTACGCGGCAGGGCTGACGCGGTGGGCGTAGACCTGCTCGATCCAGCCGGCCTTGAAGGCAGCGAGGTCGTCGCGGAAGGCGGTCATCGACGCACCGTAGGGCGCGACGACGCCGCCGGACTGGTCCGGCACGGACTGGCAGCCGTGCACGAGCCGGCCGCCGAGGGCGGCGTGGGCCTTGATGGACTCGATGCGGCGGTGCTCGTTGAACCAGCCGCCGTGGTAGACCTCGTCCAGCATCCCGCCCATCTCGTCGTCCAGGTCGAAGACGACCGAGGTGGCGGCCGGGAAGAACCAGCACGGGCCGACGTTGGAGATGTGCCCGTCCAGCTCCACCTTGTTGAGTGCCATCAGCGTGGCCGCCTCGCGCAGCATCCGCAGGTGCTCGGCGGTGATCTGCGACAGGCCGAGGCCGGCGAGGTGCTCGTCGCGGAAGAGGTACGCGTACACCTCGTAGGCGGTGGACAGCACGCGGGCGGCGTTCGAGGTGGACTCGCCGTGGGCCTTGATGAAGTCCAACGCGAGCTGCTCGACCGCGCTCTCGGTGGTCTCCGCCACCTCCAGGAGCTGGGACTTGACCAGCTCCCAGTCGGCGACGAGCCAGGTGTTGGACTCCAAGCGGAAGAAGTACTCGGCCGGGTCGATCGTGATGCGCCGGCCGTTGACCTGGATGCCCGGCAGTCGGCTCCAGCGCTCGTCGACCGCCTGGGGCAGCTCGACCGTGATGGCCGTGGTGTCGATGGTGGTCACCGTGTCTCCGTCTCTGATCGGCCGGGGTCGGGCACAGGCATGCCTGAACCCGGCACAGGCGTGCGGAACTTCGGGGAGCCGCCCGACTGAAGGGGGAACCTGGTCACGGTGTCGGACCGTGCCGGGCGGCTGATATTCAGTGAACACGCCGTCACGCACAGTGGGTACGGTGAGAGGCAGTTGAAGCGGTATACGCGGTTTACAGCTCCGGAGCGGAGGCGGTCGTGGTAGCGCAGAGAGAACCCAACTTCCGCCTGCGCGAGACCATCGAGGCAACGGGCTGCACCTACGAGGCTCTGGCGAAGGACATCCGGCGCATCGCTGCCGAGAACGGCGAGACCCTCCAGACCAACAAGTCGGCTGTCTCCCACTGGGTGAACGGCAACCGCCAGCCGAGCGGCCGGACCGCCCGCTACCTCGCCGAGGCACTGTCCCGGCGAGCAGGCCGCACGATCACTGAGAGGGAGATTGGTCTCCGCGGAGGCGAGACACCGACCGAGCAGGCTGATCCCGTCCTCGCCGCAACCGACCTGGGCCGTGCCGACGTCGAACGCCGGCGCTTCCTGGCCGTGGCTGCCTTCACCGCAGCCGGCGTTGCCATGCCCCTTGGATATGACCACGAAGCGACGGCCCGCATGCTCCGAGCCCGCACTGGTGGCTCCCTGGTTGGTGCGGAGGACGTGGAGGTCGTACGCCAGATCACCGCAGCTTTCAGTGCCGCCGACGAGCGTCTCGGTGGCGGCCATGGGCTTACCACCGTCACCGCGTATCTCGCCGACACTGCCGCCCCCATGCTGCGCGCGCGGTTCCCGAACGAAGCCTTACGCCAGGCAGCCTTCGGAGCGGTCGCAGAACTCGCCTACCTCGCAGGATGGAAGCACCACGACCTAGGCCAGGAAGGTGCCGCCCAGCGCTATTACCAGGTCGGCTACCAACTCGCCTGCGAAGCCGACGCGCACGGCCACGCCGCCTGGATGATGCGCGCCCTCGCCCACCAGGCCCTCAGTCTCAAGCAACCCCATCACTGCGTCGACCTCGTCGAGGCGGCACTGACCCGCGGCCTGGGCCGCGTCGACGCCCAGACCGAGGCGCTGCTCCACATCACCCATGCCCGCGCGTACGCCGCTGTGGGCGAGAAGCCTGCAGCGGCCCGCGCCCTGCTTGCCGCCGAAGATGCCCTCCTACGCGACGACGGTCCACAGCCGAGCTACTCCCGCGTCAGCGGCCCGGCCGCCGGCACCGTGGCCAGCCACACCGCCCGCACACTGACCGACCTGGCCGATCACGTCGGCACTGAGCAGCAGCACCGAGACGCCCTGGTCCGCTGGGACCCGGAGAAGTACAAGCGCGTCCACGCCCTCACCTACGCCGACCTGGGCGACAGCCTTGCCGCCCAGGCCCGAGCCGACGAGGCCGTCGCCGCCTGGTCCCAGGCCCTGCCCCTCATGGAGGGCATGACCTCCGACCGCACCCGCAAGGCGATCAGCTCGATTCGCTCCACCCTCGCCGTCTACCAGCGCCGCAGGGTGCCCGGGGCGGCCGAACTGGCCCGCCGCGCACGCGAAGCACTGGCCTAAGCTGCCCACCAACCGGCCGACGAAGGGACACCAACCGTGGCTCAGCCGAACACCGACGACCAGTCCAAAGCGCTCCCGCCTGCCCTCGAATCCATGACACTGCTGGTCGCCGCCGTCATCGTCCACGACAAGGCCGCCAACCGGGTCGTCCTCCTCCAGCGCAGCCGGAACGCCAAGTTCGCCCAGGGCATGTGGGACTTGCCGGTCGGCAAGAGCGAACCCGGTGAGCCGATTACCGAGACCGCGGTGCGCGAGCTGTACGAGGAGACCGGCCTGGCCGTGAAGCCGGAGTCCCTGAAGGTCGCCCACATCATCCATGGCGCTTGGGGCGTCGAAGCCCCCAACGGATTTCTCACCGTTGTCTTCGCCGCCCATGAGTGGACCGGTGAACCGGAGAACCGCGAGCCACGCAAGCACGCACAGGTTTGCTGGGCGGACGCCGACGCCATCCCGGAAGACTTCGTGGATACCACTGCCAGTGCCCTCCGCCGATATCTCACCGGCGGCCCCCAGGTATCGCTGGACGGGTGGAAGTAGGGACCAGCACGGCGTCACCGTGGTCAGTGCGACCCGGAACAGGCAGGCCGGGAGTGAGCTGATGTGGGGGGACGCGCAACTGCTGTGACTACGACGGTCAGCTTGGGAATAGCGTCAGCACCTCGGGGTCGGTCGGCTTTTCGCTCTCGTCGGATGCATCCAGTGCAAGACGTGGCCTCGTCATGGTCGCGGTGGCGTAGACCTCGTTCGCCAGCTCGAAGGACAAGGCCGAGCGGGCGACAAGTTCATCGAACGGAACGCCTGTCTCCTCGCAGAGGCGGACCGCCTTCTCAAGCAAGAGGGTTGCTTCGCGGGGGCCAAGGTCACACGGCTCCGGATCGCCGTGCTGAGAGAGCATCAACATGGCGCGCTTGTACGTCGTCTCCCGGAAGGCACCGAGGGCATGGGCACGGTAGACGAGGGCTTTAAGGGAAGTACCCCAGCGTTGCTTCAGCGCGTAGAGCGCCTCCCAGTCGAGTCTCTGCGGCAGTTCCTCAGGGACCTCGGCGCCTGGCATCAAGAACTCGGCGGCGAAGTCATGCGCCTGGTTCTCGACGATGCGGCTTCCAGGCTCAGCATCAAGGTGCATGACCAAGTGTCCGGCCTCGTGCGCTGCGTCGAATCGCGACCGAGCCTTGTCGTTCTTGGCAGGGTTCCGGAAGACCAGCGGCCTGCTCCCGTACCAATGCGAGAAGGCGTCCACTCGTTTGGACATGCTGGTAGCTCCAGGACCACGGCGCCGTGGGCTTCGAGTAGTCGGGTCACATGGGAGATCGGGCCACTAGGAACGCCCATGGCATCGCGTGCATCGCGGGCCACGGCCGCGATGTCAGCCCTGCTCGGCTCGGTCGGCAGGGCTAGGCGCGGCAGTGTTGCAGGAGGAAGCTCCACGTAGTGCTCGACCGTCGTAACGAGCCGCCAGACGATCTTGCCGAACGCGGCTGTGTTGTCGCCCTGAGGCTTCGGAAGTGGGCGGCGCTGGGCACCGTTGGATGCGGGTGCCCCGTAGCGAAGAATGTGGCCGGCACCCCCAAAGCAATGGCCAGCTGCGCAACGACCGAGGCTGAAGGCCGACTCTGGCCGAGCTCGTACTGGCTGACCGCTGCTGGTGTAAGCCCAACCTTCCTGGCGAGCTCGTTCTTGCGGAGTCCTCGAAGCTGTCGGGCCGTTGTGAGAGCTTCAGGTTCGAAGGAGCGGGAGGCGAGTTCAGCGCCTCTCGATCCTCGCAGCGGTGTCGGCATGGGTTTCTCTGTGTTCTCGCGCACGCCGCGCGTCTCGTCAGTGCGCCGGCGAAGCGGCAGCTCGTTCTCTTCGAGGTCGGTGTAGTCGGGTGCCTTCGGCGCCTTCCCTGTAGCGGGCCGACCCTCGTTGGAATCCGTTGCAGACGGCAGCTCGCCGTCTCGATCCGGAAGTCCCGCTGAGGGCAGACCGACCTGGAGTGCCTGCCTCAAGTCGCCGCTCGCTGCGACCACCTGCGGCAGGCGGCAAGAGTGGCGCAGGCAGGCGGAGCTCACCTTGGTGCGCAGAGCACTCCCCGCACGTCCCGCCTGTCTCTTTCCCTGCCGAAACGTCCGTCAGAGGCTTCCCGGCCGGGGTAGGTGTTTGCCTACCCCAGAAGTAGGTTTCGGCCCATAGCCCCTGCCGGACCCCTCGCAGCAGCATGATCTCCAGGCCACAGCGCGTGGCCAGGAAGACGAGACGAGGGGCGAATATGTGGCCGTTTCCGGTTCCGGTGAACGGGGCGCCCTGGCCGGGGGGCGCGCTCGTGGCGTTGACCGCGGTCTGCGCTGTGCTGGCCTTCAGGGCGCAATCCCGACGCCGAGCACCGGCCGCTGCCGGCCGGCCTGCTCGGCGCCCTCGATCCGCAGCGCATCGGCATGTTCGGCTGGTCGAAAGGCGCGACGGCGACGGCCTTCGTGATGAGCGAGGACCGGCGCGTCCGGGCCGGGCTGAGCTTCGACGGGCCGATGCAGCCGATGGTCAGCACGGACCTGGACCGGCCGTTCATGCTGATGACCGCCGAGTTCCCCCGGGCCACGCAGCCGAGCGTCGCCGAGTTCTGGTCGCACCTGCGGGGATGGCGGCTCAACGTACAGGCGGAGGGCGCGGTTCACTCGTCGTACTGCGACGTCCAGTTCTTGATCCCGCAACTGGCACCGGCCGTCGGGATGAGCGCTGCGGATCTGCGGGGCTGGATCGGCACCCTCGATCCGGCCCGGGCGGTGCGGATCCAGCAGGCGTACCCGCTCGCCTTCTTCGACCTGCACCTGAGGCAGCGAGGGCACCTGCTCGACGGCCCGTGCCCGGCCTTCCCGGAGGTGCAGTTCATTCCATGAAGCGACGGACAGCGTCACCCCCAGTTGGCTCGCCGCCATGACAACCGACATCTCCTGCTGTCACGTCCTCCGCGTTCGCATTCGTGTGTGGTCGGGTCCTGCTTTGGGCGGGTATCTGTACTGGTCAAACCCACGGTCTGCGTGAGCGATGCGTGAGCGGACGGCGCGGCACGAGCCGGCACGAGGTGCCCCGCGCATCGCACCGCACATGCTCTGACCAGGCGGTTCCGGACACCCGAGCAGCGTCCGGAACCACCCGGCACACCCCGACCAGGACTTTTGATCCATTGGTTGTGGGTTCGAGTCCCACAGGGCCTACGGGAGAGCCCCGGTCCGGATCTCGTCCGGAGCGGGGCTCACGTCTTTTCCGCTGTGGTGTGCGCGGGGTCAGCCCGCGCTGAGTTCCGTCAACTTGCCCAGCGGCAGCGTGTGCTGGGTCTGCAGGACCTTGGCCCGCAGGTAGCGGACGTTGTGGGCGGTGGTGAAGACGCCCGTCGGGACGCGGTCGTGGACGGTGATGCCGAGGGTGCGCAGCTGTTCGGCCTTGTCGGGGTTGTTGGAGAGCAGGTCGAGTTCCCCGATGCCGAGGGCGCGCAGCATCTGGGCGGCGGCCGTGTAGTCGCGGGCGTCCTCCGGGAGGCCCAGCGCGGCGTTCGCCTCGTAGGTGTCCAGGCCCTGGTCCTGGAGGGCGTACGCGTCGAGCTTGTTGTAGAGGCCGATGCCGCGGCCCTCCTGGCGGAGGTAGAGCAGCACGCCGCCGCGGTCGGCGATGCGCTCGACCGCCTCGCGCAGCTGCGGGCCGCAGTCGCAGCGGGCCGAGCCGAAGACGTCGCCGGTCAGGCACTCGGAGTGCAGCCGGACCAGGGGGACGGGTCCGGGGTCGCCGAGGACGACGGCGATGTGTTCCTGGCCGTCGGCCAGGCCGTGGAAGGTCACGAGTTCGGCGTCGACGCTGTAACCGTCGTGGAAGCGCAGCGGTACCCGGACGCGGGCGCGCGGTGTGGCGGCTGGGGTGTCGGGCATGCGGGTTCTCCGGGGTTCAGGAGTTTCAGTTTTGAAGCAGTTGCCCGGGAACCCTACCCCATGCTTTAAATTTGAAGCAACGGATTTGCGGAGTCTGTCGCGGGCGTCACGAGCAGGACTTCGGCGACCGGCGGCGCCATGGCACGTCGTCCGGTGCGCACCGCGCGTCCTCGCCCTGGAGCGCCTCGGCGATCCCGCCGAAGATCTCCTCCAGCTGCCGTACCTGCTCCGGGCCGAGGTGATCGAAGAGGGAAGCGCGTACGGTCGCCACATGACCCGGCGCCGCACGCTCCAGCACGGCCCTGCCCTCGTCGGTCAGGACGGCGATGCTGCCCCGCTTGTCGGAGGGGCAGCCCTCACGCCGTACCAGGCCGTCCTTCTCCAGCCGGGTCACGGCGTAGGTCAGCCGGCTCCGGGTGATCTTCGACTTCTCGGCGAGGTCGGTCATGCGCAGACTGTGCTCCGGCGCCTCGGAGAGGTTGGCCAGGATGGAGTAGTACAGGTGCGGCATGCCGGTGTCCTGCTGGAGCTGCCGGTCGATCGCGTCCTCCAGGAGCAGACTGCCGGCGATGTACGCGCGCCAGGCGCGCTGCTCCTCGGGGGTGAGCCAGCGGGTCGTCATACCGCCAGTGTAAGTTTGTTTCAAACTTGAACCAAGCCCGCACGTCAGTCGCAGTACATCAGACCTCGTCAGGGAGAGCGCGCCGATGCCGTACCCGTACGTCCTGTTGTCCGCAGCCGTCTCCCTCGACGGCTGTCTGGACGACACCGGCCCCGAGCGGCTGCTCCTGTCCAGCCCGGCCGACTTCGACCGGGTCGACGAGGTGCGGGCGTCGGTCGACGCGATCCTGGTCGGCGCCGGCACGATCCGCGCCGACAACCCGCGGCTCCTGGTCAACTCGCCCGAGCGGCGCGCCGCGCGCGTGGCCGCGGGCCGGCCCGAGTACCCCCTCAAGGTCACCGTCAGCGGCTCCGGCGAGCTGGACCCGGACGCGAAGTTCTGGCACACGGGCGGCGAGAAGGTCCTCTATACGACGGAGAAGGGCGCCGAGCGCGTCCGCGGACTGGGCCTCGCGGCCGATGTCGTCCCGCTCGGCCCCGACCTCGACTGGCCGGCGCTGCTCACGCACCTGTACGAGGAGCGCGGGGTGCGCCGGCTGATGGTCGAGGGCGGCGGCACCATCCACACCCAGTTGCTCCGCCAGGGCCTCGCCGACGAACTCCAGCTGGTCCTCGCCCCGCTCCTGGTGGGCGATCCGGCGGCGCCCCGGCTGTTCGGCCCCGGGGGCTACCAGGGCGGGCGGCTCCGGCTCGTGGAGACGCGTCGCATCGAGGACGTCGTACTGATGCGGTACGAGCCGACGGCACCCGGCACCGGGCGGTCGGTCGCCGCGGCGGACCGGCACTGGATGCGGATCGCCTGCGACCTCGCGGCGCTGTGCCCGCCCTCGGAGACCGCCTTCAGCGTGGGCGCGGTCGTGGTGGCCGCCGACGGCACCGAGCTGGCCCGGGGGCACTCGCGGGAGGGCGACGACCCCGTCGTGCACGCCGAGGAAGCGGCGCTGGCCAAGGTCGACCCGGCCGACCCGAGGCTGGCCGCCGCCACGGTCTACAGCAGCCTGGAGCCCTGCGCCCGCCGGGCGTCGCGGCCCGCTCCCTGTGCGCGGCTGATCCTGGACGCCGGGGTACGACGGGTGGTCGCGGCCTGGCGGGAGCCGGACACGTTCGTGCCGGGCGCCGACGGGACCGGGCTGCTGAGGGGCGAGGGCGTGGACGTCGTCCTGCTGCCCGAGTACGAGGACCTGGCCAAGGCGCCGAACCGCCATCTGTCGGCCCGCGGATAAACCCGTGCGCTTGCACCCCTGAGCATGGCGTATGCTTAAGGCACACCGACGCGGGGTGGAGCAGCTCGGTAGCTCGCTGGGCTCATAACCCAGAGGTCGCAGGTTCAAATCCTGTCCCCGCTACTCAAGGCTCAGGGCCGGAATCCAGTTCATGGATTCCGGCCCTGAGTGTTTTGGCGAAGACCAGGCGAATATCACGAAGAGTGATCGGACGAAAGCCCTCCGCATAACATCTGAGTCACCATCAAAAACGTTGTGACTCATGTACTGCGGTCAACTCGCCCGATTTCCACCGGTCGTGGCGTGTAAGTCCCGCCGTAAAAACGTTAATGATCAAGCAGAACGGCTTGGAATCTGACAGTCGGGTCTATTAACGTTCGATAACGCAGCGCGGTCGTCCCAGCCGTCACAAGAGTCGGCTCCGTGCGCACGCGCCGAATCTCGCAAGGGAACCGGGGAACCACCACCTTGGGGTGAATCACGCGGATGCCGCCGTGGAGGCACGGCCGGTATACGCGCGTAGGAGACCTTCCTGCTCCGAACCCGTCAGCTAACCCGGTAGGCGACGGAAGGAAAGGAGTACGCCCGCGTGGCGTCCAACCGGCCTGCCCCCACAGCCCCATTCGTGCCGAGCGAGCACACCGAGACCTTCGGCTACGGCAGCTACCGCACCGACGAGGGCCCGTGGGAGGAGTGGAACCCCACCGAGGAGTCCCTCAGCCCGGTACGCGGCCGGCATCGCGTCGCCAAGCAGCGCGGCGGCGGACTCGCCCGCAGCTCCACGGTCCTGGGCGTCGGCGTCATAGCCGCCGTCGGCGCGGGCGGCATGGCCAGCGCCAACACCGGAAAGCCGCCGGTGTCCATCTCCATGCCCGACCTGCCCTCCGTCGGCTCCCTGCTGGGCGACAGCACCCCGGACGACGCCCCCAAGGGCTCCGCGACCGCGCTCAGCAGCGTCGGCATGACCTCCGCCGACAGCGCCCAGGGTGCCTCCGACGCCGGTGAGGCGCTGCGCAACCGCATCATGGCCCAGGCCGAGAAGCAGCAGGGCCAGGTCGACACCAAGGCCGCCGCCGCTGCCGTGGCCGCTGCGGACAAGCAGGTCGCCGCCGCGGCCGCCAAGGCCGAGAAGGAGGCCGCCGCCAAGGCCGCCGCCGCCAAGGCGAGTGCGGAGGCCGCGGCCAAGAGGAAGGCCGAGGCCGCACGCCTGGCCGCGCTGGCCAAGCAGTACACGCTGCCGACCTCCTCGTACACGATCACCTCGACCTTCGGTCAGGCCGGCGCCATGTGGTCCTCCGGCTACCACACCGGCCTCGACTTCGCCGCGCCCACGGGCACGCTCATCAAGGCCATCCACAGCGGCACGATCACCGAGGCGGGCTGGGCCGGCTCCTACGGCTACCGCACGATCCTCACCCTCGACGACGGCACCGAGCTGTGGTTCTGCCACCAGTCCTCGATCAGCGTCTCCGCCGGGCAGAAGGTCAGCACCGGCGACGTCATCGGCCGCGTCGGCGCCACCGGCAACGTCACGGGCCCGCATCTGCACCTGGAGGTCCACCCGGGCGGCCAGGCCACCGGGATCGACCCGATGACCTGGCTGCGGGGCAAGGGCCTCAACCCCTGACCCACCCTGTCGACCGCCGGCGGTCCTGACGGCACCCCCCGACGTCAGGACCGCCGGTCAGGTGTTTGCGGGATCTTTGCGGGCGTATCCGGAATCTTTCGATCCGGTGTGACCGTTGTCATAGATCATGACTTCTCTTCGTAAGCTCGGCTCCTCCGACCTGGAGGTCTTCCCGCTCACCCTCGGCGGCAACGTCTTCGGCTGGACCGCCGACGAGACCTCCTCCTTCGCCGTCCTGGACGCCTACACGGCCGCCGGCGGCAATTTCGTCGACACCGCCGACTCCTACTCCGCGTGGATCGAGGGCCACCAGGGCGGCGAGTCCGAGACGATCATCGGCAAGTGGGTCAAGGCCCGCGGCAACCGGTCCGACGTGGTGATCGCGACCAAGGTCAGCCAGCACCCCGACTTCCCGGGCCTGACCGCCGCCAACATCAAGGCCGCCGCCGATGCCTCCCTGCGGCGCCTGGACACCGATTACATCGATCTCTACTACCCCCACTTCGACAAGCCGGAAGTGCCGGTCGAGGAGATCGTCGGCGCGCTGGACGAGCTGGTGAAGGCGGGCAAGGTGCGGCACATCGCCGCCTCCAACATCACCGCGGAACGCCTCCAGGCGTCCCTCGACTTCTCCGACCGCGAGGGCCTGGCCCGGTACGTGGCGCTCCAGCCCCACTACAACCTCGTGTCCCGCGACACCTACGAGGGTGCTTTGCAGGACGTCGTCATCCGCAACGGCCTCGCGGCCGTCCCCTACTTCTCCCTGGCCGCCGGTTTCCTCACGGGCAAGTACCGGCCCGGTACGACGGTGGACAGCGCGCGTGCCAAGGGCGCGGCCAAGCACCTCGACACCGAGCGCGGCCGACGGGTGCTGACCGCCCTGGACGAGATCGCCGCCGCCCACGAGGCCCCCGTCCCCACGGTGGCCCTCGCCTGGCTGGCGGCCCGGCCGACGGTGACGGCACCGATCGCCTCGGCACGCACGGTGGAACAGCTCCCGGCGCTGCTGGCGGTGGCCGAACTGCGGCTGTCGGAGAAGGAACTGGCGCGGCTGACGGAGGCGTCGGCGTAACGGCGTGCCACGCCTGTCCGCGGCGGCCTAAGGCCGATAGGGGTTGTACGCGGGATACGGCGCCGCCGGGTACCCGTACGGCACGGGCATTCCGTACGGCGCCGGCATTCCGTACGGCATCTGCGGCCCGTACACCGGACGGGGCGGCGCGGACATCCGGGCCGCGTACTCCATCGCCGGACGGGCCACCTGGCGCCGCTTCCACAGCTCGGCCAGCAACTCCCGCTCCCGTACGACGTAGTCGGCCCCCGCGCGGCCCCGGCGCCCGCGGTGGCGCAGGAACGCCAGCGCCGTCGCGTCCGCCTCGTACTGCCCCACGGCGCGCGCCGCCTGCTTGCCCAGGTGGTGGCCGGCGTAGTCACGGGCCATCTGCCGCGCCCGCATCGAGCCCAGCACGAACGGCTCGGCGGGGCCCAGCCACCCGGCGAAGACATACACCGGCAGCTCCTCCCGCACGGTCCGCAGCTCGCGCTGCCGCGTCCAGATCGCCAGCCAGGTCAGCAGCCCGAACGCGGGCACCATGAACGCCCCGTACACGGCGAAGAAGCCGTACGGGCCGAAGGTCGAGGAGCCGTTCCAGAACGCATGCATGCTCATCGCGAGCAGCAGCCCGCCGAGCGGTACCAGTACCCGCCGCACATGCTGCCGCTCGGCGGAGAGCGCGGCGATGCCGAAGCCGATGCCGGTGAGGACGGTGAAGAGGGGGTGCGCGAACGGGGACATGACGACGCGCACGAAGAACGTCGCGGCCGTGACGGAGGCGATGCCGCGGTCGCCGGTGATCTGGTCGGTGCCGAAGGCGGTACCGAGATAGAGGATGTTCTCGGTGAAGGCGAAGCCGGTGGCGGTGACCCCCGCTATCACCACGCCGTCCACGATCCCGGTGAAGTCCCGTCTGCGGAACAGGAAGACGAGGAGCACGGCCGCCGCTTTGGAGGACTCCTCCACGATGGGCGCTATGACGGTGGCGCCGAGGGTGTCGGCGCTGGACGGATCGGCGGTGGCCGTGGCTATCCAGCGCGTCGCGAAGCTGTTGGCCACGATGGCGATCAGCGCCGCCGCGCAGGCGCCCCAGGCGAACGCGAAGAGCAGGTTCCGCCAGGGCCCCGGCTCGACCCGGTCGAGCCAGCGGAAGGCGGCTATGAGCAGGGGCACGGGCAGCACGGCGAGACAGATCCCGACCAGGAACCCTTCCGTGCCGGTCTGTTCGCGGACCAGGGCGAGGATGACGAGCCCGGAGAGCGCGAGCAGGGTGATGAGCGCCCCGTACCGCACCCACCTGCGCTGCCACCAGTGCGGGTGCCGGAGCGCACCGCCGTCGGGGCCGGCGGGGTGCGTCGGATACGGGGGAAAGGTGGTCACGGCATTGACCCTAACGTCGCTGCTGCTCCCGGTGCTGTACGCGGCGGAAGAGCAGATCGTTCACCACATGACCCTTGTCCAGTCCCTGACCCTCGAAACGGGTCAGCGGCCGGAAGTCGGGGCGCGGCGAGAAACCGCCGTCGGGGCGGGTGTTCTCGAAGTCCGGGTGCGCGGTCAGCACTTCGAGCATCTGCTCGGCGTACGGCTCCCAGTCCGTCGCGCAGTGCACGATCGCCCCCGGTCTGAGGCGGGTGGCGGCCAGACCGAGGAACTCCGGCTGGATCAGCCGCCGCTTGTGATGCCGCTTCTTCGGCCAGGGGTCGGGGAAGTAGACGCGCAGCCCGTCGAGCGAGTCGGGCGTGAGCATCTCGCGCAGCAGGATGATCGCGTCCCCGTTGCCGACCCGGACGTTGGACAGCCCGTTCTGGTCGCAGAGGTTGAGCAGGTTGCCCTGCCCCGGGGTGTGCACATCGACGGCGAGGATGTTGAGGTCGGGGTTCCCGGCGGCCATCTGCGCGGTGGCCTCGCCCATGCCGAACCCGATCTCCAGCACCACGGGCTTGTCGTTCCCGAACAGCTCGCCCAGGTCGATGACCCGCTGCCCGTCGATGTCGAGTCCCCACTTGGGCCACAGCCGCTGCAGCGCGTCGGCCTGCCCCGCGGTCACCCGGCTGCGCCGCGGCTGGAAGCTCCGGATCCGCCGCTCGAAGTGCGATCCGGCGGGATCGGCCTTGGGGCCGTCCGGGAAGCGCGGCTCACCCTTGGCGCGGGTGTGCCGGACGGAGATGCCGGGGACGTGCCGGGGGGATTCGGGGGTGTTCAGGAACTCAGACACAGTGGTGACGATTTTACGCGAGCCGGGACACGGGGAACCGGTCAGGACGAGCCCAGCACGGCCAGCGCCCTGCGCGCCACCGACCTGCCGATCGGCAGCGAGGCCGTGGCCGCCGGAGACGGTGCGTTCAGCACGTGCACGGTCCGTGCTCCCTCCCGGATCAGGAAGTCGTCGACGAGCGTCCCGTCCCGCAGGACGGCCTGTGCGCGCACTCCCGGGGCCGCCCGCACCAGGTCGTCCGGCCGCACGGCGGGCAACAGTCTGCGCACGGCCTCCGTGAACGCCGGCTTCGACACCGAGCGCCAAAACTCCCCCGCCCCGTACCGCCAGTGCTGCCGGGCCATCGCCCACGCCCCGGGCCAGGCCAGCGTGCCCGCCACCTCACGCGGCCGTACGACCCCCCAGCCGTACCCCTCCCGGGCCAGGGCGGGCACCGCGTTGGGGCCGACGTGCACGCCCCCGTCGATCCCGCGCGTGAGATGCACGCCGAGGAACGGGAACGCCGGGTCCGGCACCGGATACACCAGGCCCCGCACCAGTCCGGGCCGCGCCAGCTCGTAGTACTCGCCCCGGAAGGGCACGATCCGCACCTCGGGCTCGTCGCCGGCCAGCCGGGCCACCTCGTCGCAGTACAGCCCGGCGCAGTTCACCAGCACCCGCCCGCGCACGATGTCCCCGCCCGCCGTCCGCACGGCGACCCCCAGATCCGGGCGGCGGTCCACCTGGACCACCTGCGCCCCGTACCGGATCTCCGCGCCGGACGCCTCGGCGAGCTGCCGTGCGACCCCGACGAAGTCGGCCACGCCCGTCGTCCCGACGTGTATGGCCGCGAGGCCCTGCACCTCCGGCTCGTACTCGGCGATCTGCGCGGCGCCCAGCTCCCGCACCGGTATCCCGTTCTCCCGGCCGCGCTGCACCAGGGCGTGCAGCCGGGGCAGCTCGGACCGCTCGGTGGCGACGATCAGCTTGCCGGTGACGGCGTGCGCGATGCCGTACTCGGCACAGAACTTCACCATCTCGGCGGCGCCCCGCACCGCGTACCGCGCCTTGAGCGAGCCGGGCCGGTAGTAGATCCCGCTGTGGATCACGCCGCTGTTGCGCCCCGTCTGGTGCCGGGCCGGTCCCGGCTCCTTCTCCAGCACGGTCACCCGCGTGCCCGGCGCGGCACGCGTGATCGCATACGCCGTGGACAGCCCGACGATCCCACCGCCGACCACCAGCACGTCGCAGTCGTACGCGACCTCCCGCACCTGCACCACCTCCTGGCATCGATAGTGCACTGCGCCACTGACAGTGTCTTCAAACGCAGAGGGAGGCGCCGGCGCGGCGGAGCGCCTACGCGGGAGCCAGGAGTGGTCGTGCCCGCTCCCGCAGCTCGACCACACGCGGTTCGTCGCCGTACGGCTCCAGCCGGTGAAGCAGATCCTTCACGTACTCCGTGGTGCGCGCGGACGATATCCGCCCCGCGACCTCCACGGCCCGCACCCCCTGCTCGCACGCCGCGTCCAGATTGCCCGACTCCAGTTCGGCGACCGCCGAGACGACCAGCCGCAGCCCGTGCGACCGCACGAACTCCTCCGTCGGCTTCGACAGCGCCTGCTCCGTGAAGCGCCGGACCTGCCGCGGTGCCTTCAGATCGCGGTAGCACTCCGCGGCGTCGGCGGCGAACCGGTCGTAGGAGTAGAAGCCGAGCCAGGTCGGGTCGTTGTCGCCCTCCCGGGCCCGCTCCAGCCAGCCCTCGGCGGCCTTCAGGGCCGCGCCGGCCGCCTGTGCGTCACTGGCGCGTGCGTGCGCGCGTGCCTCGACCAGGCGGAAGAAGCTCATGGTGCGGGCGGTGGCCAGACCCCGGTTGCGCTCCACGGCGGCCTGCGCGAGGTCGACGCCCTCGTCGCCGAAGCCCCGGTAGGTCGCCTGCAGGGACATGGAGGCCAGGACGTAGCCCCCGAGGGGGACGTCGGCGGCCGCGCGGGCGAGGCGCAGCGCCTGGATGTAGTACCGCTGTGCGGCCTCCTGCTGGCCCGTGTCGAAGGCCATCCAGCCCGCGAGACGGGTGAGTTCGGCGGAGGCCCCGAACAGGGCGCGGCCGACCTCGTCGGAGTACGAGCCGAGCAGCAGCGGTGCCGCCTCCACCCGTAAACACTCGGGCACCATGGACGAACGCCAGTCGCCGCCTCCGTATTTGGAGTCCCAGCGCCTGGCGTCCTCGGCGGCTTCCCGCAGTTTCTGCACATCGCTGTGGCCGACTTTGATCGGTGCGCCGGAGCCCTCGGAAGGGTTTGCGTCCCGTGCGACCGAGCTGTCGGCGGGGGTTATCAGCCACCGTGAGGCGGGCGTTGCGTATGCGCTCACCGCGAATGATCCGGCCAGGGACTGCCAGATGCCTCCGGAGCCGGCCCGGCGGCCGGCGAGGTCGAGACGGTACAGCTCCGTCGCCGACCGCACCGCCTGCCCTACGTCTCTGGGGAAGGCGAGGCCCACTTCGGGTGCGGGGTCCGCGTCCGCCAGGCCGATCTCGTGGAGCGGCACCGGGCGGCCGAGCTTCTGGCCGATCGCGGCCGCGATGAGGTGGGGCGCGGCACCCTGCGGCACCATGCCCTTCGACACCCAGCGCGCGACCGAGGTCTTGTCGTAGCGAAGAGTCAACCCGCGTTGAGCGCCAAGATCATTGACGCGTCGCGCGAGTCCTGCGTTGCTGATTCCCGCGAGGGCGAGAACGGCGCCGAGCTTTTCGTTCGGCCCGCGTTGCTCCCTGGACATGCGCCACCCCTCGACACAGACGGCTGCCGCGCTGGCATAACCACGCGGCATTCGTAAACCCAGCGTAGTTCGCCGCATCCCAAGCGTTAAGGGGCATTGTTCCGGTTGGCGGGATTGTGGTCCGTAGGGAAGTGCGGGCCCTGTACGCACCGTGCACGGCATGTCGCGACGTGCCCCCGTCGTGTGGCCGTGCGCCCGTCCGTGCGCTCTTCTCCGGCCACGTGGGGAGCGGTTCCATGGATCGTGCGTGGGTCGGCCCGCTGTACTGGATCCAGTGGGCTGGGGGACACCGCCACCTTCATCCCCGCGGGTGGCGGACCGGTCCGGGAGGCGGTGCCCGCCTCCCGGACTGTGCGCTGTCGGCGTGCTGCACCGGGCCTGTACGGAGCGTGCTCAAACCTGTCTCCGCGTCTGTGATTTGGCTGAAAATCGACCCCTCCTCTCGCGGGTGATTACCGCTCCTACCACGGGACTTGAGGGCGCGAAGGGCGTTTTCGGGGAGCATTTCGGGGGCGCATTCGAGTCGCAGTTCCCTTGTCCCGCACAGGGGTTCGCTTCCCCACGGGCACGCGCGCGTGGGCGCATTCCATCGGCGGAAGGAGGCGCCGCCGCACCTCGGGGGCGCGTTCTTCATGGCAGCATGGTGAACCGGTTCGTACCGTGCACTGGTTGTCCACAGCCTGTGGAGGCGTCGATGCGGTGGTTGGTGGGATGGAGCAGCGCCGCCGCCGGTGCCGCCGCGATCGGCTCCGCGGGCGCGACGGGACACGACGGCGAGACCGTGCACCCGATCGGCTCCCAACTCCTGTGGGGCGACCCCGATCCGCTGTGGGCGGTCGGCGACTGGCGCCCGGACGAGGTACGGGTGATCAAGGCCGACGCCCAGAACCGCATCGCCGTCCTGGGCACCTGCGGCGCCTCCGACGAGGAGCTGCGGCTCGGCCTGTTCACCGCGCGCGGAGGGGCACTTCGGCATCTGACGGCCTGGTCCGGCAGTTACACGGCCGTCGTCCAGGTCGGCCGCCGCGTCACCGTCTGCGGCGATCTCGCCGGCGCCCGCCCGGTGTTCCACACCCCCTGGGCCGGCGGCACCGCGTACGCGACGGCCGCGCTGCCGCTCGCCGACCTCATCGAGGCCAACCTCGACTTCGGCCACCTCGCGGCGCTGCTCGCCGCTCCCGACGTACCGGCCGCGCTGCACGATTCGACGCCGTACGACGGCGTGCGGCGCGTTCCGCCGGGACATGCCCTGATCCTGCGTGCGGGCGCGCGCGAGATCGCCGGGTACGAGCCGGTCGCCTCCCTTGCCGTGGCGGCGCCCTCGGCCGACCCGGACAGGGCGGTGGACGCCGTGCGGGACGCGCTCGTGGAGGCGGTGCGCGCCCGTCTGTCGGCACCCCGGCACGTCCCCGACATCGACCCCGGCCCGGTGCCCGGCATGGGCCCGGCCGAGCGGCGTGCCGCGCGCGGGATGCCCGTACCCGGGATCGGCGCGGACCTGAGCGGCGGCCCCGCCTCGGGGACGCTGGCCCTGCTGGCCGCCGGCCTCCCGGGGATGCCGGGCACGATCCTGGGCCATGGCACCGGCGCCGGTGAGCGGCTGCTGGCCGTCACCTTCAACGACCTGGCCGTCGGGGGCCGCGAGGCCGAACTGGAGCGTGCGGGGAGCCTCGCGTCCAACCCGCGCCTGCACCATGTCGTGGTGGCCGGCGGAGAGGAGGTACTGCCGTACGCCGACCTGGACGGCCCGCTCACGGACGAGCCGGCACCCTCGCTCGTCCTGGCGGCCCGGCATCGGGCGCGCCTCGCGTCGGGCAGCGCGGACCACTTCACCGGCTACGGCGCCCGCCAGGTCCTGGACGCCCACCCGGCCCGCCTGGCGGACCTGCTGATGGACCGCAAGCGGCGCCACCTGGTGCGTCCGGTCGCGGCACTGGCCAAGGCGGACGGTTCGGTGATGGTCCCCGCGCGCGTGTACAGCGCGGCACGGCGGCTGGCGCGGACGCCGTACCGGGCGGGCGTGGAAGTGCTCGCCGAACGCCTGCTGCGCCGGCGGTTCGACGAACCCGGAGGCGCGGTCGGAGCGTCCCTCGCGGCGCTCACCTGGGCCAGACCGGGGCCCGCGGCGCGCTGGCTGACGGGTGAGGCACTGGCTGAAGTATCGGTTCTGCTCCAGGGCTCGGCGAACCGCTCCGGAGTGGGCCCGGGCCAGCTGCCCGGCGACTACCGCGCGCGTGCGGCGCTGGCCCGGCACGCGGCGGACATCCGGGTGCTGGAACAGGCTGCCGAGATCCGCTCCCAGCGGCTGCACGCCCCGTTCCTCGACAACCAGGTGGTCCGCGCCTGCCGCGAACTCCCCGAGGCCCTCAGGGTCCAGCCCGGCGCCCGTGCCGCCATCCTCCGTACGGTCCTGGAGGGCGCCGGCGTCACCGACCTCCCGCCCGGCTGGGGCGCCCCCTCCCACGCCTCCTCGGCCGCCGCCGCCCGCACGGGCCTGCGCGTGGCCGCCGACTCCCTCGTCTCCCTCTTCACCACCCCCCTCCTCGCGGAGGCGGGCCTGATCGAGGCCCGCGTGGTCCGCAAGGCACTGCGCGGGGCGGCCGCGGGCGAGCCGCTGCCGTTGGACGGCCTGGCGGACCTGGTCTCCCTGGAGCTGTGGCTGCGCCGGCTGCTGGCACGCAGGGGCACCTGCTGGACGGGCACCCCGGCACGCGCGCGTGCGGTGCCGGCGGGGATCACGCCCCAGCGGGGGGCGCTGGGGGCGGGGGCCGCCGCGCGACGGGGGTAGGCCCCTGCACTTCAACCCGCGGCGGCGGCCAACGACCAGGACTACTAACGCACTCGTGGACAGCAAGCCGGTCAAGATCAAGCGCCACGCCAAGCCGACGGCCGCCGCAGCGGGACGACCCCGCCCCGAAACTCCGTGCCCCCGCTCGCCACCCCGGCGACAATGACCCGGTGCGGTACAGAATCCTGGGCGTTGCCCGAGCGACGGACGACCAGGGCACCTCCATCCCCCTCGGCGGCGCCCGGCTGCGCGCGCTCCTCACCGCCCTCGCCCTGCGCCCCGGCCGCACCACACCCCCCGACACCCTGATCGACGAGGTATGGGCGGACGACCCGCCCCAGGACGCCCCGGCCGCGCTCCAGGCGCTGGTCGGCCGCCTGCGCCGTACCGTCGGAAAGCACACCGTCTCCTCCGGCCCCGGCGGCTACCGCCTGGAGGCCACCGGGGACGACGTCGACCTGCACGTCTTCGAGCGGCTCGTGCGCGACGGCACCGCCGCCCTCGACCGGGGCGAGCCGGCCACCGCCTTCCGCGCCCTCACCGAGGCGCTCGCCCTCTGGTACGGCCCCGCCCTCGCCGACCTCCCCGACCGCACCGCCGCGACCCGCCCGCAGGCCCTGCGCCTGGAGGCGACCCGGGCCCGGGCGGCCGCCGCCCTCCGACTCGGCCGCGCCCCCGAGGTCGTACCGGAGCTGACGGAGCTCACCACGGCCCACCCGTACGACGAACCGCTGCACGCCCTCCTCATCCGCGCCCTGCGCGACACCGGCCGCACCGCCGACGCCCTCGCCGCGTACGACACCGCCCGCCGCACCCTCGCCGACGGCCTCGGCGCCGACCCCGGCCAGGAACTCAAAGCCCTCCACGCGGAGTTGCTCACGCAGGAGGCTCCCGTTGTCTCCCCCCTCGGCCGGTTCCGCGAGCGCACCGGCAATCTGCGCCCCCGCCTGACGTCCTTCGTCGGCCGGGAACCCGAGCTCGCGGCCGTTCGTTCCGAATTGCGCAGGGCCCGCCTCGTCACCCTCACCGGACCGGGCGGCTCGGGCAAGACCCGTCTCGCCGAGGAGGCCGCCGCCGGGCTCCCGCAGGCATGGCTGGTCGAACTCGCCCCGCTCGACCGGCCCGAGGCGGTGCCGGGCGCGGTGGTCAGCGCGCTCGGTCTGCGCGAGACCGTGCTCATGACCAGCGAACTGGCCACCCACCAGGACGACCCGGTCGCCCTGCTCGTCGAGTACTGCGCCCCGCGCAGCCAACTCCTGATCCTTGACAACTGCGAACACGTCATCGGTGCGGCCGCCGACCTCGCCGAGACACTGCTCACCCGCTGCCCGGGCCTCACGATCCTCGCCACCAGCCGTGAACCCCTGGGCGTCCCCGGTGAGTCGGTGCGCCCGGTCGAACCCCTCGTCCCCGAGCAGGCGCACCGCCTCTTCGAGGAGCGCGCGGCGGCCGTCCGTCCCGACGCCGACACCGTGCTCCACGACAAGGAGGCGGTCGACGAGATCTGCCGGCGCCTCGACGGCCTTCCCCTCGCCATCGAGCTCGCCGCCGCCCGGCTGCGGCTGCTCACCCCCCGGCAGATCGCCGACCGCCTCGACGACCGCTTCCGCCTCCTCACCTCCGGCAGCCGTACGGTCCTGCCCCGCCAGCAGACCCTGCGTGCCGTGGTCGACTGGTCCTGGGAACTCCTCGACGAGCGGGAGCGGACGGTGCTGCGCGAGGTGTCGGTGTTCGCCGGCGGCTGGGACCTCGCGGCGGCGGAGGCCGTGTGCACCGGCCCGGCGGCGGAGCTGATCGGGGCGCTCGTCGACAAGTCCCTCGTCGTCGCCGCACCGGACGGCCAGGGCGCCCTGGACGGCATGCGGTACCGCATGCTGGAGACCATCCAGGAGTACGCCGGCGAGCGCGCCGCCGAGGTCCCCGAGCTGCGCGCGGCGGCAGAACTGCGGCACCGCGCGTGGGTGCGCGCCCTGACCGAGCGGGCGGAACCACTGCTGAGGTCCGGGGCCCAACTGCCGTGGATCTCCCGCCTGGAGACCGAACTGGACAACATCCGCGCCGCCCTCGACCGCACCCTGCGCGACGGCGACGAGGAGACGGCGGGCGCGCTCGTCCTCGCGGTCGGCTGGTTCTGGTGGCTGCGCAACTACCGCCAGGAGGCCGTGGACTGGGTGGGGGCGGTGCTGCGCCTGGGCGTCGCCGTGGACGCCCTGCCCGAGGACGCCACGGCCCGGGACCGGCTCGCCGCCTCCGCCGACCCGGTGGGCGCCTTTCTCGCGGCCCCCGACGCGGAGGCGGGCCACCCCCTGCGCGACCTGCGCATGGACCTGCGGATGCTCCATATGTTCCTGACGTCCGAGACCGGCGCCCCGGATCTGCTGACGGACGAGCGGGCCCCGGAGTACATCGCGCGCGTGCGAGCCGTCTTCGAGCACGGCGGGCCGCGGTCCGCGCGGCTGCCGGGCATCGTCTGGCCGCTCACCGCCTACTACCTGGGCGGCCCCGCGGAGGTCGGCCCCGACATGGATGCGGCGGTCGCCAACTGCCGTCTCCACGGCGACGACTGGGCGGTCGGCGTCAGCCTGATGTACCGCACCCACGTCGTCGTCGACTCGCCCGGCAATCTGCGCGGCGTCGACGAGGACCTGGCGGAGCTGCGGGTGCTCAGCCGGCGGGTGGGGGACCGCTGGATGCGGGCCCAGGTGTGCAGCGCGGCCGGCGAGGCGGCCATGGCGCGCGGCCGGTTCGAGGAGGCCGGGCGCGAGTACGAGGAGGCACTGCGACTCGCCTACGAGGTGGGCGGATACGCCGAGTCGCCGTTCCTGATCGCGCGGCTCGCCGAGATCGCCTACCGCTCCGGCGACCGGGCGGCGGCGCTTTCCGCCCTGGACGAGGCGGCCGCGGCGGCCGACCAGTACGGGGTGGCGGAGTCCCGGGCCTTCATCCTGCTGCTGCGGGCGCACATCGCCCAGGACGCCGGAGACATGGTCCGCGCGCGCGAACTGTTCGAGGCCACGCTCGCGACGATGGCGGGCGGAAACGCCCCGCCCCAGTTCACGGCGGGCCTGGGCGCGGTCGAGGCCCTGATCACGGCCGGCGAGTCCGGTCCCGCGCACGGGCTGCCGGTCGTGGCCGAGGTGCTGCGCGAGGCCGTGCAACGGCGGTGCGCCGAGTCGATCACGGCAGGGCTCGTGGACATCGCGGCCGACCTGCTGGCCCGGCTCGGCGATCTGGCGGGTGCGGTACGGCTGTTCACGGCCGCCGACCACTGGCGCGCCGGCCATCCACGCCCCGAGCCGGAGCGCACCCGCGCGGCGGCCGTCGACACCACCGCCCGCGCGCAGTTGACCCCCGCCCGCTACGCGGCCGAGCGCGCCCGGGGAGCGTCCTGCACCGCGGACGACGTACTGCGGGAGCTGGAGCGCACGCCCACCGCCAGCGGCGGACTTGACGCCTCTAGCGGCAGGTGAACCTCGCGTCGGCCCAGTCGGCGAGCGCCGCGGCGTCGAAGGCGTTGCTGTGCGGCTCGACCACCAGCCGTACGGTGCGGTGCCCGGCCAGGTTCACATGGACGGGGACGGCCGGGGCGCCGCCCCTGACCATCCCGGACCGCCACAGCCGGACGCCGTCGGCGTAGACGGAGAAGTAGACCTTGCCGAGTCCCAGGGTCAGGTCGTCGACGCCGGCCATCGCGTCGTACGCGGAGCACTCCCGGTTGAGGTCGACGGTGACGGAGGAGACGCCGTGGACGGTCACACCGCGCGCGTAGTGCTTGTCGGCGACGGACAGGCCGTAGCGCCGCCACACCCAGGTGCTCTCGGCCGGCCGCATCTCGGGCTTGCTGCCGTCGCCGGTGATGTCGTACCGCAGATCGCTCCACTGGTAGACGACCGGTGCCGGCGCCGGCGGGGGTGCGGGCGTCGTGGGCGGAGCGGGGGTGCGGGTGGGCGTCGCTGTCGGTGTCGGTGTGGGCTTCGGCGAGGGGGCCGGGGTCCGGCTCGTGCTCGGGCTCGATGTCGGGTTCGGGCTCTGTCCGGGTGCGCTCGACGGGGTGGGGGCCGGCGTCGGGGCGGCCACCGGGACGATGCCCGGTGCCTTCGGCGTGGGCGGCGTCTCCGAGGGCGTGGGGGCCGGCGCCTGCGGCTGGGCGACCGACGGTGGGGACGACGGCTTGGCGACGTCCTTGGCCGGGTGGCCGTCGTTCAGGAGGGCGAGCGCCACCGTGGCGACCCCGACCGCCACCACACCGGCAGCGATACCGGCCTTCACCGATCCGGCCAGCCCCTCGGCGGCCGCCGCGCCACCGCCCGCCCCGCCGGACGAGCCGGCACCGGCCGTGGCGGCCGCACCCGCGGCGCCCACTCCGGCGCCGGTGGCGATGATCCCGAGCGCCTTGGCGTACCCGGCGGCGCCGAACCAGCCGATGACCGCGACCGGGACGACCGCGGGGATCCCGCTCGCGACCTCCTCGATCTGGGCGGCCGCCAGCCGGCAGCCGGCGCACTCCGCCAGGTGCTTGCGCAGGCCCCGCTCGGCTCGGATGCGCAGCTTGCGGCGGGCGTACGTGCCGAGCTGGTCGGCGTAGCGCGCGCACTCCGCGTCGCCGGCGAGCGTGGCGCTGACATGGGCCTGGAGGTAGGCCTGCTTGAGGCCCTCGCGGGCGCGGCTGGCGAGCACGCGCGTGCCGTTGGCGTCCAGCCCGAACAGGACGGCCACCTCGCTCGGCGACTCGTCCTCCACCTCGGTGTGCCACAGCACCGCCTGCCAGCGCTCGGGCAGCGAGCGGAAGGCGCGCATGGCGAGGGACTGCTCGGCCTCGTGCAGGGCCCGCACATCGGCGCCCAGGGCGAGTGTGCCGTCGCCCGGCACCTCGGACGCGCGCGTGGCATGAGCGGCGAAGACCGCGAAGTCGTCGACGAGCTGCTCGCGCCGGGACGACTTCGTCCAGTGCGCGGCCACCCGCCTGACGGAGGTGAGCAGATAGGCGCGTACGGCGTGCTCGGGTCCCGAGCCGCCGCGCACCGCCTGGAGCATGCGGGCGAAGACCTCGGCCGTCAGATCGTCCGCGGTGTGGGCGTCGCGGCAGCAGGAGCGGGCGTAACGGCGCACGGCGTTCGCATGGCGCCGGTACAGCTCCTCGTACGCCGTGTCGTCGCCCGCGCGCATCCGCTCGATCAGCTCGCCGTCACCCGGCGCCGCCTCACGCGACGGCAGGGGGCTGCTCTCGCGCTGGGCCGGGACGCTGCCCTTCGCCGGGTCGCCGGAGCGCGGTACGTCCGCCCGGCCGCCCTGGCTGGGCACCTGGGGCGCGGTCAGCCCGCCGGCGTCCGCGTCACCGTCACCGAGGGACTCGTCCCACCCGTCAACGCCCATCGCGGAAAGCCCCCGACGCCTGCAAGCCCGACCCGATCACCGGGTCAGAGTGCCACACCGGCCTTTGTTCAGGACCCCCGAGTACGAGCCATCCACTCGTCCGAGCGGACTGCCGTCCGGCGGTACCGGCCATCACCCGGACGGGGAGGGCTCAACGAGCCGACCCCGCCGGGTACTTGATCGGCGTGCGCAAAAGCCGCACCGCTCACGCGGGACGCGAACGCAGCCCCTCCAGCAGGATGTCCAGCAGCCGTGCCGAGGCCGCCGCCTGCTGGGCCGCGTCCGGCAGCGACGGGGCCGCCGTGGCGATCACCAGCAGTACGTCGGACACCGACACGTCCGGCCGCAGCTCGCCCGCCGCACGGGCCCGCTCCACGAGCCGGCCGACCACTTCGAGCAGCGCCGCCGCACCCGCGTCGTCGTCCGCGGCAGCGGCCGGCTCCTCGGACACCAGCCGCAGCTCACCGGCGCCCGGCTGGCTCCGCTGCTGCGGCACCCGCGCCTCCTCGGCCGCGGAGCCCGCGTCCTCGGTGCCGTCCTCCTGGACGCCGACCCTCAGCACCTGCGGCGGCAGCAGCCGCCCGGCCCCCGAGGCCACCGACGTGCGCAGGAAGCGCGACAGCGCCGACCACGGCTCGTCCTCCTGCCCGAGCGCCGCCCGCGCCTGGTCGGTCAGCCGGGAGGTCTCCTCCTCGGCTATCCGCCGGACCAGGACGTCCTTGCTCGGGAAGCGCCGGTACACCGTGCCCACACCGACCCGCGCGCGCCGCGCCACGTCCTCCATCGGCGCGCCGTAACCCAGCTCGCCGAAGACCTCGCGCGCCGCTCGCAGCACGTGCTCCAGATTGCGCTGTGCGTCCACCCGCAGCGGCGTCGTGCGCGACCCGTCCGCGCGTCCGTTGCCCGCCGCCGCGCCCATCGCACCGCCAGCGGGTGCGATGGCGTTCGCCGAAGACCAATGCGTGTCCTGAATATGCATAAGCGTTCCCCCGGTTAATGACGTCTCCCCCCGGAGACTCCCCGCCACTGAATCCGGAGTGCGCGGAACTGGCACCGTTCCCTGAGCGGGACCGCCCGTCGCGGACCCGTTCGACCACATCCCCTACACCCCGTCGACACACGAACATAGTTGAGAGGGAGTCAATTCAGAAGGGGCAGGTTCCGCACGGAGCGCCCCCCGATCGGAGTACGGAGCGCATACGTCCCGTTTGCGCACTCTGGCGCCCTCGTGTCCGCCCCCGCTGACCTGCCCGCTTTCTCCCGGCTTCGACAGCCCCGGCGCCGCCGCGATCACCAGGTCGCCGGTCACACAAATTGTCGAGGCTGTGGACAAACTAGAGCGCCGGGTGCGTCATGGGATGGTGAAGGAACGTGCGCGCATTCTCGTTGTCGGTGGCGGCTACGTCGGGATGTACACCGCCCTGCGACTTCAGCGGAGGCTGAAACAGGAGCTCAGGCGGGGCGACGTCGACATCACTGTCGTCACTCCGGATCCGTACATGACGTATCAGCCGTTCCTGCCCGAAGCAGCCGCCGGTTCGATTTCTCCTCGTCATGTCGTCGTACCGCTGCGCCGCGTCCTGGACCAGTGCCATGTCGTCGTCGGCGAGGTGGTGGCCGTGGACCACACCACGCGGACGGCCACCCTCACCACGCTTGCCACCGAGGAGGAGGGCAGGGGCGCCGAGCACCTCGCCTACGACGAACTCGTCCTCGCCCCCGGCTCGATCGCGCGCACGCTCCCCATCCCCGGCCTCGCCGAGCACGCCGTCGGTTTCAAGACCGTCGAGGAGGCCATCGGGCTGCGCAACCACGTCCTTGAGCAGATGGACATCGCCTCCTCCACCCGCGACCCCGCGATCCGCGACGCGGCCCTCACCTTCGTCTTCGTGGGCGGCGGCTACGCCGGAGTCGAGGCACTGGCCGAACTCGAGGACATGGCCCGCTATGCCACGCGCTACTACCACAACGTCCGGCCCGAGGACATGAAGTGGATCCTCGTCGAGGCCGCCGACCGGATCCTCCCGGAGGTCGGCGCGGAGATGGGCCGCTACACCCTGACCGAACTGCGCCGCCGCAACATCCAGGTCCTCCTGGAGACCCGCCTCGAATCCTGCGTCGACCGAATCGCCGTACTGAGTGACGGCCAGCGCTTCCCGACCCGTACGGTCGTGTGGACCGCCGGCGTCAAACCGCACCCGGTCCTGGCCGCCACCGACCTTCCGCTCGACGGCCGCGGCCGCCTCAAGTGCACCACCCAGCTGACCGTCGACGGCGTGGAACACGCGTGGAGCGCGGGCGACGCCGCAGCCGTCCCCGACGTCACGGCTCAGGAGCCGGGCAGGGAGACCGCGCCCAACGCCCAGCACGCGGTACGCCAGGCCAGGGTCCTCGGCGACAACATCGCGCACGTCCTGCGCGGCGAGCCCCTCGACACCTATGCGCACTCCTACGCCGGTGCCGTCGCCTCACTCGGACTGCACAAGGGCGTAGCACAGGTCTACGGCCGCAAGCTGAAGGGCTACCCTGCCTGGTTCATGCACCGCGTCTACCACCTCAGCAGGGTGCCCACCTTCAACCGCAAGGCCCGCGTACTCGCCGAATGGACCCTCTCCGGACTCTTCAAGCGGGAGATCGTCTCCCTGGGCTCGCTCGAACATCCCCGCGCGGAGTTCGAACTCGCGGCCGGTGGAAAGCCTCATCACGACCCCTCGGACGACCCGAAGGGGTCGTCCTGACCGGACCGAGGAACTCCCCGAGCCGCTCCGGCGTCTGACGGATGTCGCCGCGGTCGGCCAGCCTGCCAGACTGCCCCACGACCTTGGACGGGCATCCGCCCGCCCTCAGCACCCATGAGGCTTTTCCCGAGCACCGCAATTCCCGGGACAACCCCCGGACCCTCGGCCGGATCCGGTGCCGGCCGACCACGACGACACGAGGCAAGGATTCGTGAACTTCACGCGCTGGAGCGCCCGGCTCCCCGGAACGCAGCGCCGCGCCGCAGCGCGGACCGAGCACGCGGTCACTCCGGACCGGCGGGGGGAAGGCTCCGTGCCCGCGGCCCGCGCCGAACAACTGACCGACGACGCACCGTCCGTGCCCGCCGTCGACGAGCTCCCCGCGCGCGAGGTCCTCGACCGCGTCCCGGCCCTCGTCGCCCTGGTCCACGGCCCCGACCACCGCATCGCCTACGTCAACGACGCCTACGCCGCGGCGTTCGGCCAGCGACCGCTCGGCGAACCCGCCCGCGAGGCCCTCCCGGAGCTCGCCGAACTGGGCCTGCTGCCCCTCCTCGACCAGGTCCTGCGCAGCGGCAAGCCCCGCACCCTCAAGTCCCGCAGGGCCCCCGACGGCCGCTCCTACACCTTCACCTGCACCCCGGCGGCCGAGAACGGGGTCCGGGACGGCGGCGACGGCGCGGTGCTGGTCTTCGCCACCGATGTCACCGACCACGCCGAGGCCGCCGAACGCCTCCGCGCCAGCGAACGCCGCCAGCGCGAGACCGCGGTGACCCTGCAGCGGAGCCTGCTCCCCCAGGAGCTGGAGGAGCCGGACGACCTGAGGATCGCGGCGACCTACCAGCCCGGCGGCACCGAGTCCGCGGTCGGCGGCGACTGGTACGACGTGATCACCCTGGGCGGCGGCCGCACGGCCCTGGTGATCGGCGACGTGATGGGCAGGGGGGTACGGGCGGCCGCGGTGATGGGCCAGCTCCGCACGGCGGTCCGCGCGTACGCCCGCCTGGACCTGCCCCCGCACGAAGTCCTCCAGCTCCTGGACGGCCTCGCCACGGAGATCGACGCCAACCAGATCGCCACCTGCGTGTACGCCATCCACGACCCGAACGAGGGGCGGCTGGTGTACGCCTCCGCCGGGCACCTGCCCATCCTGGTCCGCGATGAGAGCGGCACGGTGCTGCGCGCCGACGAGCCGACCGGTCCCCCGCTCGGCACGGGCGGCTGGATGCACGCGTCGGGCTCGATCCCGCTGGGCCCCGGCTCGACCGCGGTCCTCTACACGGACGGCCTGGTCGAGCGCCGGGACGAGGACCTGGACGAGGGCATCGCGTCACTGGAGCGGGCACTGGCGGGGGCGACGGGAACACCCCAGGTGGTCTGCGACCGCCTGGTCCGCACGGCGGGCGTCACCGCCGACCACGACGACGACGTGGCGGTTCTGGTCCTCCAGCACCCGGCCCGCACGGGCCCCGACGGCGACCTCTTCCGCAACGCGGCCCTGGAACTCCTCGGCGGAGTGGAAGCGGCCCCACGCGCGCGTGCGTTCGCCTCCGGCGTGCTGACCAGCTGGCGTTTCCCCGCCGACCTGCACGACCTGGGCGTCCTCGCCGCCAGCGAACTGGTCGCCAACTCCCTGCAGCACGGCACCCCGCCCATGCGCCTGAGACTCCGCCGCACCGACCGCCGCCTCATCGTCGAGGTCACCGACGGCGACGACCACCTCCCGCGCCGCCGCCGCGCGGAACCGGGGGACGAGTCGGGCCGGGGCATCGCCATCGTGGCGACGATCGCCTCGAACTGGGGATCCCGGCGGACCCCGGGTGGTGGGAAGGCGGTGTGGTGCGAGTTCGTGCTGCCGCGCGCCATCTAGGCGAACCCGCTCCGCGGTGCTACTAGCTCCCCATGGCAGACGAACCGGGATTTCAGCTCAAGGGAAGCGCTCCCGAGCGCTATGAGGAGTATGTGGCGCCGCTGATGGCGCCCTTCACGACGGCGTTGCTCGACGCCGTGGACCTGTGCCCAGGCGATGTCGTCCTCGACCTCGCCTGCGGCACCGGCTTCGCCGCCCGCGCGGCCGCGGCCCAGGTCGGCCCCGCCGGCCGCGTCCGTGGCGTCGACGTCAACACGGGCATGCTCAAGGTGGCCGTCGCCCACCATCCACGCCTGTACCCCGACATCGAGTTCACCGAGGCCTCCGCCGACCGGCTCCCGTACCCCGACGCAACCTTCGACGCGGTCGTCTGCCAACAGGGCGCCCAGTTCTTCCCCGACCTCACCGAGGCCCTCACGGAGACGGCCCGTGTCATGCGCCCCTCCGGCCGCTTCGCGGCCACCGTCTGGGCCGACATGAGCCTCTCGCCGTACCTCACCGCCCAGTACGAAGCCATCAAGGAGTACGGCGGCGACGAAGCCGCGGCCGCCTTGGGCACCGCCTTCGCCTGTACGGCCGACCGGCTGACCGACGCCCTCGGCAAGGCGGGCTGCCACGACGTCACGACGCGCGAGATCACCTTCGGCATCGCCCTGCCCCCGCTCGCGGACTTCGCCCCGGGCCATCTCTCCGTCCTGCCCTGGGGCCAGCGGCTCGCCGACGCCCACGGCGAGGAGACGCTCGTCGCCGCGGGCCACTCGGTCGCCGCCCGCCTCGCCGACCGCACGGGCCCCGACGGCAGGCCGACCCTCCCCTTCACCGCGATCCTGGCGACCGCGATCCGCTAGAGGCTCAGCGCGATCCGGCACCGACAAGGCGCGATCCGGTGAAGCAGAAGGCGGCCGCCACCCGAAGGTGACGGCCGCCTTCGCCGTGCTCATGCCTCGGCGACCACCGGCTCCGCGGGCGCCGCGCCCCGCGCCACGACCCGGCTCCTCGCCTGCCAGGGCCGGTCCTGCGCGGCGGTGAGCTGCCGCCCCAGCCGGAGCGCGAGGGCCGTGATGCCCAGCGAAAACAGCAGGAACGTCACGATGTACGGCGTGTGCAGCGAGGCCGCCATCGGCCCGCCCACCGCGGGCCCGACGGCCAGCGCGAGCTGCTTCACCAGGGCGAAGGCGGAGTTGTACTGCCCCGCCATCCCCTCCGGCGCCAGATCGGCCACCAGCGGGGCGACGGTCGGCGACAGCATCGCCTCACCCAGCCCGAACAGCGCGTACGTCGACACGAACGCGGCCGTGGCCATCTCCTGACTGCCGTGCCCGAGACCCGCGTACCCTGCCACGACCCACGCCACGGCCCAGATCAGGCCCACGGCGGCGATCACCCGGGAGCGGCGACGGCGCTCGACGAACTTCAGCACGGCGAACTGCGCGACCACGATCATCAGGGTGTTCGCGGCCAGCGCCGTACCGAGCGCGGAGGTGGAGATCCCCGCGGCTTCGACACCGAACGCGGCCAGCCCGGACTCGAACTGTCCGTAGCAGGCGAAGAACAGCACGAAGCCCAGCACGGACAGCTGCACCATGGCCCGGTTGCCGAGCAGCTGCTTCCAGCTGCCCTTCGCCGACCGCGCGGGCGCGTCCTCGATCCGCGGCGAGTGCGGCATCCGCACCGTCGACATGATCACGACGAGGAGCAGGAACATCGCCGCCTCGATCGCGAACAGGAGCGTGAAGGAGGAGACGTGCGTGGTGTCGACCAGATGACCGCCGATGAGCCCGCCGACCCCGAGCCCGAGGTTCTGCAGGAAGAACTGCGTCGCGAACGCCCGCGACCGAGTCTCCGCCGACGAGCAGTCCACGATCATCGTCGCCAGCGCCGGCTGCATCACGGCCTGCCCGGCCCCGAGCGCCGCCGCGGAGAGGAGCACGGCAGGCGCATTGCCCGCGAGCCCCAGGCTCAGGGCGCCCAGTGCGGCCATGACCAGGGCGGCGAGCAGGACCGGCAGCGGGCCGCGCCGCACGATCGCCCGGCCGGCGAACGGCAGCACGATGAGCGCGGCCACGGCGAAGACGGCGAGGACCAGCCCCGCCGTCATGGCTCCAAGACCCCGCACCTGCGCCACATAGACGTACAGGTAGGGGACGGTGAAGCCGAGCCCGAACGCGCTGAGTGCGTTGCCCACGTGGATCCGGCGCATCGCTGCGCCCATCGCCCTGGTCACGTTCACCTCTCTCAGGTAGTTGGTGTATCTCAGTACTTAGTACCGAAGACTTCGAAGGTAAAGTTCGAACCTAAAGAGTACACATCCAAGGACTTCAACGCCAAGCGGCCCCATGCGATACTTGCCCCCATGGGCGACACCTCCGGCACCATCGGCATCGGCGGCGAGCCGACCCTCGAAGAGCAGATCGCCGCCTATCAGCGCGAGTTCCAGGACCTCGACCCCCAGGTCGAGAAGATCGTCTCGGCGCTGTCCCGCCTGAACCGCCGCATGAACGTCGCCTACGGCCGCCAGACCTCCGCCCTCGGCATCAGCAACGCCGAGTGGGAGGTCCTCAAGGCTCTCGTCCTCTCCGGCGCCCCCTACCACATGGGCCCCAGCGACCTGGCCAAGCGCCTCGGCCTCACGCCGGCCGCGATGACCCACCGCATCGACCGGATGGTGGCGGAGGGCCTCGTCACCCGTGAGCGGGACGAGTCCAACCGCGTTCGGGTGATCGTGGAGCTGACTCCTGAGGGCCGCGAGAAGTGGCTGGAGGCCATGCGCCTCGCCTCCGTCTTCGAGGAGGACCTCCTCCAGGACCTCTCCGCGGAGGAGCGCACGGTGCTTGGGGAAGCCCTCACCCGGCTGCTCCGCAGGGTGGAGCACGCCCAGCCGGACGCCGGCGGGCGCCTCTCCGACCTGGACTGACGCCCGGCAGAAAAGATCTTGACAGAGGGTGCTTGACAGCCCCCTGCCCGATCCGTAGAGTTCTTCGGGTTGCCACGGGGCCGTAACGGTTCTGCGACAGCACCTCCCGCCGCAGCAGCGGCAGCCCAAACCATCAGCACGATCACCCAGCCGGGTTGAATTCGGCGTGCCCGAATTCAATTCGATTCGGACACGGCAGCCCGATTAGGAACTGCCGGGAGGATCCGCTAAGGTTTGAGACGTCGGAACGGCCCAACGGCCGCGAGGACAAACCCCGCTGACTGGGAATCAGGCCCGAAAGGATCTGATAGAGTCGGATCCGCCGGAAAGGGAAACGCGAGAGCGGAAACCTGGAAAGCACCGAGGAAATCGGATCGAGAAAAGATCTGATAGAGTCGGAAACGCAAGACCGAAGGGAAGCGCCCGGAGGAAAGCCCGAGAGGGTGAGTACAAAGGAAGCGTCCGTTCC